>NZ_JAFMZG010000031.1:0-395912 GCF_049132125.1 Pseudomonas sp. NFX5
TCATTTAAAAACCTTTATGGGGGGAACGCCCCCTCCCACATTTGGATCCGGTTTCACCAGGTTGAAGTCAGGTCACTTGCCTGGGGTCAGGGTCAACCTGGCCTTCCCATATACTTTCTCGAAGTTCTGCGGCTGCATCGGGAAGCTCAGGTATTGCGCCTTGAGCGACGGGTCGATGCCATTGGCGTAGTTCGGGCTGGCCGGGTTGCCGGATTGGCCGATGCCACCCTGGCCCATCATCGGCTCCAGCTGGCCGAAGTCGACGATCATGCGCAGCGCCGGCACCTGGGTGGTGTTGAAGTCCTGGCCCCAGCTGTACGGCGCCGGGTTCAAGGTGTTGTGGTCGCCACCGGACGCCAGCGGGCCGCGAATCACTTGGCCACTGGTGTTTTTCCAGGTGGTGCTGTGCAGCTTGCCCCACTGCCAGGCCTTGTGGTCAGCACCCAGTTGGCTCTCGCCGGCGGTGATCGCGGCGGCCAGGCTGCGGGCGAGGATGGCGGGTTTGTCTTCTTTTTGCGCGGTGCGCACGTCGTCCCAGAACGGGCTGTCTTCGCGGCCCAGCAGGTGGTCGGCCTGGGCGGCATAGGACAGGTTGGCGTTGCTGACAAAGGCTTTCCAGCTGTCACTGTTTTCCGGCCCCAGTTCGTCGAGGAAGATCTGCCGGGTGCTTTCCTGCAGGAACAGTTCGTAGAGCGCCGCGTCGGCGGACGTCGATACCAGGCGACCATCGAACGCCATCAGGCGCTTCAGTGCTTCCCGCGCCTTGGCCTGCTCGGGGGCTGGCAGCGCATCAATCGCCTGCTTCAAGGGCTGGGCCATACCCGGCGCCTGGAACATGGTCTTGAGCTTGGCGGCAAAGGTGGTGGTCTGGTCGTATTGCATGGCGATCATGCTGCGGCTGTCGTGCTTGCCCGCATTGGCCAGTTGCGCCAGGCGCTCGCTGCGCTCCGGCGCATCCCAGGAGTTGGATAACTGCATGCCGTAGCCGCGCGGCGCGGTGCGTTGGTTGGCGGTGCCGATCCAGCCTTGGGCCGGGTCCTGGTCATAGGGGTGCAGCATCGCGTCGGCGTAACCGTCCCAGTCAAAGCGCGTATCCCAGCCGGGCGAGGGCAGCAGGCCTTCGCCTTCGCGGCGGTTGGGGAAGCGGCCGGTGACCTGCCAGCCAATGCTGCCGGCGTCAGCGAAGACCATGTTCAAGGCAATGGCGCGAATGTTGCGGGTTGCGTCCGAGGCCTTGCCGGCGTTTTGCGCGCGGGACAGGTCGAAGAATGCGTCGAGGCTCTTGTCATCCTTGAAGTCGGCGGTTTGCAGGGCCAGGCCAAAACCGCTGGTCAGGGCCTGGCTGCTGTTGAGCAGGGCACCGTGGCGGGTTTCGTACACCACTTCGCGAATCGAGCGTTGACCCTTGACGAAGAAGGTTTCATTACGCACCGCTGCCGGCAGCCATTTTCCGTTGTTCTCGTAGTACAACGCGCTGCCCTGGCGTTTGATCTTCTCCAGGAACAGGTCCTGGGTATCGCCCTTGACCGTGCTCATGCTCCACGCCACGTTGCCGTTGAAACCGGACAACAGGGTCGGCAGGCCGGCAATCGAGGCGCCGACGGCCTGGTATTTCGGTGCGCGAATCTGCACGTAGTTCCACGGCGAGGGTGCTTGCGGCTGGGCGGCGAGGTCGCCTGCCAGCAGGCTCTTGCCGCTGCGGCTGCGTTGCGGGCCGATGGCCCAATTGCTCGACGTGGTAACCGCCAGCGAGTTGAGGCTGCTCAATTGCTGGCTGACCGCGTCCAGCCCGGCCAGGCCGGTGATCTGGCTGAGGTTCACGCCCTTGAGTTTCTCGGCCTCGGCCAGGGGGATCGGCTCATCCGGCGCGCTCGGTGTCAGCCAGGCGAGTTTGTCCACGCCGACCTTTTGCGCCAGCAGCAACGACGCCAGCTCTTCCTGCAGGTTGGCCGACTCGCTGAAATTCAGCAGGCAGAACAGCAGCGCCGAATCCTCCGGCTTCCAGTACTCAGGCTTGTAGCCGGTCTGGGCCAGGTCCGGCGGCAGCTTGTCGCGGTAGCGGAACAGGTAGGCGTTGACGCCACGGGCATACACTTCGAAGAAGCGCTTGAGACGCGGAGACGAGGCGTTGTACAGCTCGCCGGCGCTTTTTTTCAGGTTGACCGCGCGCATGAAGCGGTCCACATCCAGCACCTCAGGCCCGGACATTTCCGCCAAACGGCCCTGGGCCAGCAGGCGCAGGCTGACCATCTGGGTGATACGGTCACTGGCGTGTACATAACCGAGGCTGAACAGCGCGTCGTGGAAAGTGTTGCTTTCGATCAGCGGCATGCCCTGGGCGTTGCGGCGTATCGAAACATTCTGTGCGAGGCCCTTGATCGGCTGTACGCCGGCCACTGGCGGCAGGGTCTCCTGGGTGCTCTGGAGCTGGCAACCGGCCAGGCTTAATGCACTGGCCACTGCCGCGGCAACGCCGAACCGGGGAAGAAAATGTGAGAGGGCTGGCGAGGCCATGGCAAAGCTCCTGCGGGGGGTAGCGTCAGTAAAGGCGCTACGTTAGTGAGCGCGGTGAAACGACGCAAGCAGGAGTTTGGGTAAAGCGTTAGATCTTGAGTCGCACCGCCCCTCCCACCTGTTGACCGCGCACGACTTCAGGTCAGGATTCAGGCGGATTGACCTTTTGGACTAATTCATACGCCCGAACCGTCGCTGGCCGTTCCTTGATGCTATTGAACCAGCGATGAACGTGTGGGAAATCTTCCAGGCGCTGGCTCTGCCATTTGTGGGAAACGATCCACGGATAGATCGCCATATCGGCAATGCTGTAGTCCTCACCCGCCACGAACGCACGGTCCGCCAGACGTCGGTCCAGCACACCGTACAGACGGGCGGTTTCATCTACGTAGCGCTTGATCGCGTAGGGGATTTTCTCCGGTGCGAACTGGCTGAAATGATGGTTCTGACCCGCCATCGGCCCGAGTCCGCCCATTTGCCAGAACAACCATTGCAGGGCTTCCTGGCGACCGCGCAGGTCTTTTGGAATGAATTGGCCGGTTTTTTCCGCGAGGTACAGCAGGATCGCGCCGGATTCAAACAGCGAGATCGGCGCGCCGCCGTCGCTCGGGTTCTGATCGACGATCGCCGGGATGCGGTTGTTGGGGGCAATCTTCAGGAAGTCCGGCTTGAACTGGTCGCCCTGGCCGATGTTGATCGGGTGCACGTTGTAGGGCAGACCGGCTTCTTCCAGGAACAGCGATACTTTGTGACCGTTGGGGGTGGTCCAGTAATACAGGTCGATCATGAAGCTCTCCAAAAGTGGTGATGCTTGAGCGAATGCCTGTAGGTATAGGTAAAGGTGGGAGGGTGGAAATTCAATCAAACATTTGCGTCTACCCTTAGACGCTTTCGATTTGGAATGCGATGCAGCTGTGGAAGGGAGCGAACTCCCTCACACACACGTGGGCCCTCAGCGCGATTTACGCGCCGTGGCACTTCTTGAATTTCTTCTCACTGCCGCACGGGCAAGGATCGTTGCGGCCAACGTCCTTCAACGCATTGCGCACCGGCTCCTGGTGAGCGTGGCCGCAGTTCGGGCCGTGGACATGGCCGTGGTCGTGATCATGGTGATCATGATCATGGTTGCAGTCAGGACCATGGACATGGGGTTGCTGAGTCATCGATGTCGCTCCGGAATAAAATCGCCGGGTATTATCTCGCCATTGTGGTTCACCTGCACGTCATAACCGATGAATAATCCGGTTTTCAGTTCACCCTCCAGACGATACGGCACAGGCTGGTCGGGTTTTTTCAGCATCTGCACCACGTCGCGGATCTGCGGCCAGAGGTTGGTGCGCACCGACACCTTGAAAAATGCATGGCCCTTGGGCGGTACCGTCAGCCATTCATTGGACTCGCCTTCGGTGAGCACAAAGTCATCCAGGGTGACCTTGTAGATCAGCCCACGCACGGTCAGGTCCGAGTCGTCGCGGTTATCCACGCGAAAGTACAGCTTGAATTTCTGCTCCAGCAGCTTGGCCCGCACCACTTCGACTTTCACCAGGGAAACGTGGGGCGGGGGCGAATCGTCTTCGAACCAGGAGGCGCAACCGGTCAGGCCGAAGGTTAACGCCAGCATCAAGCTGTAGATCCGAAGCATGGCGTGAGTCCTGTGGTTAGAGATAGCTGGAACAACACTTCTTGAATTTTTGCCCACTGCCGCACAGGCACGCATCGTTGCGTCCGGTTTTCACTTCCACCGTGGGGTCGATGAAGTACCAGCGCCCTTCATTCTGTACGAAAGAAGACTGCTCGCGGTGGCTATGTTCGCCGGTGCTGTCATGCCAGCGTGCGGTGAAGGTCACGAAGGCGTGTTCCGGCTGGCCGCCGAACACTTCGGAGCTTTCAACCTCCAGGCCGAGCCAGGTGCTCTGGGCGCTCCAGGCGCCGATGGCCTCACGGTCCAGGCCAGCCTGTTGCGCGGGCAAAGTGGTGGCGACCAGATAGTCCACCAGGCCCAGCACATAGGCGCTGTAGCGTGAACGCATCAGGGCGCTGGCGCAGGGTGCCGGGTGCCCGGCGTGATAATGGCCGCAGCAGGCATCCAGCAGGTTGCCACTGCCGCAGGGGCAAATGGATGTACTCATTAATTACCACCAATACTTTCCGAAGTTTTCCGGGTTGGCCCAGAAACGGGCGTTGAGCCAGTCCGGCACCTGTTTATAGTCAAGCAGATCGTAGGTAAACAGCGTCAGCACCTGCTCATCGCGCTGGAAACGCTCGCCGGCCTGCAGCGCCAGGGAGAAGAAGTCGGTTTCCTTCCAGCCGCAGGCGCCCAGGTCCACCAGCACCGCAATGCGGCTGGCGTTGAGGTTGCGGATGCCGCCGAGCAAGGTCAGGCCTTGGGGTTTTGGCAGGTGCTCGAGGCAATCGACCACCAGCGCCAGGTCAAACCGTTGGGCCGCCAGTGCTTGCGGCAATGGCCCTGGCGCGGCGCAGAACACCTGGGTGTCAGGGTGTGCGTCCTTAAAGGCGTCCAGCGCCGGGAACTGGCTGGCACCCAACAGCAACAGGCGTTTGGGCTGGTGCAGATCGAGCAAGGCGGCCAGCGCTTGCTGGGGAGTACGGGCAGAAATACCAGCGGTCATCAGAGATCCTCACATCAGGACCCTAGAGACTAGCGCGGCTGAGCGTGCGGGCCTAGAGCGGGTGGCTGCGAAAAGTCCTACGTGGGCGACGATCCCCAATGAATACGGGGGGCTTGGCGTAGTGGCGCAGTTGAAAAGAGCGGTCTTTACTCCACCCATCGGCCCCCGCCGATCCCCTCAGGAGAAAGTCAGATGAGCATCATGCGGACAGCTCTACCCTTGGTTCTGCTAACCGGAGTATTGACAGGTTGCGCAGGCTTGCAAAAAACCGATTGGCCTACCTGTGCCGCTGTCGGCGGTGTGACCGGTGCAGCGATCGGTGCGACTGAAAGCTCGGCCTACGCAGGCTATGGCGCGTTGCTGGTCGGCGGCATGGCCGGCGCCTATTGCTGGGTGCACGGCGATGGCGACGAAGATGGCGATGGCGTGCCGGACAGCCGCGACAAGTGCCCGGGCACCCCGAAAGGCGTGCAGGTTGACGCCAATGGTTGCCCACCGGCACCGCCGGCGGCGGTGGTCGAGGAGGTGGTCGTGGTCAAGGAAGAAACCATCGTGATCCGCGATGTGCACTTCCAGTTCGACTCGGCCAAGTTGACGGCGGCGGATAAAACCAAACTTGACACCATTGCCACGCGCCTGAAACAGGAAGCCCCGAGCGCCCAGCTACGAGTCAGTGGTCACACCGACAGCGTCGGTAAAGACGCCTACAACCAGAAACTCTCGGAAAAACGTGCCCATTCGGTCACCGATTACCTGATCGGCGCCGGGGTGCCCCGCAGTGCCTTTGTATCTGTCACCGGGGCGGGCGAAAGCCATCCGGTCGCCGACAACAAGACCGCTGAAGGCCGCGCCCTGAACCGCCGCACGGAAATCCAGATCAACCGCTGACAGCCCTTGCCCCTGTGGGATCCACAGGGGCATTGCCGGCCACCCTCGCTTGAACCGCTCCCTCTCAAGTTTTTTGAACCTTCACTGGCAAATCGCCTGTAGAAGTCGTTACTGTGCGTCCAAAGAAAAATTTGAAAACATTCAGGAGCCCCATGATGCGTAAGGTTTTTCTGTTGGCCCTGTTGGTCAGCCCCGTTGCCCTGGCCCAAAGCGTCAGTGTTGAAACCAACTCATTGATGCGCCTTCCCTCCAGCACCAGCGTGTTGCAACTGGAGCGCCTGGACGTGGCGGACTACGGCACGTTGCTGATTCCGGCCACCATCAGCCAGGTCACGGTGGATGAACTGCACCTGGGCCGCGACGCACGCATCGCAATTGTTCCTGGCAATACGGCGCTGCAATTGCAGGTGCGGCATGCACAACTTGAGCAGGGCAGCCAGATCACCTCGCGCGGTGCTCCCGGCACCCATGAAAAACCGGCCAAGGCCGGGCGTGACCTGACCTTGCGCATCAACTCGCTGACGGCTGAAGAACTCTCGGTGGATGCCCGTGGCGGCGCCGGTGCCCAAGGGTATGCCGGGCTGGATGGCGCCAATGGCGTGGATCCTGGGTGCACCTGGGGCTCGGCGGGGCGCGGTTTCAATGGCGATAACGGCGGCGATGGCCTGCCGGGTGGGGCGGGTGCACAGGTGCGCGTGGAGTTGCCGAAGGACTTCCCGGCTGAACACATCAAGGTCTGGGTGGATGGCGGTGCTGGAGGTTTGGCCGGCACGGCCGGCAAGCCGGGCAAAGGCGGGGAGTCCAAAGGCTGCCTGGTGTACCGCGCCGATGGTGGCGAGAAGGGCCGGCCAGGGTTGGAAGGGCAGCCGGGGCCATCTGGGCCTGCGGGTACCGTGACTCTTCAGCGGCTCTAAGTTCTAAAGAGCTGCAAGCTTCGAGCTTGCAGCTTGTGACTGTACTCAGAACATCGGCCGAGCCGATGCAATCGCCACCACCACCAACCCCACGATCAGGTTGATCCCCACCAGCTTGCGAATCTGCCCCAGTGCAGCCGCACCCGCCGGCCAATCCTCAGCCGCCACCGCCGCCTTCAGTTGCGGAAACTTCAGCGCCTGGATACGGATAAACAACGCCGTCATCACCAGATACAAACCCATCATCACCTGCACATAGCGCGGTGCGCTTTCAAACCCGCTGAAGCGCAGGTGCAGCAGGCCGACGCCGCTGATCGGCAAAACCAGCACTGCCACCCATACCCACACGAAAAAACGTTGAAACACATTGGCCCACAGCTTGAGTCGGGCAGGGCCCTCAAGGGCCGCCACAGCGGCTGGGCGCAGGATCATCCAGGCGAAAAACATGCCGCCGACCCAGATCAGGGCGGCCAATACATGCAGGGTGTAAACGAGGCTAAACGCGGTCATTGTGGTACTCCGTTCTGCGCGGGATTAATTAGCGGGGTATGATAGCGGCCGATCCGAACCACTGAAAATTTATCCAGCGTTTTTTGCGCCCGACTATCCATGATCAGCACTGAACTCAAAACCACGATCCAGGGCGCCTACACGCGTTTTCTCGAAGCCAAGAGCTTGAAACCGCGCTACGGCCAACGCCTGATGATCGCCGAAGTGGCCAAGGTCCTCGGGGATATCGACACCGATGACGAAGGCCGCCGCGAAGGTGAGCCCGCCGTCGTGGCCGTCGAAGCCGGTACCGGTACCGGCAAGACCGTGGCCTACAGCCTGGCTGCGATCCCGACCGCCAAGGCCGCCGGCAAGCGCCTGGTGATCGCCACTGCCACCGTCGCCCTGCAGGAGCAGATCGTCTACAAAGACCTGCCCGACCTGATGCGCAACAGCGGCCTGAACTTCACCTTCGCCCTGGCCAAGGGCCGTGGCCGCTACATGTGCCTGTCCAAGCTCGACGTGCTGCTGCAGGAAGGCCACGCGCAAACCGCCACGGCGTCGCTGTTCGAGGAAGAAGGCTTCAAGATCGAGGTGGATGAGGTCAGCCAGAAGCTGTTTACCAGCATGATCGAAAAACTGGCCGGCAATAAATGGGACGGCGACCGCGACAGCTGGCCCACCGCCCTCGAAGATGCCGACTGGGCACGCCTGACCACCGACCACAGCCAGTGCACCAACCGCCATTGCCCCAACTTCGGCCAGTGCGCCTTCTACAAGGCTCGCGAAGGCATGGGCAAGGTCGACGTGATCGTTACCAACCACGATATGGTCCTGGCCGACCTGGCCCTGGGCGGCGGTGCCGTGTTGCCGGACCCGCGTGACACCCTTTACGTGTTCGACGAAGGCCATCACCTGCCCGACAAGGCTATCGGCCACTTCGCCCACTACACGCGCCTGCGTTCCACCGCCGACTGGCTGGAAACCACCGCGAAGAACCTGACCAAATTGCTCGCCCAGCACCCGCTGCCCGGCGATCTGGGCAAGTTGATCGAGCAGGTGCCGGAGCTGGCGCGGGAGATCAAGACCCAGCAACAGTTCATGTTCAGCGCCTGCGAGCAGGTGGCCGACTTCAAGCCCGGTGAAGATGTGGAAGGCCGTGAGCGCCCGCGCCACCGCTTTGTCGGTGGGATGATCCCCGAGCATATGCGCGAAATGGGCATCGAACTGAAGAAAGGCTTTTCCCGTCTTACCGACCTGTTCACCCGCCTGACTGACTTGCTCAAGGAAGGCATGGACGGTGAGGTCAACATCGGCATCGCCAGCAACCAGGCAGAGGAATGGTATCCGCTGTTCGGCAGCCTGTTGTCCCGTTCCCAGGGCAACTGGGAGCTGTGGACGGCCTTTACCGTCGAAGACCCCGAAGACAACCCGCCCATGGCCCGCTGGCTGACCCTGTCGGAAAGCGGTGCGTTGTTTGATATCGAGGTCAACGCCAGCCCGATCCTCGCCGCCGAGATGCTGCGCCGCAACCTGTGGAACGTGGCGTACGGCTGCCTGGTGACCTCGGCCACGCTGACTGCCCTGGGCACCTTCGACCGCTTCCGCATGCGCGCGGGGCTGCCGAAAAAGGCCGTCACGGCGGTGGTGCCAAGCCCGTTCCATCATGCCGACGCCGGTGTACTGCGGGTGCCCGATCTCAAGGCCGACCCACGGGATGCACCGGCGCACACCGCGGCGATCATTCGCGACCTGCCCTCCCTGGTGGAAGGTTCGCGCGGCACCCTGGTGTTGTTCTCGTCGCGCAAGCAGATGCAGGACGTGTTCGACGGCCTCGACCGCGACTGGCGCAAGCAGGTGTTTATCCAGGGCAACCTGTCCAAGCAGGAAACCCTGAACAAGCACAAGGCGCGGGTCGATGGCGGGGATTCCAGCGTGCTGTTCGGCCTGGCGAGTTTTGCCGAAGGCGTGGACTTGCCCGGTGCCTACTGCGAACACGTGGTGATCGCCAAGATCCCGTTCTCGGTGCCGGATGATCCGGTCGAGGCCGCATTGGCCGAATGGATCGAAGCGCGGGGCGGTAACCCGTTCATGGAGATCTCGGTGCCGGATGCTTCCTTGAAGCTGGTGCAGGCCTGCGGTCGCTTGCTGCGTACCGAGGAAGACCGGGGCACCATCACCTTGCTCGACCGCCGCCTGGTGACCCAGCGCTACGGCAAGGCGATCCTGAATGCGTTGCCGCCGTTCCGGCGCGAAATTTCTTAAGCCATCGTGGGCGAATTCGCCCACTTCGTGGTCTATCTCACTGCTATCGATTTATGTCATCAGGCTATTTACCGGCCGTTTGGGAGAACCTTGTTCGTATGATTCGCACGCTGCCCGCCCTTTTTGCCCTGCTGTTCACTGCGCCCTTGATGGCCGCGCCCGCGGGGCAACAGACATTGTTCAACTTCGTCCGGCCTGCCGATGTGGTCAAGGTGGCGACCCAGGACGCCAGCCTGCCGCAATACAACGCCGAACAAACCCCCGAAGGCGAGGTGTTGCGTCGCATCACCTTCAACCCGGCCGCCGAGCCGAGCCTGGTGCTCAGCCCACAGGCCGGTGCCTGGGACTGGTCGCAGTCCGGCGCCATGAGCCTGCGTATCCAGAGTGCCATGGACTGGGCGCTGACCCTCTACGTCAAGGTGCAGAGCAGCGATGGCAAGACCCTGGTCAGCCGCATCGACCTGCCGGCCGGCCCCGCCCAGACCTTGCTGGTCCCGCTGCAAGCCAGCTCGCCGTTGAGCCAGGGCATGAAGGCCGGCCCGCCGATGCCGATCACCGTGGATGGCCAGCGCGTGTTGCTGGCCAGCAGTGCTGGCGAGATCGACCGTAGCCAGGTGGTCTCGGTGACCCTGTCGATGATCAAGCCCAACGCCGCGCAAAGCATCCTGCTGGAGCGCTTTGGTGTGCAGGACAGTGAGCCGGTGCTGAAGGCGGCCTACAGCGAACTGGTGGATACCTATGGTCAGTCCACCCGTGCGCGCTGGCCGGAAAAGGTCAGCAGCGACGAACAGCTCAAGGCGGCTGCGGCAAAGGAACAAACCCAACTGCAGGGCTGGCTGGCCGCGCGTGATAAATCCGCATTGGACACGTTCGGCGGCTGGAACAAAGGGCCGGCGTTCAAGGCCAGTGGCTTTTTCCGCACCGAAAAGCGCGACGGTCGCTGGTACCTGGTGACTCCGGAAGGCCATCCGTTCTATTCCCTGGGTGTCAATACCGTGGCCCCGGACAACAGCCAGACCTACGTGGCCGGTCGTGAGTGGATGTTCGCGGCGCTGCCAAAGGCCGGCGAACCCTTCGACAAGTACTACGGCAGCGGCGATAACCGCACCGGCAATGGTGCGGGCGAAGGTCGTGGCTTCGCTGCCGGGCGTTGGTTCGATTTCTACGGCGCCAACCTGCAGCGCACTTATGGCGGCGAAGGGTTCGACCAGAAACGCTGGGTGACCCATACCCTCGATCGCCTGCAAGCCTGGGGTTTCAACACCGTCGGCAACTGGAGCGACGGCGCGTTGGCCACTGCCGATCGAGTGCCGTACACCTTGCCGCTGTCGATCGTCGGCGACTACGCCAGTATCAGCACCGGCACCGACTGGTGGGGCGGCATGCCCGATCCGTTCGATCCGCGTTTCGCCATGGCGACCGAGCGCGCGGTGGCCATTGCCGCCCGCGACCACCGCGACGACCCCTGGCTGATCGGCTTCTTTGCCGACAACGAACTGGCCTGGGCCGGCCCCGGCGATGATCCGAAATCCCGCTACGCCCTGGCCTACGGCACCTTGCGCATGACCACCGACGTACCGGCCAAGCGCGCGTTTCTCAAGCAATTGCGTGACAAGTACCGCAACGAGCAAGGCCTGTCGAAAGCCTGGGGCATCGAGTTGGCGGGGTGGGAGCTGATGGAAGATCCGGGCTTCGAACCGCCGATGCCCAACCCTGAACACCCGGAAATCGAAGCTGACTTCAAATACTTCCAGAAGACCTTCGCCGATGCCTACTTCAAGACCATCTCCGACTCGCTGAAATGGCACGCCCCCAACCAACTGCTGCTGGGCGGGCGTTATGCGGTGAGTACGCCGGAGGCCGTGGCGTCGTGCGCGCAGTATTGCGATGTGCTGAGTTTCAACATGTACACGCTCAAACCCCAGGACGGCTATGACTTTGCCGCGCTTCGTGCACTGGACAAGCCGGTGTTGATCACTGAATTCAACTTCGGCTCTGCGGACCGTGGCCCGTTCTGGGGCGGCGTGACCCAGTTGGCCAGGGAAGAAGAGCGTGGCGTGGCATATGCCAACTTCCTCAAGCAAGCCATGGCCGAGCCGTCCATTGTCGGTGTGCATTGGTTCCAGTACCTGGACCAGCCGGTGACCGGCCGGTTGCTGGACGGTGAAAACGGCCACTTCGGCCTGGTGGGTATCACTGACGTACCGTTCCAGGGGTTTGTCGACAGTGTGCGTAAAAGCAACCTGGCGGCGGTGGATCAACTGGGCAAGGAAGCGGAAAAGGCCAAGGCCGCCAGCACGGTTCATGAAAGCGAAGGCAGCAAACCTGGACGTGAGGGCAAAGGCCCGGGGCAGGGCGCCGGACACGCCGGTGGGCATTCGGGAAATGGTCATTGATTCATTGTTGACGGGTTCACAAATCCCACAATGGCTGGAACAATGTCGGCCACTTTTTACGGTGTTTTCCTAGGGGGCTTAGGTGCAGGTTCAGGGTCATTACGAGCTCCAGTTCGAAGCGGTGCGTGAAGGGTTCGCCGCGTTGTTCGATGACCCGCAGGAGCGTGGCGCCGGGCTCTGCATCCAGGTCGGCGGCGAAACCGTCGTTGACCTGTGGGCCGGTACCGCCGACAAGGACGGTACCGAGGCCTGGCACAGCGACACCATCGTTAACCTGTTTTCCTGCACCAAGACCTTCACCGCTGTCACGGCCCTGCAACTGGTGGCCGAGGGCAAGTTGCAATTGGACGCGCCAGTGGCCAGGTACTGGCCTGAGTTCGCTGCTGCCGGCAAGGAAAACATTACGCTGCGCCAGTTGCTCTGCCATCAGGCCGGGTTGCCGGCCATCCGCGAGATGCTGCCCACCGAAGCCTTGTACGACTGGCAATTGATGGTCGACACCCTGGCAGCCGAAGCCCCCTGGTGGACGCCGGGCCAGGGCCATGGCTACGAGGCGATCACCTACGGTTGGCTGGTCGGCGAATTGCTGCGCCGCGCCGATGGGCGTGGGCCGGGTGAGTCCATTGTGGCGCGGGTGGCACGGCCGCTGGGGCTGGACTTCCACGTGGGCCTGGCCGACGAAGAGTTTTATCGTGTTGCACATATAGCGCGCAGCAAAGGCAATATGGGCGATGAAGCCGCGCAGCGTTTACTGCAAGTAATGATGCGCGAGCCCACCGCGATGACGACGCGGGCATTTGCCAACCCACCGTCTATTCTCACCAGTACTAATAAACCTGAATGGCGACGCATGCAGCAGCCGGCGGCAAATGGTCACGGTAATGCGCGTAGCCTGGCGGGTTTTTATAGTGGTTTGTTGGACGGTAGTTTGCTGGAAGCCGACATGCTCGAAGAATTGACCCGTGAACACAGTATCGGGCCGGATAAAACATTATTGACACAAACCCGCTTCGGGCTGGGCTGCATGTTGGATCAACCACAGTTGCCCAATGCTACATTTGGCCTTGGCGCCCGTGCGTTCGGGCATCCAGGCGCCGGCGGCTCGGTGGGTTTTGCCGACCCTGAGCATGATGTAGCGTTTGGTTTCGTGACTAATACATTGGGGCCTTATGTACTTATGGACCCACGGGCACAGAAGTTGGTCGGAATATTGGCCGGTTGTCTGTAAACCCCTTGCTGTTTCACATTTTTTTGTTACAAAGGCAACTATAAGAAGGCGCTGAACGAAATGATGTAACTTTAATGTTCTGTAAGCGTCTGTTTAACGGGTCATCGAGACCCCCGTTTCTTTTCTCATTTTGTGGATATCTCATGTTATCGAACAAGTCCTTGGCACTGGCGCTTTGCCTCACTATTACCGGTTGCGCACAAACTCCACAAAATGATGCCGAGGGTGGGCATTGGTGGTCATTTGGATCGGATAAGGCCACGACCAAGGACGCAGTGACCCAAACCGACGCCAAGCCGGATGCCAAGCCCGCTGCCGGCGCCAAGCCTGCCGCACCTGTAGCCGCTGCTGCTGCGCCTGTCGCCTCCGCGCCAGCGCCGGCCGCCAAGGCTGAGACCGGTTCCAGCTGGTGGCCGTTTTCCTCCAAGAGCGCCGACGAGAAGGCCGCTGATGCCAAGGCTGACCTGAAAGCCGACCTCAAGGCCGCGACCCCGGCTCCAGATGCCGCGCCTGCCGTCGCCAAGACCGACAGCGAAACCCACTGGTGGTGGCCGTTCGAAAGCAAACCCAAGCCATTGGCCAAGGTCGACGTGACCAATGTGCCAATGCCTGACCCGAAAATCACCCAGGCCTGGTTGGACGACTATGAGCCGCGCCTGCGCGCCGCCATCAAGGACAGCAACCTGCAGCTGGAACGTCGCGATAACGTACTCGTGGTGATTGCTCCGGTAGACGGCTCCTACAACCCGAAACGCCCGGCGATGCTGCTGCCGGTTACCCTGGGGCCGTTCACTCGCGTCGCCAAGGCGGTTGAAGCCGATCCAAAAACCGCTGTGCTGGTGCTGGGCCACGTGGATGCCACCGGTACCGCGCCTGCCAGCCAGGCGTTGACCAAGGAGCGTGCGCAGTCCATCGCCTCGATCTTCAGCCTCAGCGGCCTGAAACAGGACCGCCTGATGCTGCGTGGCATGGGTGACCTGATGCCACGTGCCGCCAACGACAGCACCCAGGGCCGCGCGCTGAACCGCCGCATGGAAATCATGTTCACCCAGCGCACGACCATGCTGGCGCTGTTGAGCAAGTATCAATCGGGCAAGACCCCGCCTGTAGCCGAAATGGTTGCGGTGCAGAACGTTCCAGCCCCGGCCCCGGCCGCCAAGACCCCGGCTAAAAAGGCACCCGCAGCTAAAAAGGCGGCTGCCAAGCCCGCGGCTAAAAAAGCCCCGGCCAAGCCCGCTGCGAAGAAACCGGCCCCGGCCAAAGCCAAGGCTGCTGCACCGGCTGCGAATGACCAGGCGAAAAACTGATCCGCTGAACCACAAGGATAAAGCCGCATGACCCAGGCACTGGCCGATATGCGCCGTGACTACACACGGGACGGTTTGAGCGAGGCCCAGGCCCCGAACGAGCCGTTTGCGTTGTTCCACCAGTGGTTTGCCGATGCGGTGAAAACCGAGCAGCCACCGGTGGAAGCCAATGCCATGACCCTGGCTACGGTCGACCAGGACGGTCGCCCGCACTGCCGCATCCTGCTGCTCAAGGGCCTGGATGCGCAGGGCTTTACCTTCTTCACCAACTATCAGAGCGCCAAGGGCGAACAGCTCGCGGCGCGGCCGTTTGCGGCCATGACGTTCTTCTGGCCGACCCTGGAGCGCCAGGTGCGTATTGAAGGGCGGGTGGTCAAGGTCACGCCTGAGGAGTCCGACGCTTATTATCAGGTCCGCCCCCTGGGCAGTCGTTTAGGCGCCTGGGCCTCCCCGCAGAGCCAGGTCATTCGTGACCGTGAAGAACTGCAGGACCTGCTCAAGGCCACCGAACAGCGTTTCAGCGATACCCAGCCCGACTGCCCCGAGCATTGGGGTGGCTATCGCCTGCTGCCGGAGCGCATCGAGTTCTGGCAAGGCCGCGCCAGCCGCCTGCATGACCGCCTGAACTACCGCCTGCAAGGGACCGAATGGACCCGCGAGCGCCTGGCGCCCTGAGCGGCACCTTTCGTCACCCCACTGGAATGATATCGATCACACCGAAGTCTCTGTTGAAGAGGCTTCGGCTGTGTAGTGCTGTGCGGCGTTCTTCAGCCACTGCGGCAACTCGCTTCGCTTGATCTTCGAGATCCGTGCCTGCTCCAGTTGTTGCAGCATAAAGGCACGCTTGTGCAGGTCGTCGCCTGCGAGGGACAGTGCCAGGTCGCGGTCTATCCAGCGTCTGATCCGCAGGTACAGCCAGCCGTGGAAGTACAGGCCGGCGACGGTAGTGACTACAATGATGAAATAGTCCATGAAGTTCCTGGTTACGATGAGAGTGCTACCGTTGGTCGGTATTTTGGCTACGGGCAGTCTGTACTGAGGCTGAATGAAAGCAATTTCCTGCCGGGCTTGTCGTGACAGGCGTCAAGCTGCAGCGTCTAATGAATACCTGTCCTTTGGAGTTGATGCTATGCGTAAGTCCGTTTTACTGGTTGCCTGCTTTACCACGCTGTCGTTGCTGCTGGGTGGCTGCGCCTCGAGTCTGACCGGCGACTCGTACTCCCGTGACGAAGCGCGTCGTGTACAGACCGTTCGCATGGGCACCATTGAATCCCTGCGTCCGGTAAAAATCGAAGGCACCAAGACCCCAATCGGCGGCGCTGCCGGCGCGGTCATCGGTGGCGTTGGCGGCAGCGCCATCGGCGGTGGCCGTGGCAGTATCGTGACTGCCGTGATAGGCGCCGTTGCCGGCGGCCTGCTGGGCTCGGCTACCGAAGAAGGCCTGACCCGCACCCAGGGCGTGGAAATCACCGTTCGCGAAGACGACGGCAGCATGCGTGCCTACGTGCAAGCCGTGCAGGAAAATGAAATCTTCCGCATCGGTGATCGCGTCCGCATCATGACCGTTGATGGCACCAGCCGCGTTACTCGCTGACCGGTAAGCCGCAGGCAAAAGAAAAACCCCAACCGGGTGACCGGTTGGGGTTTTTTATGGGCTGCGTTTCAGTCGGCTCAGGCTTTTTTGCGACTCGCTATCGCCGTCACCCCATACCCAATACACGCTGCGAGTATCGACCCGGTCAGGATCCCCATTCGATCCTCCCCGGCAAACTCACTGGCACCCGGCACAAACGCCAGGGAGCCGACGAACAGGCTCATGGTGAAGCCGATGCCACACAGGATCGCCACGCCGAAGACCTGGCCCCAGTTGGCGCCGCTGGGCAGCGCGGCAAGGCCGGTCTTGATGGCCAGCCAGGTGAGGCCGAACACGCCGACGGTCTTGCCGATCAGCAGGCCGGCGGCAATGCCCATGGGCACGTGGTGGGTGAAGCTTTCCAGGCTGACCCCGGTGAGTGACACCCCGGCGTTGGCGAAGGCGAACAGCGGCAGGATGCCGTAGGCCACCCACGGATGCAGGGCGTGTTCCAGCGTCAGCAGCGGCGAGGGCTCGGCATTCCTGGTGCGCATCGGGATGCAGAACGCCAGGGTCACGCCGGCCAGGGTGGCGTGCACGCCGCTCTTGAGTACGCACACCCACAGGATCAGGCCGATGATCAGGTAGGGACCGAGCTTGATCACGCCCAGGCGGTTCATTGCAATCAAGGCAACCAGGCAGGCGCCCGCGCCGGCCAGGGCTGCACCGGACAGGTCGGCGGAATAGAACACTGCAATAACAATGATCGCGCCCAGGTCGTCGATGATGGCCAGGGTCATCAGGAACAGCTTCAACGATACCGGCACCCGTTTGCCCAGCAATGCCAGGACGCCCAACGCGAAGGCGATGTCGGTGGCCATCGGGATTGCCCAGCCGGAGAGGGCGGCGGGGTAGTCCTTGTTGATTGCCCAGTAGATCAGCGCCGGCACCACCATGCCGCCGATGGCGGCTGCGCCGGGCAGCACCACTTGCGAAGGCTTGGACAGGTGGCCGTCAAGCAGCTCGCGCTTGACCTCCAGGCCGATCAGCAGGAAGAACAGGGCCATCAGGCCATCGTTGATCCACAGCAGCGCGGGCTTGGCGATTTGCAGTGCGCCAATCTGGGCCACCACCGGCACGTCGAGAAACGCGCCATACAGGTGCGACAACGGAGAGTTGTTGATGATCAGCGCCAAGGCGGCAGCGGCGATCAACAACAGGCCGCTGGCGGCTTCCAGCTGGAAGAAACGGGTAAAAGTGCTACGCAGAGGCAAGGGATGCTCTCCAATCCAGGTTCAATAGGTGGGTACCCTAACCCGTACCGTTAGTTGTTAAAACAAAAGTTATATTCTTATTTGTTATAAGGGATGGGGTAGGGTGGCGTAGCGCCAAAGCCTAGCAATTGTGTGTCCAATTGAGTCGTCACTGTATCTGTGTGCAGTGTAGGAAACATCCTAAGATCGGTGCTGAAATCCTTAGAGTTCTTCCTTATGAGCGACCACCGTCCCTGGGCCCGCGAAGCCATTCGCATCATCGAAGCGGACTTCCAACGCAGTGCTGACACGCATCTGATTCCGTTACCGCTGCCGGGCCTGCCGGGCATCGAGTTGTACTTCAAGGATGAATCCAGCCACCCCACCGGCAGCCTGAAGCATCGGCTGGCCCGTTCGCTGTTCCTGTACGCGCTGTGCAATGGCTGGCTCAAGCCGGGCGCACCGGTCATTGAAGCATCCAGCGGCTCGACGGCGATTTCCGAAGCGTATTTTGCCCGGCTGCTCGGGGTGCCGTTCATTGCGGTGATGCCCGCCACAACATCCCAGGAAAAGATCGCGCAGATTGCCTTCTACGGCGGCAAAAGCCATCTGGTACAGGATCCCACGCAGATCTACGCCGAGTCCGAACGCCTGGCCCAGGAAAGCGGCGGTCATTTCATGGATCAGTTCACTTATGCCGAGCGTGCCACCGACTGGCGGGCGAACAACAACATCGCCGAGTCGATCTTCCAGCAGATGCGCTTTGAGCGGCACCCGGAACCGAGCTGGTTGATTTCCAGCCCCGGTACCGGCGGCACCACCGCCACCCTGGGTCGTTATGTGCGTTATCGCCAGCACTGCACCCGCGTGTTGTGTGCCGACGCCGAGCGCTCGGTGTTTTTCGATTTCTACCAGAGCGGTGACGCCAGCCTGCGCCTGGACTGTGGTTCGCGAATCGAAGGCATTGGCCGGCCACGGGTCGAGGCGTCGTTTTTGCCCAAGGTGATTGATGCGATGGTCAAGGTGCCGGATGCGCTGTCGCTGGCGGCCATGCATTACCTGGCTGAGCGCCTGGGGCGGCGAGTCGGCGGTTCCAGCGGGACCAACCTGATTGGCGCATTAATGGCGGCGCAGCAGATGAAAGCGGCAGGGGAGTCAGGTTCGATCGTGGCGATCTTGTGTGATGGGGGCGAGCGGTATGCAACGACCTATTACGACCAGGCGTGGTTGGCGGGGCAGGGCTATGCGCTCGAGGGGTTGATCACGGCCGTGGCCGCCAGTGTGGAGCAGGGTGAACCATTGCCCGCCAGCATCCTGCGCGCGAATATCTGACCCGATGCAAACCAAATGAGGGAGGGGGCAAGCCGCCTCCCTCATTTAATTTGCGCTGTTCTCAGGCCTCGATACCCAACATATCCCGTGCCAACGCCTCGGCAATCCGAATCCCGTCGACACCGGCCGACAGAATCCCGCCCGCATACCCAGCGCCTTCACCGGCCGGGAACAGGCCTTTCACGTTCAGGCTCTGCATCGATTCGTCACGGGTAATCCGCAGCGGTGACGAGGTGCGCGTCTCGATCCCCGTCAGCACGGCATCGTGCAGCGAGTAGCCCTTGATCTGCTTCTCGAACGCCGGCAGTGCTTCGCGGATCGCTTCGATGGCGAAGTCCGGCAAGGCCAGGGCCAGGTCGCCCAGGGCCACCCCTGGCTTGTAGGACGGTTCCACACTGCCGATGGCCGTGGATGGCTTACCGGCGATAAAGTCGCCGACCAACTGTGCCGGAGCCTCGTAGTTGCTGCCGCCGAGGATGTAGGCGTGGGACTCCAGGCGCTCCTGCAACTCGATACCCGCCAGCGGGCCGCCTGGGTAATCCACTTCCGGCGTGATGCCGACGACGATGCCGGAGTTGGCATTGCGCTCGTTACGCGAGTACTGGCTCATGCCGTTGGTCACCACGCGGTTCGGCTCGGAGGTCGCTGCCACCACGGTGCCACCCGGGCACATGCAGAAGCTGTAGACCGAACGGCCGTTCTTGGCGTGGTGCACCAGCTTGTAGTCGGCGGCGCCCAGCTTCGGGTGCCCGGCATATTTGCCCAGGCGCGCGGCGTCGATCAGCGATTGCGGGTGTTCGATCCGGAACCCCACCGAGAACGGTTTGGCTTCCATGTAGACGCCACGGCCATGGAGCATGCGGAAGGTGTCGCGGGCGCTGTGGCCGAGGGCCAGGATCACATGTTTGGAGAGGATCTGCTCACCACCGTCGATGACCACGCCATTCAACTGGCCGTCTTCGATCAGCACGTCGGTCACCCGTTGCTCGAAACGCACTTCACCGCCCAGGGCGATGATCTGCTCGCGCATGTTTTCTACCACGCCGGTCAGGCGGAAGGTACCGATGTGGGGCTTGCTGACGTAGAGGATTTCTTCCGGCGCGCCGGCCTTGACGAACTCGTGCAGGACTTTGCGGCCGTGGAATTTCGGGTCCTTGATCTGACTGTAGAGCTTGCCGTCGGAGAAGGTCCCGGCGCCGCCTTCACCGAACTGCACGTTGGACTCGGGGTTGAGCACGCTTTTGCGCCACAGGCCCCAGGTGTCCTTGGTGCGCTGGCGTACTTCCTTGCCGCGTTCGAGGATGATCGGCCTGAAACCCATCTGCGCCAGCAACAGCCCGGCGAAGATACCGCACGGGCCAAAACCGACTACCACAGGCCGTTCGACCAAGCCTGCCGGGGCCTGGCCCACCACCGTGTAGCTGACGTCCGGCGCCGGGTTGACGTTGCGGTCATCGGCAAACTTGAGCAGCAGGGCGGCCTCACCCTTCACATTGAGGTCGATGGTGTAGATGAAGCACAGCTCCGACGACTTTTTGCGCGCGTCGTAGCTGCGTTTGAACAGGGTGAAATCGAGCAGGTCATCACTGGCGATGCCCAGGCGCTGCACGATGGCAGGCCGCAGGTCTTGTTCGGGATGGTCGATGGGCAGCTTGAGTTCGGTGATTCGTAACATGACGGGATCCGGTAGGCGGCGGACAAAGAGGCCGGCTGTTTTGCAAACCGGCGATTATAAGCCCCAATGGCGGTTTTCCGTCAGGTTAAAACAGCGCAGCGCTGAATCAGTCGTCCCGGGAACCACCAAACGCCGCGCAACCGCGCTGTACCTGGCCGTTGACGCGCAATTCCGCCGTCATGTGTTGCAGGCTGCCGCTGACGCTGTCGATGCAGCGCTGGGGCGCGACCCACAGTTCGATGTGCTGGTTGTTGGCTTCGGTCATCAGGTTGAAGCGGCCGTCGCCGATCTGCTCTTCGACATAAGGCACCGCCAGTGGCGGCTGGCCTTCACGCTCGAGCACCATGCCCTTGGCGGTGACGTTCATGGCCCAGGCTGGCTTGTGGCCGTTGGCCCGCAGGGTCATGCGCTTGAAGTCCGGGTCGGTGCAGGCAGAGGTCGAGCGCTCTACGCGGTAGAGTTGTTGCAGGTCGACGCTGCCCTGGGTGCCGCTGGCGACGCCCGAGAACTTGCCACGCAAATCGGCAAACAATGCCCCTTGCTGGCCGGCCAGGGACGCCGCTTCCTGCAGGATGCTGGTGCCACTGGTGTCGTTGACGACATAGTTGCGTTTATCGTCGCACGGCTGGAACAGCAGCTTGCTACCTACCGCCGTGAGTTCGCCCTGCATGCGGGTCAACCCGGCGGTAGACGGCTTGGTCGGCTCGTTTTCGAACATCTGGCAAGCGGCTAACACAGGAAGCAAGGCAAACAGGGCGAGGTTACGGGCGGCACGCATGATCGGGTCTCCAGACAAGTGCCGCCACGTTACGCAGGCTGGCGTTGCATCACAACCCCGCAGCCCTGCTTCAGGCAATTCTTACAATGGTTACATTCAGCCAACAATAAATGTCTGGCCGGTCTGTAAGCCCTCCACGCTTTTTGCATAGGCCAATGCCACATCGGCCCCCGGAACCGGTTTATAGCCACGGAAGTACGGTGCGTAGCTGCCCATGGCCTCCACCAGCACGGTCGGGCTCACGGAGTTGATGCGCAGCCCCCGTGGCAATTCGATTGCCGCGGCTTTGATAAACGCGTCGAGTGCGCCATTGACCAGCGCAGCCGAAGCGCCAGTACGGATCGGGTCACGGTTGAGAATGCCACTGGTGAAGGTGAACGACGCGCCGTCGTTGGCATACTCGCGGCCGATCAACAGCAGGTTGACCTGGCCCATCAGCTTGTCACGCAGGCCCAGTTCAAAGTCGCTTTCGCCCATATCCCCCAGCGCCACGAAATTCACGTTGCCTGCAGTGCAGACAAGTGCATCGAATTTGCCGGTCTGCTCGAACAGGTTGCGGATCGAGGTGCTGTCGCTGATATCCACCTGGAAGTCGCCGCTGCTGCGGCCAATGCTGGTCACCTCGTGACGCTGGGCCAGTTCGGCCTTGACTGCCGAGCCGACGGTGCCACTGGCGCCAATCAATAGGATTTTCATGGGGCTGTCCCTCCAGGAGTAAGTGAAGGTTCAGTCTAGAGTGGCTTTTTAAGCGGATAAACGTGCTAATAGGCAACCTTTGGTTTTCAAATGGAAACAGTCCATGAGCGAGATGGATGACCTGGCGGCCTTTGCCGTACTGATCGAAGCCGGCAGTTTTACCGTGGCGGCCGAGCAACTGGGCTGCAGCAAGGGCCAGTTGTCCAAGCGCATCAGCCATTTGGAAGCGCAGTTCAGCGTGGTCTTGCTGCACCGCACCACACGCAGGCTCAGCCTGACCGCCGCCGGTGCGGCGCTGTTGCCCCAGGCGCAAGCGCTGGTGGTGCAGGTGGATCGCGCCCGACAGGCATTGGCGCGTCTCAAGGACGATTTGGCCGGGCCTGTGCGTATGACGGTTCCGGTTTCATTAGGGGAAACCTTCTTCGATGGTTTGTTGCTGGAGTTTTCCAAGCAGTATCCCCAGGTGCAGATCGAGCTGGAGCTCAACAACAGCTACCGAGACCTGGCGCGAGACGGCTTTGACCTGGGGGTGCGTTCGGGGGTGATTGAAAACGAGCGTCTGGTGGCCAGGCCGCTGCTGGCCTGGCACGAGATGACCTGCGCCAGTCCCGCTTACCTGAAGCAACATGGCGAACCCCTGACCCCTGGGGATCTTGCGGCGCACAGCTGTTTACTCAACAGCCACTACAGCGGTCGCGAGGAATGGCTTTATCACCAGCAGCACGAGTTGTTGCGGGTGAGGGTGAGCGGCACCTTTGCCTCCAACCATTACAACTTGCTGAAGAAGGCCGCCCTGGTAGGGGCCGGAATCGCCCGCTTGCCGTCCTACGTGCTGCCCACGGAATTGGCTGACGGCCGATTGCGTTGGCTCCTGCGTGATTACCAGACGCGGAGTATGCCGATGTACCTGGTCCATCCTTATCAAGGCGGCCTGCCGAGACGTACCCAAGTATTGGCCGACTACCTGGTGGACTGGTTCAAGCGCAGCGGCGAGGCGCTGGATCGGCTTTAACGGTAGCGGCGCGCAATCAGGTGATCGATAGACAGGCTGCCCGGGCCTTTGGCGACTAAAAGCAACAGCAGCGCCATCCAGGTGCCGTGGGTGGGGTAGGCGTCCGGGTAGACGAACAACTGAATGACCAGGGTCATCCCGATCAAGGCCAGGGCTGAGAAGCGCGTGGCCAGGCCCACCAGGATCAGCACCGGGAAAAAGTGCTCGGCAAACGCCGCCATGTGCGCGGCGACTTCCGGCGACAGCAATGGCACGTGGTATTCACTGCGAAACAGCGGCAATGTCGAGGCGGCGAGTTTGGGGGGACCGAGTTCGAACGTGCCGTTGATCAGGTCAATGGCAAGGCCTTCGACCTTGGTTTGCCCGGACTTCCAGAACACCGCCGCTATTGAGAAGCGCGCAATAAACGCGATCAGGCTGTAAGGGATTTTCTCGAAAAGCGCGATGGCCTGCTTGATCAGGCACGAAGCGGAAGTGTTCATGGCGATACCTGTTGTTCTGGGAGCAGATGACTGAGTGCGTCGTGGTTGATCAGCAGCGTGAGGCATTGGTGCAGGTCGAATTCGGCGCTGGCCTCGAGGGCATTTGCGACGGCCATTTCCAGCGCCGAGCCGCGTTTCAGGCTATTGATAAAGGCGACCGAGCCGCCGTCGATGGCGAAGACCTTGACGCTCAACCCTTGGCGCAACACCAGCGCGCTCTGGGCATGCCAGGGATCCAGGGTGGCCAGGGCGCCCTCGGTCTGGTGTGCCGCCCATGCTGCAACCACTGCGTAGGCGGAATTCAATGTGCCAACGGACGGGTGCAGTTGCAGATGCAGCGCCCCCGGCTTCGTGTGGGCTTGCAGTTGCTGCAGAACGGCTTGCGGATCCACCACGGCTGTATCCGCTGCGTGATAAGCGCGAACCCGCAAGCGTTCCAACCGGGCGACATCGGCCAGGTAGGGCACGCTGGCGGCCGGTTCAAAACCTTGGATAAAGTCGGCGAATGTGCCGCCGTACTCGCTGATCAGCGGGCTGGCGGGCGGGTAGGCCTGGACGAAAATGCCGGCCATGGCGCGGAAAAATTCATCGCCGACCAATTGCGCGGTTACGGGGTATGCGGTTGCCAGCGCATTGATCAACGAGTTGTGAACATTGTTGCGATACACCGCAAAACGACTGGCCGGGTCGGCCCCGTTGCTGCTGAACAGGCCGTCGGGGCAAGGTTGGCCGGGCGCCAGCAAGGCGCTGGAAAAGGCGTCGTGAAGGCTCATGGGTGGACCTGCGATAAGTACCGTTCAGCGTGCTGGGCTTCCGCGCATAGCACGCTGAAGGCCGGCACTTGGTTGTCGCGCTCGATCAGGGTTGCGACCGGGCCCGTCAGCGCGAGTACGTGTTCGTACAGCAGCCACACCGCGTTATCGATGGGCGCGCCATGGTCATCGATCAGCAGGCGATCGCCCAGGCTGTCGGTGTCTTCGGCGAAGCCGGCCAGATGAATCTCACCCACGGCGCGCAATGGTAGGGCGTGGATGTAGGCCAGAGGGTCGCGCTGGTGGTTTATGCACGACACGTAGACGTTGTTCACGTCCAGCAGCAGGCCGCAGCCGGTGCGGCGGATGATCTCGCTGATGAAGTCGGTCTCGTCCAGGGTCGAGCGCTGGAACTGCAGGTAGGTCGATGGATTCTCCAGCAGCATCGGCCGCTTGAGGGTGCTCTGTACCTGGTCGACGTGCTCGCAAACTCGACTCAAGGTGGTGGCGTCATAAGCCAGGGGCAGCAGGTCGTTGAGAAACACCGGGCCGTGGCTGGACCACGCCAGGTGTTCGGAAAATGAGTGGGGTTGGTAGCGTTCGATCAATGCGGCCAAGCGCCCCAGGTGCTCACGGTTGAGCGGGCCTTCGCCACCGATGGACAGGCCCACGCCGTGCAACGACAGGGGGTAGCGTTCGCGAATCAACCCCAGGTAGTGATGAAACGGGCCGCCGGCCACCATGTAGTTTTCGGCGTGCACTTCAAAAAAACCGATGTCGGGCGAAGTATCGAGCACTTCCTTGAAGTGCTCGTGCTTCAGCCCCAGCCCGGTCCGATAGGGGAGCCCGGGCATCTGAATCGGTGAGACTGTGGGCAGGAGTGAAAGCGTCATCATCCGTACTCAGGCCAGGCAGGGGTCAGGACTTGGCGGTGAAGGCGGCTTCCTGGCCGAAGCCGGTCGGCGAGGTGGAGCTTGGGGTTTGGGTGCAGGTGCCGGCCGGTACCAGTTTCCAGGCGTTGGCCTGATCCTTGGTCTTCGAGGTGCCGGCGCAGGACGTGCCGGCACCGGCGGCGCAATCGTTCTTGCCGGCTTCAGCGACGCCGAAGCACTTCTGCATGTCGTCGGCAGCGTGGGCGCTGGTGGTCAGGGCGGATAGGCTCAAGGCCGAACTCAGGGCGAGGACGAGGGAAGCGGCAGACAGTTTGGTGGTCATGGTGGATCTCCAGCAGTAGGTTGAGGAGCGGGCTTGAATGCCTGCTTGCACCACTAGAGGCGGGAGGGGGGTGTTCGTTACAAGGCCAGACGAAATAATTTCAAACAATGCAAAAAAATGTGGGAGGGAGCTTGCTCCCTCCCACATGAGACCCGGCTTATCCAGCCACCGTCTCTTAGCCGCCCAGGTACGCCTCACGCACCTTCGGATCGGTCAGCAGCTGCTCGCCAGTGCCCTGCATCACCACCCGGCCGTTTTCCAGCACGTAGGCGCGGTCAGCGATTTTCAGCGCCTGGTTGGCGTTCTGCTCCACCAGGAACACCGTTACACCGTCCTTGCGCAGTTGTTCGATGATGTCGAAGATCTGCTGGATGATGATCGGTGCCAGGCCCAGGGAGGGTTCGTCCAACAGCAACAGCTTGGGCTTGCTCATCAGCGCCCGGCCGATGGCGAGCATTTGCTGCTCGCCGCCGGACATGGTGCCGCCGCGCTGGCTGAAGCGCTCCTTGAGGCGAGGGAACAGGTGCAGCACCTTGTCCATCTGCTCCTGGTAGTCGCCCTTGTCGGTGAAGAACCCGCCCATGGCCAGGTTTTCTTCCACGGTCAGGCGCGAGAACACCCGCCGGCCTTCCGGCACCACGGCAATGCTCTTGCGCATGATGTGCGACGACTGCTGGCCCACCAGCTCTTCACCCATGTAGCGGATGCTGCCGCTGTGGGCCTGCGGCGAGCCGCACAAGGTCATCAGCAAGGTCGACTTGCCGGCGCCGTTGGCGCCGATCAGCGTGACGATCTCACCCTGGCGCACTTCGACGTTGACGCTGTGCAAGGCCTGGATCTTGCCGTAGAAAGTGGAAACGTTTTCGAATTGCAGCATTTTACGCTTCCCCCAGATAGGCTTTGATCACTTCAGGATTGTCGCGGATCTGCTCCGGCGTCCCGTCCGCCAGCGGCGTGCCCTGGTTGATCACCACGATATGGTCGGAAATGCTCATGACCAGTTTCATGTCGTGTTCGATCAACAGCACCGTGGCGTTGTTTTCCTCACGCAACACGCCGATCAGCGCCTTGAGGTCTTCGGTTTCCTTGGGGTTCAGGCCGGCGGCCGGTTCGTCGAGCATCAGGATCCGCGGACGGGTCATCATGCAGCGAGCGATTTCCAGGCGACGTTGCTGACCATAGGCCAGGGTGCCGGCGGGGCGGTTGGCGAACTCGGTGAGGTTGACCTTGTCCAGCCAGTACGCAGCGTATTCCATGGCCTCGCGCTCGCTCTTGCGGAACGCCGGGGTCTTGAACAGGCCCGCAAAGAAGTTGGTGTTCAGGTGACGGTGCTGGGCGATCAACAGGTTCTCGACCGCCGTCATGTCCTTGAACAGCCGTACGTTCTGGAAGGTGCGCACCACGCCCTTGCGGGCAATCTCGTGGCCGGCCAGGCCCTGGATCGGCTGGCCGTCCAGCAGGATGCTGCCGCCACTCGGCTTGTAGAAACCGGTGAGGCAGTTGAACACCGTGGTCTTGCCGGCGCCGTTGGGGCCGATCAGCGCAACCACCTGTTTCTCTTTCACGGTCAGGGCGACGCCGTTGACCGCCAGCAAGCCGCCGAAGCGCATGCTCAAGTTTTCGACTTTCAGGATCTCGCGGCTCATTTGCGCAGCTCCATGTGTGGACGTTGCATGGGCAGCAGGCCTTGAGGTCGCCAGATCATCATCAGCACCATCATGGCGCCGAACATCAACATGCGGTATTCGCTGAACTCACGCATCATTTCCGGCAGCAGGATCATCACGATCGCCGCCAGGATCACGCCCAGCTGCGAGCCCATGCCACCCAACACGACGATGGCGAGGATGATCGCCGACTCGATGAAGGTGAACGACTCCGGGGTCACCAGGCCTTGGCGCGCGGCGAAGAAGCTGCCGGCAAAACCGGCGAACGCGGCACCCAGGGTGAAGGCGGAGAGCTTGATGATGGTCGGGTTCAGGCCCAGGGCACGGCAGGCGATTTCATCTTCGCGCAACGCTTCCCAGGCACGGCCGATCGGCATGCGCAGCAAGCGGTTGATCACGAACAGTGCCGCCAGCGCCAGCAACAGCGCCACCAGGTACAGGAACACCACTTTGCTCACCGGGTTGTAGTCGATCCCGAAGTACTCGTGGAACGTCTGCATGCCTTCGGCAGCGGTGCGGTCGAACGACAGCCCGAAGAACGTCGGCTTGGGGATGCTGCTGATGCCGTTGGGGCCACCGGTGATGTCGGTCAGGTTACGCAGGAACAGACGGATGATTTCCCCGAAGCCCAGGGTCACGATGGCCAGGTAGTCACCACGCAGGCGCAATACCGGGAAGCCCAGCAGGAAGCCGAACGTGGCCGCCGCCATGCCGGCCAGCGGCAGGCAGATCCAGAAGCTCCAGCCCAGGTAGTGCGACAGCAGCGCGTAGGTGTAGGCACCCACGGCGTAGAAGCCCACATAACCCAGGTCGAGCAGGCCGGCCAGGCCCACTACGATGTTCAGGCCCAGGCCCAGCAACACGTAGATCAGGATCAGGGTGGCAATGTCGACCGCACCGCGCGAGCCGAAGAACGGCCAGATCAACGCGGCCACGATCAGGCCGATGATGATGTAGCGCTGCGTGCGTGGCAGGGTCAGGAATTGGCTGACCTTGGGCGAGACCAGCGGGCCACGGTTGCGCTTGAACAGTGCGCCGACCTGCTGGGTGAACAGCACGCGCAGGAACATCAGCACCGAACACAGGGCGATGATGGTCAGCGTCACGGGGCCGGTGCCATGCACCTCCAGGTTGATGCCGACAATGCTCAGCTTGAGGCCGAGTACCGGGAAGGCCACCGCCCACACCAGCAAGGCGCTGAAAAACGCCGATTTAAGATATCTGCTCATACTTTCTCAACCTCCGGACGGCCCAGGATGCCGGTCGGACGGAACAACAGCACCAGAACCAACAGGCCGAACGCGACGACGTCCTTGTATTGGTCGCCGAAAATATCGGCACCAAACGCCTCGGCCACCCCCAGCACCAGGCCGCCGAGCATCGCGCCCGGAATACTGCCGATGCCGCCCAATACCGCTGCGGTAAAGGCCTTGAGGCCTACCAGGAACCCGGCGTTGGGGTTGATCACGCCGTACTGCATGCTCAGCAGTACGGCCGCGACGGCTGCCAGTGCGGCACCGATCACGAAGGTCAGGGCGATGATGTTGTTGGTATTGATGCCCAACAGGTTGGCCATCTTGATGTCTTCGGCGCAGGCCCGGCAGGCGCGCCCCAGACGGGAGCGGGAGATGAACAGGGTCAGGCCCAGCATGGCCACCAGGGTGACGACGAAGACCAGGATCTGCATGTAGGAAATCAACACTTCTTCCGCACCGCCCGGACCGAAGGAGAAGCTCCCCGGGATCAGGTTGGGGATGGATTTATCCTTGGAGTCCTGGGACAGCAATACGGTGTTCTGCAGGAAAATCGACATGCCGATGGCGGAAATCAGCGGGATCAAACGGTTGCTGCCACGCAAGGGACGGTAGGCAACGCGCTCGATACTGTAGCCATAGGCACTGGTTACGACGATCGACGCCAGGAACGCGGCGGTCATCAACAGCGGCAGGGAGTGGATACCCATCATGGCCAGCCCGGCAAGGGCAATGAAGGCCACGTAGGAACCAATCATGTATACCTCGCCATGGGCGAAGTTGATCATTCCAATGATGCCGTAAACCATTGTGTAGCCAATGGCTATCAAGGCATAGGTGCTGCCAATGGTCAGCCCATTAACCAGCTGTTGGAAAAAATGATAGATCTCAGGCATTACAGCGCTCCTAAAAACCCGATACGCATTTCACTGGTGGAGTCATGTTCCGGCCCCGTGCTGTGTTCTGTGAGCACATTTGCACAAAGCGTTTGCCAGCGAACCGCTGGTGACGGTTTTAAGATTTTCAGGTGAGCCAGCGCCCGGATCGCGGGTGACAGGCCCATAAACCTCGTAAAACAAAGCCCACTGCTCTCACAGTGGGCTTGTTGGACCAGTAACGCCTGGCTTACTGAGGGGAAACTTCGGTTTTTGGTTTGCCGAAGTGCCATTCGTAGACCACGAACTTGAAGTCCTTCAGGTCGCCCTTGGCGTCGAAGCTCAGCTCGCCGGTAGGGGTCTTGAAGGTGCCCGCGTGAATGGCTTCGGCCACTTTGGCGGTGTCTTCGCTCTTGGCGGCCTTGATGCCGCCGGCGATGACTTCAATGGCCGAGTAGGCCGGGAACACGAACGGACCGGTTGGGTCCTGCTTGTTCTTGGCGAACTCTTCAACGATGGCTTTGTTGGCCGGGTCGGTATCGAAGGATTTCGGCAGGGTTACCAGCAGGCCTTCGGAAGCGCCCTGGGCGATTTGCGAGATGGAGTCGTTGCCGACACCTTCAGGGCCCATGAACTTGGCGTTCAGGCCTTTTTCCTTGGCTTGGCGCAGGATCAGGCCCAGCTCCGGGTGGTAGCCGCCGTAGTAGACGAAATCGACGTTGGCTTGCTTGAGCTTCTGGATGATCGAGGAGAAGTCTTTGTCGCCGGCGTTCAGGCCTTCGAAGACGGCAACCTTGGTGCCTTTCTTCTCAAGGGTCTGTTTGACGGCGGTGGCGATACCTTCACCGTATTGCTGCTTGTCGTGCAGGACGGCAACGATTTTCGGCTTCACGTGGTCGGCGATGTAGTTGCCGGCCGCCGGGCCTTGGGCGCTGTCCAGGCCGATGGTGCGGAAGATCAGCTTGTAGCCACGGGCGGTGATTTCCGGGCTGGTGGCTGCCGGGGTAATCATGATCACGCCTTCGTCTTCATAGATGTCGGACGCAGGCTGAGTGGAGCTGGAGCAGAGGTGACCGACCACGAACTTGACGCCGTCGTTGACCACTTTGTTGGCCACGGCCACGGCTTGTTTAGGATCGCAGGCGTCGTCGTATTCCTTGGCTTCGAGCATCTTGCCGTCGACGCCGCCCTTGGCGTTGATGTCGGCGATGGCCTGCTTGGCACCCATGAATTGCATGTCGCCGTATTGCGTTACAGGACCAGTCTTTGGACCGGCGATGCCGATCTTGATGGTGTCGGCTGCGAACGAATGGCCGGCAACCCCAGCCAGGACCATAGCGGCAAACAGTTTGGAAATCTGCTTAGTAGCCTTATTCATAGTGCTCCACTCTTACTGTTGTATTTTTTATAGTTCTAGCGGCCTTGTGAGCTGCAGAACCGGATCGGATATCTCGGATATCCCCCCGGCAGTGCCCTGGCAACTGTACCGGTACAGTGTAGAGCGCCGGTTGATCGCTTGAAAAGCTGGCTGCCGGGGGCAAACCCCGGGGGTGTCGCTTAAATGAAAGAAAAAGACAGAATTGCGGCGGGGGTAATGCCTGACTCTCGCGCATTCCTTGGCTTTCCTGACACTTTCAATCGATAACGCATTTGCAACTGGGTTTTTCTGCCTGAAGCGTGACGTTATGATTGCGCCGATTTTTTCTTCAGGTGAACTCCCATGACGCAAGAACCTAGCACCCTCTATGCCAAGCTGCTCGGTGAAACCGCCGAAATCTCCTGGAAAGAGCTTGAACCGTTCTTTGCCAAAGGTGCCCTATTGTGGGTCGACCCAAGCCTGGATTTGATCGAAGCCGCCGAGGGAATGGCCGAGGACAATCGCGACAAAGTCGCTGCCTGGCTGGCTGCGGGCAGCCTTGGCGAAGTGTCTGCACCGCGGGCATTGGACCTGGTGGAGCGCGATCCGAGCTTGTGGGCGGTGGTGGTTTCGCCGTGGATACTGATCCAGGAAAGGGCGGCGTGATAAAGGGTTGCACTGAAAAGGTGCGTTATTTTCCGTTTTAAAAGTGTGTAGCTGAGTAACCGCTGTTGCCGTGATGGCATCTTGCCGTGAAGAAAGGTCACAGCGCTGGGTGACGCGCACGTCATGGGAACAGTTTTCTCGCCGTTGAATAGGCCGGAGAATTGTTTCTCAGTGTGAATAAAAGGGTGGTGCCTGTCAGATCGCGGCGTAGGAAACGGCGAATTCCGGTAAAGTTCGCCGCTTGTCACCCGGAGCTAGTCATGCCGTCAGCGCTGTCCCCCTTAGCGAAGCCTTCGCACCAACTGCTTTACCTTATCTACGGTCGCCAGGACGTTTATCGGCGCGAAGCCAAGTTCAGCATCCTCACCGCCCTGTCCCAACTCAAACCGGGCGAGTCGCTGTGCATCCGGGTCATGACCGATCGGCCTCAGGACTACATGGGCTGGCCGGTTGAAACCATCGCCCTGGACGAGCAGACCCTGGCCCAATGGCAGGGTGAAAACGGTTACCCTCATCGCCGCAAGGCCTGCGCGATCGCCCAAGGGCTTATGCGGGCGGACAAGACCCTCTTCGTTGACACCGACACGCTGTTCCTCAAGTCCCCCCATCGTGTGTTCGAACTGATAGAGCCGGGCCAGTATGTGATGGACGGCTTCGAATACGACTGGAGCTATGTCTGCAAGCGCCCTGACTATCTCAAGTTGGGCGAGCACCTGCAGGCCCATGGCATCTCTGCGGATAACAGCTTCAAGCTCTATAACAGTGGTCTGTGCGGCGTGCGTGCCAGCGATGCGCCGCTGCTCGAAGCCTCTATCCGCCTGATCGACGAGTGGACGCGGAACTCGTTCGATATTCACACCATCGAGCAAATCGCGATTTCCTTCGCGATGCGCGACCAAAAGGTGCGCGAGGCGCATAAATTCGTTCATCACTACTTCGCCGATAAGCGCTTCTTCCATGCCATGCAAGCGCACTTCTTCACCCTTCACGGTGAGGCATTCGGCCCCGAGCTGGTCGCGCGATGCAGGGATGTGCCGCGAGTCAAGCCGGTGCCCTCGCCCTGGCAGCGGCTGCGCATCAAGTGGAAGCTGCGCAATCAGCGCAAGCACCTGAAAAAGGTCGGTCGTGACTTGCTCTACGGCAGTTCGGCGCCTGCGCATCCGTACTACGACGTGTGCCGACACGGGTGGTGGGAATCGGCTTCGCGGGAGATTCGTGGCTGGGATGAGGCGGAGCAGAAGCGGTTCTTCGGCGCAAAAAATTCCGGCTGGCCGAAGCATTTGCCCCGGCCTGCAAGACGCGCCGACGAAAAGACCATCATCGCGTTCCTGCGCCAACGCATGACGCACTGAGGTTGCAACGGCGCCAGGCGGCGCCGTCACACTGGGCTAGGCGGTCTTGCCGGTGTGGTTATTCAACGAAATAACCTTGGTCTTGCCGATGCGGTGACGGTAGATCTCGCGCAAGTACTTGATCGCCTTCTTCACGCAATCCCGTGACAGGCGAATGTCATTGATCGACACGAACTTCTCTTTGTCGTTGATCAACTCGCGGTACTTCTTCTCATACATCGGCTTGATCGCGTACCAGTTGGTATCGAGGATCTTCGCCGGGTTTTCAAACTCGTTGAGCAACTCGTCGATGCGGTCTTCGTCGAAGTCCTCGTGGATGATGAAATCCAGGATCGAGTTGTCCAGGGTGTCGTCGAAGCGGTACGGGTTGCGTGCAAAGCAACGCTTGATAAAGGCCACGATCAGCGTTAGGAAGTCATCCGACAGGCACGGGCTCTTGGCGATCAGGGTGGTCAGCGACAGGTTGGCGGACGCGCCGATTACCAGGGCATAGCGCTTGAGGGTGGTGTTGGGGAACAGGCTGTTGAGGTGAGTCTTGAGCCGGTTCAGGTCCATGTAGGACAGCTTGTAGTCCTTGGGCAGCGAGACGATCGACACCACCGACGAGCAGTTCTTGAAAAAGTGCAGGTCATGCAGCGCCGCCGCATCGTAGCCGGAGTTCTTGTATTGCTCCAGGGACGCCTTGTAGCGCTTGGACTCGATCGGCAACAGGCTGATGCCTTCGATGGCCTGGGTGACCTTGTTGAAATGCGGCAGGTCGATGGAGCGGAAGAACAGGTCATCGATGTTCAGGCGCTGGGGCTCTTTCTCGAAGACTTTGAACTTGTCATTGGACGGCGCCGGGGTTTCCGGTACTACGGATTCGGCGTAGGCAATCGCCACCGGCCCGGCCAGGCTCATGAACAGGTCATTGGCGTCCAGGCGGATGGTTTCGCCGATGTCGATGCCGGCGCGACGGAAGTAGTTCTGGTCGTAGTCGGTGGTCACGGCCTGGGCGGTGAGGATGTTGAAGATCTGCTGGGAGATGTACTGGTTGGCGTGTTTTTCCATGGCATTGACGTCAATGTTCTGGATATTGCCGTCATCGCTCTCTTCGGCGTAGCGCATGATGTCGTTGGAGATCAGCATCATCGCGTTCCACGGCCGGATACGCCCCTTTACGCTGGCTTCGCTGCTGTCTTCATTGTCGAAGTTGTATGAGAAGTCCCATTCTTCCGACAGGTACTTGCACAGCAAGCGTCCGGCGTTGATGTGCAGCGCCTCGGACATTTCGCTGCGGTGGTCGGAGATGTTCGGCAGCACGCAAATACCGCTGGTGAAGATCGGTTCGAACACGAAGGCGTGGCCGCTTTTGCTGTCGTGCTCGTCGGCGGGCTTGGTGTCGAACGTCTTGTTCATGTACGAATGCTGCTGCGCCAGGCCGAATTCCGAGGCCATGCCCGAACCGGTACCGCCGCCGGCGCTGAAGATCGAGAAGTACAGGCGCGACTGGTTGGCCTTGATGCCGCAGGAGTCGATCAGGTACGAGTGGATCATCTTCCAGTCGGGGCTGGAAAAGCGCTGGGTGTCTTTGTTCAGGATGATCTTGGCCAGGTACTGGCCGAGGATCGGCGCGTTACCGGCGCCACCGGCATGGACTTCGGAGAGGTCCATGATTTTCATCTTGCTGTAGTCGCGCAGGAAGCCGCTTTTTTCGCCCTTGCGCGAGAAACGGATACGCCCGGCGATGTCCTTGTCCAGGTCGCCGAGCATCACCAGCGGTTCCACCAGGAACACCGGCTTGCTGGCCTTGCCGCCGCCCAGGCGCAGGTTGTTGCGAATCCACTGGGCCGGGCTGTAGCCCTTATCCAAGGATTTGTCTTCGGTGCTGAATTCGTTGAGGTAGAACTTGCGCGCGTTGTACACCAGCTCCGCCACGTCCAGCGCGATGTTCGAACCGCAGCGGCCCAGGCCGATCAGGCAGACCGAGGGGAATTCCTGCTCGCTGTGCTGCTCGCTGTCGCCTTCCAGGTGAGGCGGGCGCGGGAACACCATGTCGCGCAGGCCGTCGAGGTTATCGAGGATGCGGTCGGTATTGGTTTCGGTGAAGTACAGGTATTGCTGGGTGGCCAGCGGGCGGGCGGTGCTCAATGACTTTGAACCTGAGGGCTTGTCCGCAGGAGCTGGGAGCAACACATCGGATACCACGGTGGCTGGGTTATTTTTAGAAGTCATTGTGCGCCATGTGCCTGGGAGGATGGCTGAAAAGTATCAAATGGCCATCACGGAATGGGAGTTCGCGACTTTACAGTGCGTCCTTGTCCGGAACGCTCAGGCTGACCCTGTGTGCTCAGGAAAAACCTGGCCGGACTCTGATGGATCGGCCGTTTGTCGGCGATCTTTAGGTAAATGATGGCGAAATGCCAAAGATTGGACCTCAGCGAATGGGTCTGACGATGGAGTGGGGTACGGAGCGGCTCAAGGAGAGCTCTTTTTTCAGGGGCGTGTCCTTGGTTCCCGCCACGTTGGATGAGTTGAGCGGGTTGCGTCTGTCGATGCCCTGCATTGCACCCATTATTTCACTGGCGGGCACCGCCGGGCTCAACAGGTAGCCCTGGACGAAATCACAGCCATGGTTGAGCAGCAGATCGAATTGGGCCTGGGTTTCCACTCCTTCGGTCACCACTTGCAGGTGCAGGGTGTGAGCCATGCCGATAATCGCCTGGACGATCTCGATGTCGGCGGTCGACTTGGGAATGTCCTGGATAAACGAGCGGTCGATCTTCAGGGTGTTGAGCGGCAGGCGCTTGAGGTAGGCGAGTGAGGAGTAGCCGGTGCCAAAGTCGTCGATGGCCAGCGACACGCCCAGCGCGCGGATTTGCCGCAGCAGGGCCAGGGTGCTGCTGATATTGCCCATCAAGGCATTTTCGGTCACTTCCAGCTCCAGGCGGTTGGCGCCGATCCCGCTGAAGCGCAGCGCATCTTCGATCTCATCCGCCAGCTCATCGCGGGCCAGGTTCAGGGCCGAGCAATTCACTGTCATGGTCAGTTCGGTATAGCCTCGGTCGGAGAGCAGGCTCAAGTCATGACAGGCCTGGCGCAAGACCCAGTGGTCGAGTTCGGCGATCAGCCCGTTGCTTTCGGCAATTCCGATAAACCGGTCTGGGGTCAGCAGCCCCTGTTGCGGATGCTGCCAGCGCACCAGGGCCTCCAGGCGTGTCACTTTGCCCAGCTTCATGTCAAAGATCGGTTGGTAGAACAGTACCAACTGGTTCTGGGCGCGCAGGGCGCTGCGTAGCTCTTCTTCCAATTGCAGTTCGAGGAAGGCACGGGTCTTCAGGTTGGAGCTGAAGAAGTTCAGGCCATTGCGTCCCATGTCCTTGGACTGGTACAGCGCCAGGTCGGCATTTTTGAGCAGCTCTTCGCAGGTCAGGCCATCCTCCGGAAACAGGCTGATGCCGATGCTGGTGGTCATCACCATACGGCGGCCGGCGAGTTCGACCGGGTCCTTCATCTTCTGCATGATGCGCTGGGCCAGGTGTCGCGCTTCGTCGCGGTGGTGAACGCTGATCAGGATGCAGAACTCATCGCCGCCAAACCGTGCGACCACGTCCGCATGGCTGCGCACGGAGCCTTTGATATGGCTGGCGAGCACGCTGAGCAATTGATCCCCAGCGTCATGGCCGAGGCTGTCGTTGATGCGTTTGAAGTGATCGATATCGAGGAAAATAACCGCCATCATGCCGTTTGAAGCCGTTTTTTCGGCGATTTTTTCCGCAAAAATCTGATTGAAGCCGCGCCGATTAAGGAGGCCGGTCAGCGCATCGTAATGCGCCACCTGTTGCAGGGAGGCGCGGGCCTGGTCCAGTTCGCTGAGCAGCGCGTTGACCCGACGCAGGTCGCGCTCCTTGTGCTGCAGCTTCTTGTCCGCCAGCGCGGCGCTGATGCTGCTGCCGATCACCAGCAGGGTGATCACGGCGACCGACAGGCCCAGTTGGATAGGGTTATTGTTCAGTGGTAACGAGAGATCGGCGCCGGTGGGGACGATCAGTTGCATGGCGGCCATGCCGGTAAAGTGCATGCTGATAATGCCTGCGCCCAACATCAGGCTGGCGGCGTATTTGAGCAGTTGATGGAAGACGCCGGCGCCGGTACGCAGGTAGCTCGACAACAACAGAGCGGCCAGGCTGGCGCCAATGGCGATGCCCACCGAGGCGAGCAGCAGGCCCGACTCGAAATACGCCTGGGCCTGGGAACGCATGGCCGACATGCCGACGTAATGCATCAGGGCGATGCCGATGCCCATCCACAGCGATGCCAGCAGGTATTGGTTAAACCGCAGTCTGGTGTGACCGAGGGTTTGCATGGCGAACAACGAGGCGATCAGGGCGATGACCAGCGAGGCGAACGTCATGAGCAGGTCGTAGTGAATCGCGATGGGGGCCTGGAAGGCCAGCATGCTGATGAAATGAGTGGACCAGATACCCCCTGCCAGGCAACCGGCACCCAGCCAACGCCAATGGCGGCGAGCGGTAGGGTCTTCGACATGGCCAACCCGTTCGGCCATGTCCAGGGTGCCGAACCCCGCCGCACAGGCGACCAGATAGGCCAGCAGCACCAGAAAAGGGTTATGACTGCAGTTGAGTAATAAGTGCCCGTTCGCTGGGAGGTCGGTAAAAAAGTGCAGACCTAGCCATTCCATAGCATGTCCCGTCATAGCGTCACGTCACAGCCTACGGCAATGACCTATGAGGTCGAGTATAGAAGCCTCGCGGGATTTTCCAGCGATAATGGCACTTTGCTCGGAATGATTTTGGCATGCCGTGCATAGCAATTAGTGCTAAGCGCTGATGGGCAATTCCAACTCGAACGGTGCTTGTAACGGTGGCAGGCCGAACGCAGCACGGGCCGCGTCGCAATCGACATTCTGCTCGCCCTGGCTCCATGAAGCTTCGAATTCCCGGCAGGGGCTTGAGCGTTGCTCATAAATCGAGCAGCTCGTACCTTTGCCGACTTCGCCTTCAAGGCTGCAGCAGCGCGCGGGCTTCTGGTCGGTGCCGATCATTGCCACGCGGGTCGGGTTGATCTGCACCACCAGGTCATCAGGCACCGTACCCCCCGAGGAGGCGCACTCACCCCAGAAGAAAGACACACGAAAGTGTGAACAGCAGGCACCGCAACTCAGACACGGACTGGCTTCGGACATGGGCGTCATCGATAAGAAAAGTAGAGTGGGGTACTACTGGAAGGCTCGCCATTCTAATCGGGTCATGGCCGTTGGGAAGGGGGGCAGGCACTTATATTTTTGTCGGCAAAGTCCCGTGTTGTCGGGTGAAATCATGCCCTATCAGCTTTACGAATCATTACAGACAACCACGGCTCGCCTGACTATGTTGCAGGTACCGGGCGGGATGCATCGGGCATCGCAGCTCTCATAACAATAAAAGAGACGGACCCATGCAGAACTCGACCCAAGCGGCGAATGCCTGGCGCATTCTGTTCCTGCTGTTCCTCGCCAACCTGTTCAACTTCTTCGACCGCACCATTCCGGCGATCATCATCGAACCGATCCGTATGGAATGGCACCTGAGCGACTTCCAGCTCGGCATCATCGGCACCGCCTTCACCATCGTTTATGCCATTGCCGGCCTGCCGCTGGGGCGTCTGGCCGATACCGGCTCGCGCAGCAAACTGATGGGCTGGGGCCTGTTCGCGTGGAGCGGGCTGACAGCGGTCAACGGCCTGGTTGGCAGTTTCTGGACGTTTTTGCTGGTGCGCATGGGCATCGGTATCGGTGAAGCCAGCTATGCGCCGGCTGCCAACTCGCTGATTGGCGACCTGTTCCCGGCGCACCGCCGCGCCCGGGCCATGGGGATTTTCATGCTGGGCCTGCCTTTGGGCCTGTTGCTGGCGTTCTTCACCATCGGCTGGATGGTCAAGGCCTTCGACAGCTGGCGCGCGCCGTTCTTCATCGCCGCCGTGCCGGGGCTGATCCTTGCGGTGTTCATGTTCTATATCAAGGAACCCAAGCGCGGCGCCGCCGAAGCCGTACAAGTCTCCCAGGAGCGCGTCGATCGCCCGATTCGCCGCGTGCTGGCCGTGCCGACCTTCCTGTGGCTGGTGCTGGCCGGGTTGTGCTTCAACTTCGCCACCTATGCGTGCAACTCGTTCCTGGTGCCGATGCTGCAGCGCTATTTCCTCCTGCCACTGCAGGACGCGGCGGTCGCCACCGGCGTCATCGTCGGGTTGACCGGCCTGGTGGGCCTGACCTTGGGGGGCTGGATTGCCGACAAGATCCATCAACGCGTTGCCAATGGCCGACTGCTGTTTGCGGCGTGCAGCCTGATCATCTCCACCGTCACCACCGCCTGGGCCCTGCATGCCGGGCGCATCGAGATCGGCGTGTTTGTGGCGCTGTTCAGTGTGGGCTGGTTGTTTGCGTATAACTTCTACACCTGTGTGTACACGGCGATCCAGGACGTGGTCGAGCCGCGCCTGCGGGCCACGGCGATGGCGTTGTTCTTTGCCGGTTTGTACTTGCTGGGCGGGGGCATGGGGCCGATTGTGGTGGGCGGGTTGTCCGACCATTTTGCCCATGCGGCGATGTATGCGGCGGGGGCCGAGCAGATGACCGAGGCTTACAAGGCGGTGGGCTTGCATGACGCGATGTACCTGATTCCGGTGGCGCTGTTCTTGACCATGCTGTTCCTGTTCCAGGCGTCACGCAGTTTTGTGCGTGATGCCAAGCGGATGAAGGAGGGGTTGAAGGGGGTTGAGGTGCCGGCTGCGGCCGCGTTGGCTTGATTCTGCGGTGACGCCATCGGGGTGAGCCCCCTCCCACAGTAGACCGCGTTGTCATGTCGGTCACCGATCAATGTGGGAGGGGGCTTGCCCCGATAAGGCCCGCAATGCCAACACTGTTCTCAAGCGAATAAAAAAGGCCCGCAGTGCGCGGGCCTCTATTCAACAGGGCAGGGCGGTAATCAACCCGCTACCAACACCCGAATCGCCTCCAGTCGCAGCGCCGCCTTGTCGAGCATGGCCAGGCCTTGCTCACGTTGGTTGCGCAGGGCGACCAGCTCGCTGTCGCGAACGGTCGGGTTGACCGCTTGCAACGCGGTCAGGCGCGCCAGTTCTTCGTCGGTGTCTGCCGCCAGGCGACGCTTGGCTTCGGCCACACGTTCGGCGTGACGCGGCGTGATCTTCTCTTCACCGGCATTGATCCGCGGTGTGAGTTGATCGCGCTGGGCCTGCACGAACTTGTTGGCGCTGGCCCGAGGCACGCTTTCCAGCTGGTCGTTCAAGGTTTCGAACGAGACGCGGCCGGACAGGTCGTTGCCATTGGTGTCCAGCAGGCAGCGCAGTGCCGCCGGAGGCAGGTAACGGCCCAGTTGCAGCGCGCGGGGCGCGACCACTTCGCTGACGTAGAGCAGCTCCAGCAACACGGTGCCCGGCTTGAGCGCCTTGTTCTTGATCAGCGCCACGGCGGTGTTGCCCATGGAGCCGGACAGCACCAGGTCCATGCCGCCCTGCACCATTGGGTGTTCCCAGGTGATGAACTGCATGTCTTCACGGGACAGCGCCTGGTTACGGTCGTAGGTGATGGTCACGCCTTCGTCGTCGCCCAGGGGGAAGCTGGCGTCGAGCATCTTCTCGCTGGGCTTGAGGATCAGCGCGTTTTCCGAATGGTCTTCGCTGTCGATGCCAAAGGCGTCGAACAGGGTTTCCATGTAGATCGGCAGGGCGAACTGGTCGTCTTGCTCGAGGATGTCCTCCACCAGCGCATCACCTTCACCGGCGCCACCGGAGTTGAGCTCCAGCAGGCGGTCGCGGCCGGTGTGCAGTTCCTGCTCCAGGCGCTCGCGCTCGGCACGGGCCTCGTCGATCAGGGCTTGCCACTCGCTGTCGTCGGCGTTTTCCAGCAGCGGCAGCAGGCGCGGGCCGAACTGATGCTGCAAGGCGTTGCCGGTCGGGCAGGTGTTGAGGAACGCGTTCAAGGCTTCGTGGTACCACTGGAACAGGCGCTGTTGCGGGCTGGTTTCCAGGTAGGGCACGTGCAGTTCGATCACATGTTTCTGGCCGATCCGGTCCAGACGGCCGATCCGCTGTTCCAGCAGGTCGGGGTGGGATGGCAGGTCGAACAGCACCAGGTGGTGGGAGAACTGGAAGTTGCGGCCTTCACTGCCGATTTCCGAGCAGATCAGTACCTGGGCGCCGAATTCCTCATCGGCGAAGTAAGCGGCGGCGCGGTCACGCTCGAGGATGTTCATGCCCTCGTGGAATACCGTGGCCGGGATGCCGGAGCGCACGCGCAGGGCGTCTTCCAGGTCCATCGCGGTTTCGGCGTGGGCGCAGATCACCAGGACCTTGGTGCGCTTGAGCATTTTCAACTGGTCGATCAGCCATTCGACGCGCGGGTCGAAGCGCCACCAGCGGTTTTCTTCGTCGATGTCCGGTTGCGACTGGAAGCTGACTTCCGGGTACAGCTCGGCGTGTTCGCCCAGGGGCAACTCGAGGTATTCGTCCGGGTTCGGCAGCGGGTAGGCGTGCAGCTTACGCTCCGGGAAGCCCTGCACGGCGGCACGGGTGTTACGGAACAGCACGCGGCCGGTGCCGTGGCGGTCGAGCAGTTCACGCACCAGGCGCGCACTGGCTTCGGCGTCGCCATCGTTGACGGCGGTCAGCAGCGCTTCGCCTTCGTTGCCGAGGAAACCCTGGATGGTCTTGTGCGCGGCAGGCGACAGGCGGCCCTTGTCGAGCAACTCCTGCACGGCTTCGGCCACCGGGCGATAGTTCTCGCTTTCGGCACGGAAGGCGTGCAGGTCGTGGAAACGGTTCGGGTCCAGCAGGCGCAGGCGCGCGAAGTGGCTGTCCTGGCCCAGCTGTTCCGGAGTGGCGGTGAGCAGCAGCACGCCGGGAATCACTTCGGCAAGCTGCTCGACCAGCGCGTATTCCGGGCTGGCTTTGTCTTCATGCCAGACCAGGTGGTGGGCTTCGTCGACCACCATCAGGTCCCAGCCGGCGGCGAACAGTGCGTCCTGGGCCTTCTCATCGTCCACCAGCCACTCCAGCGCGACCAGGGCCAGTTGGGTGTCTTCGAACGGGTTGGCGGCATCGCTTTCGATAAAGCGTTCTTCATCGAACAGCGCCACTTGCAGGTTGAAGCGGCGGCGCATTTCCACCAGCCACTGGTGCTGCAGGTTTTCCGGTACCAGGATCAGGACTCGGCTGGCGCGGCCCGACAGCAGTTGGCGATGGATCACCAGGCCGGCTTCGATGGTCTTACCCAGGCCCACTTCGTCCGCCAGCAAGACCCGTGGTGCGATACGGTCAGCGACTTCACGGGCGATATGCAATTGGTGGGCAATAGGTTGCGCACGCACGCCACCCAGGCCCCACAGCGAGGATTGCAATTGGCGGCTGGTGTGTTCAAGGGTGTGATAGCGCAGCGAGAACCAGGCCAGCGGGTCGATCTGCCCGGCGAACAGACGGTCGCTGGCCAGGCGGAACTGGATAAAGTTGGAGAGCTGGGTTTCCGGCAGGGTGACCTGCTCGTTCTGCCCATTGAGGCCGTGGTAGACCAGCAGGCCGTCGACGTCGTCGACTTCCTGCACGGTCATTTTCCAGCCTTCGAAATGGGTGATGGAGTCACCCGGCGAGAACCTCACACGGGTGAGGGGCGCATTCCGTAGCGCATACTGGCGGGTGTCGCCAGTGGCCGGATAGAGCACGGTCAACAAGCGGCCGTCCTGTGCCAGAACGGTGCCTAACCCCAGCTCTGCTTCGCTGTCACTAATCCAGCGTTGCCCCGGTTGATACTGCTGCGCCATGCTGCCTGACTCCCGCCGTGAAAAAGCCGACTATGTTAACGGAACAAGGCCCCACGCCCAAGGACTCTGACAAAAACTACGCCGTTTGGTTGGCCGGGTGAGCACGCAATCGACGGGTGGCGGGCACTTGTGAGTGTCGACTGGGTCACAGGTTGGCAAACCTGCGCTCAAGTCGCCGCGCGGCCCGCCGACAGCCTGCTGACAGGAGAACAACTATCATGCTTCCACCTATGCTGCCCGTCAGCGTCGTACCGGTTACGTCGCAACTCGACCCGGTCCGTCAGAAACCCGATATTCCGCCCGTGGTTCCTGTGCAAGCGGGCTCCAACGAAAGCACCATCGACCTGAAAAAGGGCGATGCCGAGCAGTCGACCCTGTTGTTGCGTGAAGAGCAACGCCGCCAGCAGGAACAGCAGAAACGCCGGCGCGAAGCCGATGAAGACCCGGATCAGCACTTGGCGATCCCGGGCGACCTGCTCAATGCCGACAACACCGTACCGGTCGTGCCGCTGATCGAAGACGCGCCGCGCCAGGGTTTGTGGGTGGACGTCGAGGTTTAACCGCGCAGTTCCTCCAGAGCCGCGATCAGCAATTCGATGTCACGCTCGTTGTTGAAGGGGCTGACGGAGATCCGCGCAATGCTGGTCAGGCCACGGGCCTGCATATCCAACGGGGTGTAGGCCACACCGTTGGCGCCGATATTGATCCGTTTCAATCCCAATTGTCGCTTGAGTTCGAAGGCGTCCCAGCCGGCGAGGTTGAAGGCGATCAGGCCTGATTGAAGCGTGCCCAGGTCATGCAGCGACACGCCGGGAATCCCACGCAATGCTTCGCGGATTCGCCTGCTGGTGTGCGTGATGCGTTCCCATACACGCTCGATCCCCAATTGATTCATCTCCTGCAGCGCATTGCCCAGGCCCGCCAACAGGGCAAAGGACGCCTCACTGGTTTCAAAGCGTCGGGCGTCGTTGCGCAGGTCGAAACCGTCGGCGCTCCAGGGGGCGGAAAACACGTCGCGCTGGGCGGGGTTCAAGTGTGGGAGGAAATCCGGTCGTACATACAGCAGCGCTGTCCCCCGTGGCCCGCGCAGGTGCTTGCGCCCGGCCGCCTTGAGCACGTCGCACTGCAACGCCTGCACGTCCACCGGCACCTGGCCGACGGCTTGGCCGGCATCGATAAAGTAGGCAATGGCATGACGCCTGGCCACTTCGCCGATGGCCTGGGCGGGGTTGATCAGGCCGCCGTTGGCGGGGAGCCAGGTGAGGTCGATGAGTTTTACGCGTGAATCGATCATTGCTTCCAACGCCACGGGGCACACCGCGCCGGTGGCATCGCAGGGGATGACGTCCACCCGCGCGCCGGCTTGCACCGCCAACTGCATGCTCGCCAGGTTGCCGCCCCATTCGTGGCGCCCTACCAGAATGCGGTCGCCCGGCTGCCACGGGCCCAAGGCCTGGAACGCCATGCTCCAGGCGGTCGAGCCGCTGCTGGCAAAGGCAATCGATGGGGTGGGCGCGTTGAGCAACTGCGCGGCCGCGCGGCGGGCTTTTTCTACCAGCAACGCGCCATGCTCGCCGGCTTCCATCGGGCCGTCGCGGGCTTCGCGTTGTAGTTGGTCAATGATGGCGTCAAGGGTCGCCTGGCTCGGCAAGGAGGCACCGGCAGAGTTGAAGTGCACGATGCCCGATTGGCAGCCGGGAGTGCCCTCGCGCAGATGTTGCACGTGCAGCGGGCTCACGGCTGCAACTCGAAAATCCCGTCAACCTCCACCGCCACGCCGGCCGGCAGACTTGAAACGCCCACTGCCGTGCGCACATGCCGGCCTTTTTCGCCGAGGGCATTCACCAGCAGGTTGGACGCACCATTGGCCACGGCGCCCTGGTGCTGGAAGTCGCTGCTGCTGGCGATAAACACTCCCAGGCGCAGGATGCGCACCAGGCGCGACAGGTCATCGCCCAGGGCATCGCTCAATTGCGCGAGTAAGCCTAGTGCAGCCAGTTCCGCTGCCTGGATACCTTCTTCCTCGCTGAGGGATTCGCCCAGGCGGCCCACGTAGGCAGGCTTGCCGTCTATCAGCGGGATTTGCCCAGAGATAAACAGCTGGTTCTGGCTGACCACATGGTTGATGTAGTTGGCAATCGGTTGGCTGGGTGATGGCAGCGTCAGGCCGAGGGCTTGCACGCGGTGGCGGAGGGAGTCGCTCATGGTGAATCCTCTTGGGTCAGGAGGTTTCAGCATGTGGGGCAGGGGGGAGTGTCGACAAACGGATAGATCTCATCCGACGTATCGAAATAACTCACGTGTCGCGGCAGATGTCCTTCAACCACTCGCTGAAACACCGCGCGGCGTCGCTGGCAGGGCCTTGCGCTGCAATCAACCAGTAGCCTATTTCACTGTGATAGGGCGGCCAATCGAAGGCTTCTACCAGGCTGCCATCATCCAGCCTGCGTTGGATCAAGCGATGACGGCCCATGGCAATGCCCTGGCCGGCCACCGCAGCTTCGACCACGATGTTGTAGTCGTGGAGCATGACGCGCGGATGGTGCTTGAGGTCGACTTGATAATGCCCAGACCAGTCCGTCCACTCAAAAGGCCGGTGCGAAGTGGCCATCAACAGCGCACCGTTGTGCACTTGGCTGGCCTTGAATGCCGGGCTGCACACCGGAGAGATCACCTCCGGCATCAGTCGTGTGGCCTGTACGTCGGGCCAGTCGCCCTTGCCGTAGCGAATGGCCAGGTCGACTTCGGCCGCCGCGACGTTCGCCAGTTGAATCGCCGGCAGCAATTCCACCTGGATATGCGGATAGCGATTGAGAAAACCGGCCAGGCGCGGCGCCAACCACAAGGTGGCGAACGACGCCAGCAGGCCGACACGTAACACCGTGGCGCCGGGCACCACCCGTTGGGCGCGGGTCGCGACGGCAATGGCGTCCAGGGCGGGACGGATTTCGGCGTAGTACTGCTGGCCGTCTGCAGTCAGATCGATCGCGCGGGTGCGTCGGATAAACAGCGATTTACCCAGGTGCTGTTCGAGCTTTTGTACCTGATGGCTCAGGGCACTCTGGGTTACCGACAACTCCTGCGCGGCCTTGATAAAGCTCAAGTGCCGGGCCACGGCTTCAAAGGCGCGCAGGGCCAGCAGCGGCGGAAGATCCTTATGCAGTGCCACCTGGATGGGCCTCCTTGAGTGGTTGGAAAGTGCCGATTTTGGGCGTCGCTCGGCCTTTTGTCGCCGGTTGATTTGCCGTCGGGCGCAGGAGTCCGCATTATTGAGCCTTACTCGCCACGACGTAAGCCAAGCCATGAGTGATGACGACAAGCTGATCGACCTGAACGCCGAGCGCGCCAAGCGCGTGCATGACCTGAATGACAAGCGCCTGAATGAAGTGCGCCAGGCGTTCGAACAGGCGATGCCTTTAGGCAAAGCCAAGAAAAAATCAAAGAACAAACCCAAAAAGCGTTAAAACGGCCTGCATCTATTGATGCAGGTCAGTTACTGCCCTTCTTTACGCCCCGTCGCGGGCGACATTGATCCCCGTCAATTTTTCAATCCGCCTTCTCCATTAACTTAGCCCTATCGCAACAAGGCAAGTGCAGGAGGCCGGTCATGTTTATCGATAATGTGGTATTCGCCGGAGTGCTGACTGTAAGCCTCATGGTGCTGTTTTTTGTAGGGTTTGGATTTTTTATCTGGAAAGACGCGAACAAGCGTAAAAAACCTTAGGTCTTTCCGGGTTACATGAGCACGCAAGGCATTTTGGGCGACTTCGGTCGCCCTTTTTTTTTGGGTGTTCAATTCTGGTCCATAAAAAAAGGTGCGGTCCTCACAGAGGCCGCACCTTTTTTGTCAGCGCCTGGCGATCAGTTGCCCAGTGCCTTGGAGGCCAGCCAGAACAAGCCGGCCGAGAGGCCCACGGTCGCAGGCAGGGTCAACACCCAAGCCATCAGGATGGTCTTGACCGTGCCACCTTGCAGGCCGCTCTTGTTGGCGACCATGGTGCCCGCTACGCCGGAAGACAGGACGTGGGTGGTGGAGACCGGCAGGGCGAAGATATTGGCGAAGCCAATCATGGTGGCGGTGGTGATCTGTGCCGACATGCCCTGGGCATAGGTCATGCCCTGCTTGCCGATCTTCTCGCCGATCGTCAGTACCACACGCTTCCAGCCCACCATGGTGCCCAGGCCCAGGGCCAGTGCGACCGCGAGGATCACCCAGAACGGCGCGTACTCGGTGGTGGCGGTGAGGTCCTTGCGCAGTTTGTCGAGGTCGGACTTCTCACGCGCTTCCAGGCCCGGCAACTTGCCGACTTTTTTCGCGGTGTCGTCCAGGCACAGCAGGTAGCGGCGCACTTCGATGCGGTGATCGGCACTCAGGGAATGGTAATCGGAGACGCCTTTCAAGGTATCCAGCAAGGCATTGATGGTGGGTTCGGTCTGCTGCGGGTTGCAGCGGAACTTGCCCGGCAGGTCGTCTTTCACGCTTTTGCCCAGGGCCAGGAACTCACCCAGGGTCTCGTGGTTGCGCTGGTAGAACTGGTTAAGGTGCAGCGTGGCGTCGCGAGTACGCTCGATCTGGTAGGTGGTGCTGCCCAGGTCGAGTACGAACTGCGCCGGCACGATACCGATCAGCACCAGCATGATCAGGCCGATGCCTTTCTGGCCATCGTTGGAGCCGTGCACGAAACTCACGGCCATGGCCGAAATCACCAGGACCAGGCGGTTCCAGAACGGCGGGTGCTTCTTGTCGTCGAGCTTGCGGCGCTGGTCCGGGGTCTTGTGCATCTTCGACAGCGGGCGCCACCATTTCAGGCCGATCAGCACCAGGGCTGCGACCAGGAAGCCGGCCATCGGCGAGAACACCAGGGACGCGCCGATATCGACGGCCTTCTGCCAGTTCACACCGTCAGCCAGGGGGATGTCGTTGATCAGGGCATTGGCCAGGCCGACACCGAGGATCGAACCGATCAGGGTGTGGGAGCTGGAGGCGGGGATACCGAAGTACCAGGTGCCCAGGTTCCAGGTGATCGCCGCGGCTAACAACGAGAAGACCATCGCCAAGCCATGGCCGGTGTTCACATTGATCAGCAACTCCACGGGCAGCAGGTGCACGATGGCGTAGGCGACACCGACACCACCGAGCAACACGCCGAGGAAGTTGAACACCCCGGAGAAGAACACGGCCAGATGCGGCGGCATGGCTTTGGTATAGATGACTGTGGCCACCGCGTTAGCGGTGTCATGAAAGCCATTGATGAACTCGAAGGCGAGGACAAAGGCCAGGGCGAGCAACAGGCTCACGAGAACCCAAGCATCCAGTCCGCTGAATAAATCGATCATGAAGGTTTTCTGACCCGGTCGTAAGGGGGCGCGATTATGCCAGAAAACCTCGGTAATCGATGCACTAGCTGCTCATCGGTATCAATCTTCATCGAATCGCCAGGGGCAAAAGCTGGCGATCCCAGGGTTTTCGGGGCTTTGGCAAGTCTTTGATTTATAAAGCGCAGGGCTGAAAGGACAGGGTTTTGTCACCAAATCGTCATGCCTGAAACATTTGTATGAAATTTTACAGGCGATGGTGGGATTCAGGTCGGCTGGAGGATGGCTAAATGGCATCGCTGCAGGCAGGGCCCTGGACTCGATCCGAAGCGCTTATGGCTCTTCGGCCTTGAGTTCCTGTTCAATCTTTTGGATTTCCTGGGCAAATGCCTGGTCGAGCAGGCTGGCTCGCTTGCGCCATGGTTTGCGTTCAGGTTCAGGCTGGGCGGCGTAGGTGGTGACTTCCCCGCCGTAAACGTCCTTGTAACGTTGCTCCTGGCGCTCAAGTTCCGCGCGCAGTTCATCTTTCGTCACGTTGTTACCTAATTGAGTTGGGTGTAAGTACATTGCAGTGTTTGGCCTGAATGTCGCCCTCGGGTTGTTCCAACTTGAACCCACGAAGTGTTCAAGTTTGAATGAAAACGGGAGGCCACTGTTGGGCGGTCATTCCAGGCAGGTAGTTGCGATCGTCCATGCACGGCCTGTGCATGGTTTGGCGAGTTCCAGCCTCAATATGAAACCGGGCTCTCCTCCGCACAGGATGCATTATAGCGGCGCATTTGAATAACACTATCGGCATAAAGTTAAAAACCGTCAACTTTGTGTGAGTGTTTTGTTACGTCGACGCGTCAGTATTTGCTGAAATTCTGGCGTCATAAACTCAACAAGGAAACAAGCTATTAAATTAACGGCTTAACATCGCCGAGGACGTGGTTGATAGATCGCCCTCAGCGCTAAATTGCGATAATCGCATAGTTGTCCGATAATCGCCCAATGTTGCCGGGCCTGCCTTGTGCATCACGGCCGGCCCGGCTTGTAATAGCAGCCCAATCCCCTGCGGTTGACAATAAGAGAAAGGAACCTGGCATGAACGATCAATTGCGCAACTCTTTCGCGTCAGTGGCGCCGCCGATCGTTGCCTCGCCGGCCAAGCGTATCCAGGCGTTTACCGGTGACCCCGACTTCATGACCTCCCTGGCCCGCGGCCTGGCGGTGGTGCAGGCGTTCCAGGAGCGCAAGCGCCACCTGACCATCGCCCAGATCAGCCACCGCACCGAGATCCCCCGCGCCGCCGTACGCCGTTGCCTGCATACCTTGATCAAGCTCGGCTACGCCACCACCGATGGGCGCACCTATTCATTGCTGCCCAAAGTCCTGACCCTGGGGCATGCCTACCTGTCCTCCACGCCTTTGGCGGTATCGGCCCAGCCTTACCTGGACCGCATGAGCGAGCAACTGCACGAAGCCTGCAACATGGCCACCCTTGAAGGCGATGACATCCTCTACATTGCCCGTTCGGCCACCACCCAGCGCCTGATTTCGGTGGACCTGTCGGTGGGCGGACGGTTGCCGGCCTATTGCACCTCCATGGGCCGTATCCTGCTCGCGGCATTGGATGACGCTTCGCTGCAGGACTACCTCGACCATGCCGACCTGCAAACCAAGACCAGCCGCACCCTGACCACCCCTGAAGCCTTGTTCGAATGCCTGCAACAAGTGCGTCAGCAGGGCTGGTGCATTGTCGACCAGGAACTGGAACAGGGTCTGCGCTCCATCGCCGTGCCGGTGTATGACGCGTCCGGCCAGGTGCTGGCGGCGCTCAATGTCAGTACTCACGCTGGACGGGTCAGCCGCAGCGAACTGGAGCAGCGTTTCCTGCCGAGCATGCTCAGTGCCAGCCGTGAGTTGAGTGCGCAGTTGTTTGCCTAAGGTGTTCGGTGACCGCACAGATCCCCGCTTGATCAATTGACGATGTTTCCCCCGGCTTATTACTGTGCGGCAGCGCTCTTGAGGGCGCACCAATAATAATGACGGCCCCAGGCCGTTGGCCCGCCATCGGTGTGGAATAAGAATAATGAATCAACCTTCTGTCGGCACGACCCTGGACGTCCAGTCCTTCATCAACACCCAGCCACTGTCCCGTTACCAGTGGCGCGTGGTGATCCTGTGTTTCCTCATCGTTTTCCTCGATGGCCTCGACACCGCCGCCATGGGCTTTATCGCGCCCGCGCTGTCCCAGGACTGGGGCATTGACCGCGCCAGCCTTGGCCCGGTGATGAGCGCTGCGTTGATCGGCATGGTGTTCGGCGCCCTGGGTTCCGGACCGCTGGCTGACCGTTTCGGGCGCAAGGTTGTACTGGTGGGCGCGGTGCTGGTGTTTGGCGCCTTCAGCCTGGCCTCGGCCTACAGCAGCAACGTGGACCAATTGCTGGTGCTGCGTTTTCTCACCGGGCTGGGCCTGGGTGCCGGCATGCCGAACGCGACGACCCTGCTCTCCGAATACACCCCTGAACGCCACAAGTCGCTATTGGTGACCAGCATGTTCTGTGGTTTCAACCTGGGCATGGCTGGTGGCGGGTTTATCTCGGCCAAGCTGATCCCGGCGTTCGGCTGGCACGCCTTGTTGATGATCGGCGGCATCCTGCCGTTGATCCTGGTGGTGGTGCTGATGCTGTGGCTGCCGGAATCGGCGCGTTTCCTGGTGGTGCGTAATCGAGGTGTCGATAAGGTGCGCAAGACCCTGTCGCCCATCGAACCCTCTATTGTTGCCCAGGCCACCGCCTTCAGCGTGCCCGAACAAAAAACAGTCAAGGCGCGCAACGTGTTCGCGGTGATTTTCTCGGGCACCTACAGCGCCGGCACCTTGCTGCTGTGGCTCACGTACTTCATGGGCCTGGTGATCGTGTACCTGCTGACCAGTTGGCTGCCGACCCTGATGCGCGACAGCGGCGCCAGCATGGAGCAGGCCGCCTTCATCGGCGCGCTGTTCCAGTTTGGTGGCGTATTGAGCGCCGTCGGCGTGGGATGGGCGATGGACCGGTTCAACCCCCACAAGGTCATCGGCACCTTCTACCTGCTGGCCGGGGTGTTTGCCTACGCGGTGGGGCAAAGCCTGGGCAATATCACCCTATTGGCCACCTTGGTGCTGGTCGCCGGGATGTGCGTCAACGGTGCGCAATCGGCGATGCCATCCCTGGCCGCGCGCTTCTACCCGACCCAAGGCCGCGCCACCGGCGTGTCGTGGATGCTTGGCATCGGCCGTTTCGGCGCGATCCTCGGCGCGTGGATGGGTGCCACCTTGCTGGGCCTGGGCTGGAACTTCGAGCAGGTGCTCACCGCCCTGGTGATTCCGGCCGCTTTGGCCACGGCAGCCGTGGTGATCAAAGGCATGGTCAGCCATGCGGATGCGACCTGAGATTAATCGATAGCCTGCCAACAATCCGTTCGATAATCGAACGCTGAGTCGATTATCGGATTGTTTGGCCGATTTCCCCGGCTTAATCTTCAAGCACTTCGGCGCCACCTCAGCGCCTTTTCGATCCACACCGGGAGCCCAACCCCATGGCTGAAATTCTTGCGCTGCGTGACGCGGTGAAGCAATTCGTGAACGACGGCGACACTGTCGCACTGGAAGGCTTCACCCATCTGATCCCTACGGCAGCGGGTCATGAAATCATTCGTCAGGGCAAGAAAGACCTGACGCTGGTGCGTATGACGCCTGACCTGATCTACGACCAGTTGATTGGTGCCGGGTGCGCGCGCAAGTTGATTTTTTCCTGGGGCGGTAACCCGGGTGTAGGTTCCCTGCATCGCCTGCGTGACGCGGTCGAAAAGCAATGGCCGCAACCGTTGGAAATCGAAGAACACAGCCACGCCGACCTGGCCAATGCCTACGTCGCCGGCGCATCGGGCCTGCCGTTCGCGGTGCTGCGCGCCTACGCGGGTTCCGACTTGCCCAAGGTCAACCCGCTGATCAAGAGCGTGACGTGCCCGTTCACCGGTGAAGTGCTGGCAGCGGTGCCGTCGGTGCGTCCGGACGTCACCGTGATCCACGCGCAAAAGGCTGATCGCAAGGGCAACGTGCTGCTCTGGGGCATTCTTGGGGTGCAGAAGGAAGCGGCCCTGGCGGCCAAGCGCTGCATCGTCACCGTGGAAGAAATCGTCGATGACCTGAACGCGCCGATGAACAGTTGCGTACTGCCGACCTGGGCCCTGACTGCGGTGTGCCACGTACCCGGTGGTGCCCATCCGTCCTACGCCCACGGCTACAACGAGCGTGACAATCGCTTCTACCAGGCGTGGGACCCCATCGCCCGCGACCGTGGGACCTTTACTGCCTGGATGGATGAATACATCCACGGCACTGCCGATTTCAGTGAATTCCAGGCCAAGCTGACCACGCAGCAGGAGGCCAAGTAATGGCTTACTCGACCAATGAAATGATGACCGTCGCCGCCGCGCGCCGCCTCAAGAACGGCTCCGTGTGCTTTGTGGGCATCGGCCTGCCGTCCAAGGCCGCCAACCTGGCGCGCCTGACTTCGTCGCCGGATGTGGTGCTGATCTACGAGTCCGGGCCGATTGGCGCCAAGCCCAGCGTATTGCCACTGTCGATCGGTGATGGCGAGCTGGCGGAAACCGCCGACACCGTGGTGCCGACCGGCGAGATTTTTCGCTACTGGCTGCAGGGCGGGCGTATCGACGTGGGCTTCCTCGGTGCCGCGCAAGTCGACCGCTTCGGCAACATCAACACCACCGTGGTCGGTGATTATCACCAACCCAAGGTGCGCCTGCCGGGCGCCGGTGGCGCGCCGGAAATCGCCGGCTCGGCCAAGAGCGTGTTGATCATCCTCAAGCAGTCGTCCCGTTCGTTTGTCGACAAGCTGGACTTCATCACCTCGGTCGGCCACGGCGAAGGTGGGGATTCGCGCAAACGCCTGGGGCTGCCGGGTGCCGGTCCTGTCGGAATCATTACCGACCTGTGCATCATGGAACCGGAAGAGGGCACCCATGAATTCGTGGTCACCGCCCTCCATCCGGGCGTGACCCGCGAGCAAGTCGTAGCGGCCACCGGTTGGGCGATTCGATTTGCCGAGCAGGTCAGCACCACCGCCGAGCCGACCGAGGTCGAGTTGACCGCCCTGCGTGACCTCGAAGCACGCACGGCCGCCGCCCACGGCCAAGCACCGGGAGAAGCCTGATGCGCGAGGTGTTTATCTGCGATGCGATTCGCACCCCCATCGGCCGCTTTGGCGGTGGCCTGTCCAGCGTGCGCGCCGATGACCTGGCGGCCGTGCCGATCAAGGCGCTGATCGAGCGCAACCCTTACGTGGACTGGTCGGCCGTTGACGAGGTGTTCCTCGGCTGCGCCAACCAGGCCGGTGAAGACAACCGCAACGTCGCCCGCATGGCGTTGCTGCTGGCCGGCCTGCCGGAGAGCATTCCGGGGGTGACCCTCAACCGTTTGTGCGCCTCGGGCATGGATGCGATCGGCACCGCGTTTCGCGCCATCGCCAGTGGCGAAATGGAGCTGGCGATTGCCGGTGGCGTCGAGTCGATGTCCCGTGCGCCGTTCGTGATGGGCAAGGCGGATGCGGCGTTTTCGCGCAACATGAAGCTGGAAGACACCACCATCGGCTGGCGTTTTATCAACCCGTTGATGAAGGCCCAGTACGGCGTGGACGCCATGCCGCAGACCGCCGATAACGTCGCCGACGACTACCAGGTTTCCCGCGCCGACCAGGACGCCTTTGCCCTGCGCAGCCAGCAACGCACCGCCGCCGCCCAGGCGGCCGGGTTCTTCGCCGAAGAAATCGTGCCGGTGCGGGTCGCCCATAAAAAAGGCGAAACCGTGGTGGAGCACGATGAGCACCCCAGGGACACTACCCTTGAAGCCCTGGCCAAACTCAAACCGGTCAACGGCCCGGACAAGACCGTCACCGCGGGCAATGCCTCGGGGGTGAATGACGGTGCGGCCGCGCTGATCCTGGCGTCTGCCGAAGCGGTGAAAAAACACGGCCTGATTGCCCGCGCCCGCGTGCTGGGCATGGCCAGCGCCGGTGTCGCGCCACGGGTGATGGGCATCGGCCCGGTGCCGGCGGTACGCAAGCTGGTGGAACGCCTGGGCCTAGCCGTGACTGACTTCGATGTGATCGAACTCAATGAAGCCTTCGCCAGCCAAGGCCTGGCGGTGCTGCGTGAACTGGGCATCGCCGACGATGCACCCCAGGTCAACCCGAACGGTGGCGCCATCGCACTGGGCCACCCCTTGGGCATGAGCGGTGCACGGCTGGTATTGACGGCCCTGCATCAGTTGGAAAAAACCGGCGGCCGTAAAGGCCTGGCGACCATGTGCGTGGGCGTCGGCCAAGGCCTGGCCCTGGCGATCGAACGCATCTAATAAGAGAGGACAGCTCCATGAGTGACAAGCCCGGTTACCGGCGCCCGCAAGCGGGCACTCAGCCTGATTACCTGCACCCGGCCTACCAGTCGACGAACCTGCGTTCGCCGTCCCAGCCGTTGGTGTTCCTGCCCCATTCCTTGTCGGAAATCACCGGCCCGACCATCGGTGCCGAGCGAGTCAGCGAAAAGGACAACGACCTCACCGCCCAACACGACGGCGAACCGTTGGGCGAACGCATCATCATTCATGGCCGCGTGCTGGATGAAAACGGCCTGCCGGTGCCGGGCATCCTCGTGGAGATCTGGCAGGCCAACGCCGCCGGTCGCTACAACCACAAGCGTGACCTGCACGATGCGCCGCTGGACCCGAACTTCACCGGCACCGGGCGCACCGTCACCGACGCCGATGGCTGGTACCAGTTCCAGACCATCAAGCCTGGGGCCTACCCATGGGGCAACCACCACAACGCGTGGCGCCCGGCGCATATCCACTTTTCGCTGTTCGGCCCGAGCGTACTGACACGCCTGGTGACGCAGATGTATTTCCCTGGCGACCCGCTGCTGGAATACGACCCGATCTACAACTGTGTGCCGGATACCAGCGCCAAGGAACGCCTGATCGCCCGTTTCGACCTGGAAAAGACCATTCCTTCCTATGCCCTCGGCTACCGCTGGGACATCGTCCTGCGCGGCCGCGACGCCACGCCGATGGAGAAATGAGATGACACTCTACGCGACCACGTCCCACACCGTCGGGCCGTACTACCACATCGGCCTGACCTGGCTGAACCGCGAGGATTTGACCGTCGCCGCCACCCTCGGCGAGCGCGTGGCGATCAGCGGGCAAGTGGTGGACGGCAACGGTGATGTTGTCAACGACGCCATGCTCGAAGTCTGGCAGGCCAATGCCGCTGGCAAGTACGACCACCCTGAAGACGAGCAGGACAAGGCGCTCGACCCGAACTTCGAAGGCTTCGGCCGGGTGCCGGTGGATGCCGAAGGGCGCTTCCGCTTTACCACGATCAAGCCGGGCAGCGTGCCGGGCCTGCAAGGCACGACCCAGGCGCCGCACCTGGTGGTGCTGGTGTTTGCCCGTGGGCTGGTGAAGCACCTGCTGACGCGGATTTATTTCGAGGGCGAGGCGTTGAATGGGGATGACCCGTTGCTGGCCTGTGTGCCTGCCGAGCGGCGCGGCACGTTGATTGCCAAGCCGGACGCGGCGGGTGTGCACCAGTGGAATGTGATTTTGCAGGGCACAGATAAGGAGACGGTGTTCTTCGATTATTGAGTCGCTTGTCAGGGCCCCATCGGGGGCAAGCCCCCTCCCACATTTTGATGTGGGAGGGGGCCGGTTCAGGCACCGCCTACTCAAAAGTCTGCTTGCGGAACATGGTTGTTGCAAAGTATGTCTAGGCTATAACCGTTCCCACTGAGTGAAAAACCATGACAACAACCACCAGTCACTACACCGGAGAAGAGCGCAGCAAACGGATCTTTGCGATTGTCGGTGCCTCCTCCGGCAACCTGGTCGAATGGTTCGACTTCTACGTCTATGCCTTCTGCGCCATCTACTTCGCCCCGGCGTTTTTCCCGTCGGATGACCCCACGGTCCAACTGCTCAACACCGCTGGCGTGTTCGCCGCCGGCTTCCTGATGCGCCCCATCGGCGGCTGGCTGTTCGGCCGGGTCGCCGACAAGCACGGGCGCAAGAATTCGATGATGATCTCGGTGCTGATGATGTGCGCCGGTTCCCTGGTCATCGCCTTTTTGCCCACCTACAAAGACATCGGCGCCTGGGCCCCGGCCCTGCTGCTGGTGGCGCGGCTGTTCCAGGGCCTGTCGGTGGGGGGCGAATATGGCACCACCGCCACCTACATGAGTGAAGTCGCGCTCAAGGGCCAGCGTGGGTTTTTCGCCTCGTTCCAGTACGTGACCCTGATCGGTGGCCAACTGTTGGCGGTGCTGGTGGTGGTGATCCTGCAACAGATCCTCACTGAGGAAGAACTGCGGGCCTGGGGCTGGCGGATTCCGTTCGTGATCGGTGCGATTGCCGCGGTGATCTCCCTGCTGCTGCGCCGCACCCTCAAGGAAACCACCAGCAAGGAAACCCGCGCGGACAAGGACGCCGGCAGTATCGCCGCGCTGTTCCGTGACCATAAGGCGGCATTCATCACCGTGCTCGGCTACACCGCAGGCGGTTCGCTGATTTTCTACACCTTTACCACCTACATGCAGAAGTACCTGGTGAACACCGCCGGGATGCACGCCAAGACCGCCAGTTACATCATGACCGGCGCGCTGTTCCTGTACATGTGCATGCAGCCGCTGTTCGGCATGCTGGCCGACAAGATCGGCCGGCGTAACTCGATGCTGTGGTTCGGCGCGTTGGGCACACTGTGCACGGTGCCGATCCTGCTCAGCTTGAAAACCGTCAGCAGTCCGTTCCTGGCGTTTGTGCTGATCACCCTGGCCCTGGCGATTGTCAGCTTCTACACCTCGATCAGCGGCCTGGTGAAGGCGGAAATGTTCCCGCCACAAGTGCGCGCCCTGGGCGTGGGCCTGGCCTATGCGGTGGCCAACGCGATCTTCGGCGGTTCGGCGGAATACGTGGCCCTGGGCCTCAAATCCATGGGCATGGAAAACACTTTCTATTGGTACGTCACCGCGATGATGGCGGTGGCCTTCCTGTTCAGCTTGCGCCTGCCGAAACAGGCGGCGTACCTGCATCACGATTTGTAAGGGATGAGTTATGACACTGCGCACGAGCAATCAACTGTTCGACGCTTACTTCACTGCTGACAGCATGGCCGAGGTGTTCTGCGACCAGGGACGCCTGCAGGGCATGCTCGATTTCGAAGCCGCGCTCGCCCGGGCGCAGGCCCGGGTCGGGTTGATACCCCAGGCCGCCGTGGCGCCGATTGCCCAGGCGTGCCTGGCGTCGCTGTACGACGTGGATGCCCTCGGCGTGGCGATTGCCACGGCGGGGAATTCGGCGATTCCGCTGGTGAAGGCCCTGGGCAAGTTGATTGCCAGCGGGGATGCCGGGGCCGAACGTTATGTGCACCTGGGCGCGACCAGCCAGGACGTGATGGACACCGGGCTGGTGCTGCAACTGCGCCGGGCCCTGGGGTTGATCGAAACGGACCTGGCGCGTCTGGGCGACGTGCTGGCCGCCCAGGCCCAGCGTTATGCGACGACGCCGTTGGCCGGGCGTACCTGGTTACAGCACGCGACGCCGGTCACCCTGGGGATGAAGATTGCCGGTTGGCTGGGCGCGGTGACGCGCAGTCGCCAGCGTTTGAAAGAACTGCAACCGCGTTTGCTGGTGCTGCAATTCGGCGGCGCGTCCGGGACGTTGGCGGCACTCGGCGAACACGCCATGCCGGTGGCCGAGGCGCTGGGGGCGGAGTTGAAGCTGAGCTTGCCTGAACAACCCTGGCACACCCAACGGGATCGTCTGGTGGAGTTCGCCTCCGTCCTGGGCCTGATCGCCGGCAGCCTCGGCAAACTGGGCCGCGATATCAGCCTGCTGATGCAAACCGAAGCGGCCGAAGTGTTCGAGCCGTCGGCGCCCGGCAAGGGCGGTTCGTCGACCATGCCGCACAAACGCAACCCGGTGGGCGCCGCCGTGCTGATCAGCACCGCCACGCGCGTGCCCGGCCTGGTGGCGACGATGTTCAGCGCCATGCCCCAGGAACATGAACGCAGCCTGGGCCTGTGGCACGCCGAATGGGAAACCTTGCCGGAGATTTGCCGCCTGGTGTCCGGGGCCTTGAAACAAGCGCTGCTGGTGAGCGAAGGGTTGGAAGTCGACCCCGGACGCATGGCCCACAACCTCGACCTGACCCAAGGCCTGGTGCTGGCCGAAGCCGTCAGCATCGTGCTGGCTCAACGCCTGGGCCGGGAAACCGCGCACCACCTGCTGGAGCAATGCTGCAAACGCGCCGTCGCAGAAGGGCGCCACTTGCGCGCGGTGCTGGCGGACGAACCGCAGGTCACCGCCGAGCTGTCCGCCACCGAGTTGGACCGCCTGCTCGACCCGGCCCACTACCTGGGCCAGGCGCCCACCTGGGTCACTCGCGCTGTCACCGAACACTTTGCATTGAACGCCTAAGGAGAACGCTGTGGCTTTCGTACAACTCGCCGAGGGCGAACTGCATTACCAACTCGATGGCCCCGTGGACGCACCGGTGCTGGTGCTGTCCAACTCGCTGGGCACCGACCTGCATATGTGGGACATCCAGATCCCGGCGTTTACCGAGCATTTCCGGGTGTTGCGTTTCGACACCCGTGGCCACGGCAAATCCCTGGTGACCGAGGGACCGTACAGCATCGAGCAGTTGGGCCACGACGTGATCGCACTGCTGGATGCGCTGGATATTCAGCGTGCGCACTTTTGCGGGCTGTCCATGGGGGGCTTGATCGGCCAATGGCTGGGGATTAATGCCGGTGAGCGCCTGCAGCGCCTGGTGGTGTGCAACACCGCCGCCAAAATCGGCACGCCGGAGATCTGGAACCCACGGATCGAGATGGTCCAGCGTGATGGCGCGGCGGCCATGGTGGCCTTGCGCGATGCGTCGATTGCGCGTTGGTTCACCGCCGATTTTGCGGCAGCCAACCCGCACCAGGCCAAGCAGATCACCGACATGCTTGCCGCGACTTCGCCCCCAGGTTACGCGGCCAACTGCGCCGCCGTGCGTGATGCGGATTTCCGTGAGCAGTTGCCGAAGATCAAGGCACGCACCCTGGTGATTGCCGGCACTGAAGACGCCGTGACCCCACCGGCCGGTGGCCACTTTATCCAGCACCATGTGCAGGGCGCCGAGTACGCCGAGTTCTACGCGGCGCACCTGTCCAACGTACAGGCTGGCGCTGCATTCAGTGACCGGGTTATCAAATTCCTGCTGGCCCGCTGAGGCCGCTGTTGTGGCAACTGGCTCGTTGTGGCAAGTGGGCTTCCTGTGGCGAGCGGGCTTCTTGTGGTGAGCGGGCTTCCTGTGGTGAGCGGGCTTCTTGTGGTGAGCGGGCTTGCCCCGCGCTGGGCTGCGAAGCAGCCCCAATACGGACGCCGAATTATTTCAGACAGACCGTGGCGCCTGATTTGGGGCCGCTTCGCGCCCCAGCGCGGGGCAAGCCCGCTCACCACAAGAAGCCCGCTCACCACAGGAGCCCGCTCGCCACAGGTCATCGAATTGAAATCTTATTGAACCAGGAGTTTTTTGTGGACGAGAAACAACGTTACGCCGACGGCCTGCAAGTGCGCCGCGAAGTGCTGGGCGATGCCCATGTCGACCGCAGCCTCAATGCCCTGACCGAGTTCAACAGCGAGTTCCAGGACATGATCACCCGCCACGCCTGGGGTGACATCTGGACCCGCCCCGGGCTGCCTCGCCACACCCGCAGCCTGATCACCATCGCCATGCTGATTGGCATGAACCGCAGCGAAGAACTCAAGCTGCACCTGCGCGCCGCCGCCAGCAACGGCGTGACCCGTGCCGAGATCAAGGAAGTGCTGATGCAGAGCGCGATCTATTGCGGGATTCCGGCGGCGAATGCCACGTTTCACCTGGCAGAGTCTGTATGGGATGAGCTGGGTGTCGAGTCGCGCGAGTGATCAGTGGGAGTCGGCGTCCCACACCCAATTCCACACGCCCGGAAGATGCACGGCTTCATTCACGTCTTTGACCGTACGCGCCAGCGCCGCGCGTTGCAGGGCGGCCGTATCGGTGTAGAACGGTTCGGCAGCCGTCTTCATGCCATTGACTCGTGCGCTGTCCAGCAGGATCTGCAGGTATTCCTGCATATGCCGCGCGGTATAGCGGTTGATATCGTGGAAGGTCACCACCACCGGTATCACGCCGTCCACCGTCGGTAACTCCCCCAGCGCGATGCGCTCGCGCACCACCGACAGTTGTCGATACAGGTTGGCGCGGCGCCTTGGGCTGCCATTGAAGCCCCAGATCTTGCCGTCATTGGCGCTCAGGTCGGTCAGCAGGACCTGCATGCCATGGCGCTGGTAGGCGGCGAAGGTGCGCCGGTCGTAGTTCCAGAACGGCGGGCGGACCAGCACGGGCGGCGCGCCGGTGATCGAGGCGATATCGCTCGCGCCCTGGCTGAGGGTGCGCTCCAGCTCGGCATCATTCAGCCAGCGGTGGTTGGTATGAAAGGTCGTGGCAGTGTGAAAAGCCAGCACATGCCCGCCGGCGTATTCACGCTCCATCGTCTTGCGACCCCGCGAGCTGCCGCCGGAACGCGACGATTCGGTCTGCAGGAAGAACACCGCCTTGATCCCCGGCAGCACCGGGTTGTGCGCCAGGTCGGCGAGCACTGAACGGCTGGGGTTGTCGTAGCCCGAGGCGCTGGGGCCGTCATCGAAAGTCAGCAAAAAACGGATCGGCGCCTGGGCCTGCAGGCGTTGCTCGGTCTGCGCGGTCAGGGCGATGGGTGCGCCGATACAGCCGCTGAGGCTCAAGGCCAGGGCAAGCACGGCGGATGCGATGGCAAAGGATTTCATGGTGTGCGCAGGCTCGGATAAGAGGCCGCTGCTGGGCGGATCAGCAGCGGCAGGCGCGCACCATACAGTAAGTGCGGCGCCGGATTACAGCAGACTTATCGGGTAACTGACGATCAGCCGGTTTTCATCGAACTCATTGTTGCTGTAGTCGCGGCGCATGCTCGAATTGCGCCAGCGCACCGTGAGGTTCTTCACCACGCCGCTTTGCACGGTATAACCCAATTCGCTTTCGCGACCCCATTCCTTGCCATCGGTGATGGTGCCGGTGTGCACGTTGCTGCCGCTGATATAGCGGTTCATCAGGGTCAGGCCCGGTACGCCGAGGGCGGCGAAGTTGTAGTCGTGGCGCACCTGCCAGGATTTTTCCTCGGCGTTGTCGTAACTCGAGTTGTAGCTGTCGTTGGCCAGGGTGCCGCCGCTGGTGCCGTTGACGCGCATCCACGCGCTGTTGCCGGTGAGTTTTTGCAGGCCGACGTAGAAGGTGTTGCCGCCATACTTGGCCGAGAACAGGCCGGACCAGGTCTTGTTGTCCAGGTCGCCGGCGCGGGCGCTGCCGTCGTCCTTGCCGTAGAAGAACCCGAGGTTGGCGCCCAGGGTCCAGTCGCCCAGGGGCTGGCTGTGGATCAGGTTGACGAACTGCTGGCTGTAGATGTCCTTGAGCTGGGCGTTCCACACGCCGACCTGGGTGCGCTTGTCGTTGAAGGCGTACTCGCCGCCCTGGAAGTTGAAGCGGTCCGAGGTGAACGCGGTTTTGCCGACCATCGACATGTCCGACATGCTGCTGTCGTCGCGCGGGCTGTTGGCGCGGAACTGGCCGCCGTACAGGGTCAGGCCGTCGATTTCCTTCGAGGTGATCTGCCCGCCGCGCAGGGTTTGCGGCAGGGAGCGGCCATCGTCGGCACGCAGGATCGGCAGCACCGGCATCCATTCGCCGACCTTCACTTCGGTCTTGGAAATACGCGCCTTGAACGCCACGCCGAGACGCCCGAATTCATCTGCAGGGCGGCCATCGTGGTCCAGCGGCAACAACTGGGTGCCGCCGGTACCGCGCCCGCCATCGAGCTTCAACGAGTACAGCCCGAGCACATCCACACCGAAACCGACGGTGCCTTGGGTAAAGCCGGACTTGGCGTCGAGGATGAAACTCTGTGTCCACTCCTGCGCGCCACCCTGGGTTTTGGTGGGGTTGGTGAAATTGCGGTTGAAGAAGAAATTACGCAGGTTGAGGTTGGCGCTGGCGTCCTCCAGAAAACCGTGTTCTTCGGCGACGACGGGCAGGGCAAGACTGGCGATAGCGGTGGCCAGCAGGAGCCGGCGCGGGTGAAAAGTGCTCATGGTGGTGGACCTGTTGTTATTGGGTTTATGCAGGTGGCGGCCATGGTGCGGGGCGGTGCGGGGGCGGTTCAATCGGGGCAGGGCGGGTTGTGGGCGATGATCGAACGCAAGTTGCCGGGCGCTGAGGCCCGGCATTGGCGGGTTATCGTTTGGGCAGGTCGAAGTGGGTCCAGGGCACCGCCGGCAAATAATGCTGGGCGGCAATGATCAGCGCCACCATCACCACCAGGAACACCCCTTGCAGAGGGCTCCAGAAGGCCCAGTGCAGGCCGTTCAACCAGGGGTAGCCTTCGGCGAACTTCTGGCTCATATGACCGATGCGTTTTTTGTGCAGCAGGTTGATCAGCAGCGCGCCGGCATAGGTCACCGCACCCAGTACACCAAGCATCAAACCGCAGGCCACCAGCATGATCGCCTGCGGTACGCCGTGGCGAATCACCAGCCAGTAGTCGTTGGGGTTGATTCGCTTGGGGATCAGGTACTGGCTCAGCCACACATCCAGCACCCGATAGGTTGAACTCATCCCGGCCCACATTTGGGTGACGCGAAAGCCAACGGCCGCCGGCACGAACGCCATCAGCATGAAAATGACCAGCGACATCCCGTCCATTCTGTCTGGCTTATCGTGGGCGATGCTCAGGCCAAGCCCCAGGGCGAAGACGGCCCATAGCCGGATAAACACCTGGGTGTAGATCGGCCGGGGCACGAATTTGCGCCAAAAGAACAGGTCTGTTTGAGGCAGGCGCTCGACCAGTTGCGGATAGCGCCAGGTCAGTGTTTGCGCCAGGTGCTGGCAGGCGTTCCACTCGTTCTCGCCAAATCCATCGATCAGGCGTTTGTGTTGCGTGGCGGACATCGGCATCAGCAGCAGGCGTGCGGCCAGGGCATCGGCTGATGTGCGCCGCGTGTCCTGGGCCTTGTCCTGCAGGTTGGCGTAGAAGCTTTCCTGTTCGCAACGCGACACCAGTTCGCGCCACATCCACGCCGGTTCCGGGTAGACGCCTTTCTGGTCGTCCCAGCCGAATGCCTGGCACACCCGCTCGAACAGCGGCACGCTCCACTGGGTGTCATGCAGCAGGTGCAGGACGATGCGCTGCCACTGCTGTTGCAGGTCGAACACCCGCAGCCAGGGTTGGTCGTTGTACTGCGTGAGCTGGGTGATGAACTCGCGCTCGGCCTTTTGCTCCAGCAGTTCCTGCAGGGTGCGGCGGTAGTCTTGCAGCAGCTCGCCGGTCAGTGCTTCGTATTGCCAGGACGTCATCGCCACCTGCTGCCAGGGGGTCAGCCATTCCAGGTGTTGCGCGGCCCAAGCGGCGATGGCGCTGCGTTCGCCCGGTGCTTCGAAACAATGGCGCAACAGGCCGGCCTGGAACGCCTCGGTGCAACCCTGTTGCCGAGCCTGGGCCCAGCGTTCATCGAGGTTACCCGCGGTCAGGCCGTCGAGCAGGGTCTGGGCCGGGTCCGGAGTGGGTGCGTCGAAGGGCGCCGGGCTGACGGGGCTGATGTCCAGCAGTTCGGCCAGGTCATTCAGGTTGGTGTAGACCGCTTCGGCCACGGGCGCCTGGACGGGTTCTGCCTCTTCGTTATCCGCTCGCCAGCGTGCTTCATTCAGCGCGTGTTCATAGGCCTCGCGCAGGCGCTGGAAGCCTTGGGCGTCGTCGTCCGGGCGGCAGCCTTTGAGCAAGCGCGCATAGCTGCGCTTGATGCTGCGCTCGTCGGCGTCCTCCGGCAGTTGCAGTACGGTCCAGCAATCCATCGGTGTGCCCTCAGCGCCAGAACCCGTTGTCGAGTTGCTCAAGTTGACGGCTCAGTTCGCTGCGCGCTTCGCGGATGCGGCGTTCGTCCTGGGTGTCGAGTACCTGCTGGAACTGCGCCGCCCAATGCCCGAGCTGTTCGCGCAGCTCGCCGAGGTTTTCCTGGTAGAGCCGTTCGAGGCGGGCGACGAGCACGGTGTTGACCTGCTGGTCGCGGGGGTGGACCTTCAATTGCGCCAGGGCTTGCAGGCGTTGCTGGATCTCCTGCGGGTTGAGCACGCCGGGGTTGTTCTCGATCACCAGCGAATGCTGCTCGCCGGTCAGCGGGATATTCACCTGGGCTTCCAGCAGGCCGTTGTTGTCGTAGGTGAAACGCACGTCCAGGGAGACTTCACCGGCCTTGCGCTTGGGCACCGGAATATCCAGTTGGCCCAGCTCGATGTTGTCTTTGACCAGGCGGCTTTCGCCCTGATAAATCTTCAGCAGTACGTGGGCCTGGTCATCGTGCAGGGTGACCACGCTTTTGACCCGGCTGACCGGCACGCTGCTGTTGCGTTCGATCAACGGCAGGTAATGGCCGCTTTCGATATGGCCGCCGTACTGGTTGGAGGTTTCGATGCCCAGGGTGTAGGGGCAGACATCGGTCAGCACCACTTCTTCGAGGGCGGCGGAACGGGCCTTGAGGGCGGCCTGGATCGCCGCACCATGGGCGACCACTTGGTCGGGGTCGAGGCTGATGGAAGGGAAGCGCCCGAACAGGCCGGCGGCGAGTTTGCGCACCAGCGGCATGCGCGTGGTGCCGCCCACCAGCAGGATTTCATCCAGGTCGCCGACCCGAATCCGCGCATCGCGCAGGGCGCGTTCGATCGGCGCGCGCAGGCGTTCCAGCAGCGGCGTGTAGAGCTTGGCCAGTTCCTGTTGGGTGATGGTTTTTGTCCATTGCTGGCCGTCGACGCGCAGGGCGAACTCGGCGCTGTCGTCCTGGCCCAAGGCTTTGCGTACGCGCTCGGCTTCGCGGCGCAGGGCTTGCAGCACCGTGCTGGTGGGCGGGAAACCCGTGGCGTTGCGTTGGCTGTCGACAAAGTGTTCGAGCAACAGGGTGTCGAAGTCTTCGCCGCCGAGAAAGTTGTCGCCGGCGCTGGCGCGTACTTCCATCACCCCGTCGAACAGCTCGATGATCGACACGTCGAAGGTGCCGCCGCCAAGGTCGAAGACCAGGAACGAGGTTTCTTTATCACGCTGGTGCAGGCCGTAGGCCAAGGCGGCGGCGGTCGGTTCGTTGATCAGTTTCTCAACGCTGAGCCCCGCCAGTTCACCGGCGATGCGTGTGGCCTTGCGTTGGCCGTCGCTGAAATAGGCGGGCACGCTGATCACCGCGTCGGTAACGGTTTGGCCGTAGGTGCGCTCGATGTCTTCCTTGAGGCTTTTGAGTACCAGCGCCGAGAGTTCTTCGGGGCGGAACGAGCGGTCGCCCAGGCGCACCTCGGTGGCGCTGCCCATGTAGCGCTTGAACAGCGAAGTCGTCAGGTGCGGGTGGGTGTGCAGGCGCTCCTTGGCGGCCTGGCCCACCAGGACACGGCCTTGGTCATCCAGCCCGACCACGCTGGGGGTCAGCAACTGGCCCAGGGCATTGGGCACCATTTCGGCGGCATCGCCGCGCCAGACGGCTGCGAGACTGTTGGTGGTCCCCAGGTCGATTCCTACGATCATTACGACAAGCTCCCTCTGTGGTCTGTAAGAATCTGTGACAGATTTTAACCTGAAAGGTTGAGCGCAAAGCAAGGCGGGAGCGCTTTGTGACGAGCGGGGCAAGCCCGCTCGCCACAAAGCGCTTGGCCAACCTGTCAGCCTTATGTTTAACCGCTTCTGCGTCTACTGTCAGGGTTGACAGTAGATGGCCCGTTTTTGAACGCCTATGTTCAAGGCGGTGGCAGTATTTTTCTGGTGCTCAAGGGAGAAGTGCTCATGAGCTTTGGAACAGACATAGGTGAGTTGTTAACGTCGTCGAATACGTTCAACGCGGACCTGATCTTTGGGAGTAACAAGAAGACCCCGATTACATTCGACACATTCGAGTTGATCTATATCGAGGGTGCTCAGTTTTCCATTTGTTTAGGGTTTGAAGACAATCCCGGTTCGAAAAATGAACTGACCCTTAAGGCTGAAGGGCTGAAAGCAGGCCAGACCTATCCGATCCGGCCGGAGGACCCTGGAATCAGGGCGGCTTTTGCCTTGGGAAACCGCATCGAGTATTTCCCGGACGAATATTCGGGGGCCCTGACGGTTGACCTTCTTGAATACAAGGACGGCCGTATAGCGCTGAGCATGCAGTTTTCCATCTACTTCAAGCCAGATGGCAAGGGCGATATGGAAGTTGTCTGCCATGCCCTTCAAATCACCTGCGCGTTAGCAAACCACGGCGCAACGGGTAAGTTTGTACCCAAGCACCGAGTGCAAGCGAAGGTTCCAGTTCTTTGTGAGATCAACGCCAGTGTCAATGGCAGTTATGACCCCATCGACCTGGGTAATGTATTTTTCGTGATCTACTCAGACTCGAGTTATTTTATTCAGTGCTTGCCCCGTGATGGAGGTGATCGTGCGGTCCTCGAGTTCGCAGGGAGAGAGCTGAAAACCTTTACTGATTACCCGATCACAGGGCCTGGGGGGCCGCCAAATAGTGTTGATACGCTTTTTATTATGCGGCCTGAATTCTCATACGGGTTTTCTGATCCGACGGGTACATTCCGCGTAAGGCGCACTGATCATCCAGACGAAGGGTTCTGGTTTATCGGTGAGTTTAATTTCTCAATCACTGCTCGTGGCTCGGACGGTCAAAACACCCAGTATGATATTTCGAGTTCTGTGTTCCAGGTTCAAGTCAGTGAATTGAGAACTTAACCTTGGCACCCAGCCTGTAAAATATCGCGGGCCATAAAAAACCGCCTCCTGATAAGGGAGGCGGTTTTTGTTTATTGCGGCGCTATCAGAACAACTTCAACGCCGGTGCTTCTTCTTTCAACGGCTCGTTCTTCGCGGTCTGCTCGTTCCAGCCACCACCGAGGGCCTTGTACAGGTTGACCTCGCTGGTCAGCTGCGCCAGGCGGTCGGTGATCAGCGATTGCTGGGCACTGAACAGTTGGCGCTGGGCGTCGAGGAAGGTCAGGTTGCTGTCGACACCGATGCGGTAGCGACGCTCGGCCAGGCGGTAGTAATCCTGGTTGGCCGCGACGAAGCCACGCTGGGCCTCCAACTGCTGCTTGTAGGTCTCACGCGCGGCGAGGCCGTCGGAGACTTCCTGGAAGCCGGTCTGGATCGCCTTCTCGTAGTTCGCCACGTTGATCTCTTTCTGGATCTTCGAATAGTCCAGGCTGGCGCGCAGGCTGCCGGCGTTGAAGATCGGGATGTTGATCTGCGGGGCGAACGACCAGGTGCCCGAACCGCCTTTGAACAGGCCGCCCAGGGTAGGGCTGGCGGTACCGGCGCTGGCGGTCAGGCTGATGCTCGGGAAGAACGCTGCACGGGCCGCACCGATGTTGGCGTTGGCGGCCTTGAGGTTGTACTCGGCCTGCACGATGTCGGGACGACGTTGCAGCAGGTCGGAGGGCAAGCCGGCCGGTACGTCGCTGAGCAGGTCATCCGACAGCGGCTTGCTGGCGATATTCGCCGGCAGGCCGGTGCCCAGCAGCAGGGTCAGGTTGTTTTCGTCCTGGGCCACCTGGCGGGTGTAGCGTGCCAGCGCTACGCGGGCATTTTCCACCGAGGTGCGTGCCTGGCTGAGGTCGAGGGCCGACGCCACACCGACTTCATTGCTGCGCGAGGTCAGTTTGAAGCTCTGCTCGTACGCGCCGAGGGTGTCCTGGGTCAGCTTGAGCAGTTCCTTGTCGGCCTGCCAGGTCAGGTAGGCATTCGCCACGCTGGCCACCAGGCTGATCTGGGTGCTGCGCCGTGCTTCTTCAGTGGCGAAGTACTTTTGCAGCGCTTCTTCACTCAGGCTGCGCACACGACCGAACAGGTCCAGCTCATAAGAACTGATCCCGAGGCCGGCCGAGTACTGGCTGGTGATGGTCGATTCGCCGGTCTGCGACAGCTTGGCCGGGGTGCGCGAACGGCTGCCGCTGCCCGTGGCCGATACGGCCGGGAACAGGTCGGCACGCTGGATCTGGTACTGCGCCGCATACGCGTCGATGTTCAGCGCCGCGACACGCAGGTCACGGTTGTTCACCAGCGCGGTCTGGATCAGCTGTTGCAGGGCAGGGTCATGGAAAAACTGCTTCCAGCCCTGCTCGGCAGCGGCCTGGCCCGGCGCCTGGGCCGACGAATACGCCGGCCCCTGTGGGAACTGAGCTGCCACCGGCGCTTCAGGGCGCTGGTAGTCAGGGATCAGCGAGCAGCCACTGAGCACGAATGCGGTGACGGCTAAGGAAAGTAGCGACTTGCTCATTGGCCAGCCTCTTGAGGAGTTTGCTTAGGTTCAGTCTTGTTACGTTCGCCCATGGCGGACACGCTCGCGAAGAACAGGGGGACCCAGAAGATCGCCAGCACCGTGGCCGTGATCATACCGCCAATGACACCGGTACCGATTGCGTGCTGGCTGCCTGAGCCGGCACCCGAGGAGATCGCCAGCGGCAACACGCCGAGGACGAACGCCATGGAGGTCATGATGATCGGCCGCAGGCGCATCCGCGAGGCCTCGATGGCCGCCTCGACGATGCCTTTGCCTTGCTCGTGGAGTTCCTTGGCGAACTCCACGATCAGGATGGCGTTCTTCGCCGCCAGGCCCACCGTCACCAGCAAGCCCACCTGGAAGAACACGTCGTTGGACAAGCCGCGCATGCTGGTGGCGATCAACGCACCCACCACGCCCAGTGGAACCACCAGGATCACTGCGATCGGGATCGACCAGCTTTCGTACAGCGCCGCGAGGCACAGGAACACCACCAGCAGCGACAGCGCATACAGTGCCGGCGCCTGGGAGCCGGACAGGCGTTCTTCATACGACAGGCCCGTCCAGGCGTAGCCCACGCCCGCCGGCAGTTGCTTGGCGATGCGTTCGACTTCGGCCATGGCGTCACCGGTACTGTAGCCCGGTGCCGGGGTACCGAGGATTTCCATCGCCGCTACACCGTTATAACGCGAGAGCTTCGGCGAGCCGTAGATCCACTTGCCCGAGGCGATGGCCGACAACGGCACCATCTTCCCGGAGTCGCTGCGCACGTACCATTTGTTCAGGTCTTCCGGGGACATCCGGCTGGCGGCTTCACCTTGCACGTAAACCTTCTTCACCCGACCACGGTCGATGAAGTCGTTGACGTAGCTGCCACCCAAGGCAATCGCCAGGGTCTGGTTGATGTTGGACAGCGTGATGCCCTGGGCACTGGCCTTCTCGTCGTCGACGGTGAGCTCGTATTGCGGCTCATCGTTCACGCCGTTGGGGCGCACACCGGCCAGGATCTTGCTCTGGGCAGCCATGCCCAGGAACTGGTTACGCGCCGCCATCAGCTTTTCATGGCCGACACCGCCCTGGTCTTGCAGGAACACGTCGAAACCGGTGGCGTTACCGAGTTCCAGTACAGACGGCGGCACAATGGCAAACACCATGGCGTCCTGGAAGGTCTGCATGAAGTAACCCTGGGCACGCTTGGCAATCTCGAACACCGAGGTGGACGAGTCGCGCTCATCCCACGGCTTGAGCATCACGAAGGCCAGGCCCGAACTCTGGCCACGACCGGCGAAGTTGAAGCCGTTCACGGTAAACACCGATTTCACGCCTTTGCCTTCGCCCGGCTCGCCTTCCTTGTCATTGAGCAGGTAGGCGCGCATGTCGTCGATGACTTTTTGCGTGCGTTCAGCCGACGAGCCTACCGGGGTCTGCACCTGGGCAAAGATCACGCCCTGGTCTTCATCGGGCAGGAACGCAGCCGGGATGCGCATGAACAGCCAGATCATGCCGGCGATGATCAGGGCGTACACCAGGAACGCCGGGATCTTGTGCTTGATCATGTTACCCACGCCGCGCTCGTAGCTCAGTACGCCACGGTCGAAGGTGCGGTTGAACCAGCCGAAGAAACCACGCTTGGGTTGGCCGTGTTTTTCCGGGTCGATCGGCTTGAGCATGGTGGCGCACAGGGCCGGGGTGAAGATCAGGGCAACCAGTACCGACAACGCCATGGCCGAAACGATGGTGATGGAGAACTGTTTGTAGATCACACCGGTGGAGCCGCCGAAGAATGCCATCGGCAACAGTACCGCCGACAGTACCAGGGCAATACCCACCAGGGCGCCCTGGATCTGGCCCATGGACTTGACCGTCGCCTCTTTCGGCGACAAATGCTCCTCGGCCATTACCCGCTCGACGTTTTCCACCACGACGATGGCGTCGTCCACCAGCAGGCCGATGGCGAGGATCATGCCGAACATGGTCAATGTGTTGATGGTGAAACCGAACGCCGCGAGGATCCCGAAGGTACCCAGCAATACCACCGGTACGGTCATGGTGGTGATGATGGTGGCGCGGAAGTTCTGCAGGAACAGGAACATCACCAGGAACACCAGCACGATCGCTTCGATCAGGGTGTGCACTACACCGGAGATCGATTCGGTCACGACCGGGGTGGTGTCATACGGCACCACCGCCTTCATGCCAGGCGGGAAGAACGGTTCCAGGGACGCCACGGTGGCACGGATGGCCTTGGCGGTGTCCAGGGCGTTGGCGCCCGACGCGAGCTTGATCGCCATACCGGAAGCCGGGTTGCCGTTGAACTGCGCGCTGATGCTGTAGTTCTGGCCGCCGAGTTCGATACGCGCCACGTCACGCAGGCGAACCTGGGAACCGTCGGCATTGACCTTCATGAGGATATTGCCGAACTGCTCAGCCGTCTGCAGGCGGGTCTTGCCGATGATGGTGGCGTTCAGCTGGTTGCCGGGCAGGGCAGGCAGGCCGCCCAATTGACCGGTGGCCACCTGGACGTTCTGTGCCGAGATGGCCGTGCTGACATCCACCGGCGTGAGCTGGAAGTTGTTCAGCTTGGCCGGGTCCAGCCAGATACGCATGGCGTACTGCGAACCGAACACCTGGAAGTCACCCACACCTGCGGTCCGGGAAATCGGGTCCTGGATGTTGGAAACGATGTAGTTGGACAAGTCATCCTTGGTCATGCTGCCGTCTTCCGACACCAGGCCGATCACCATCAGGAAGTTCTTCACCGACTTGGTTACGCGGATACCCTGTTGCTGCACTTCCTGCGGCAGCAATGGGGTCGCCAGGTTCAGCTTGTTCTGCACCTGCACCTGGGCGATGTCCGGGTTGGTACCCTGGTTGAACGTCGCGGTGATGGTCATGCTGCCGTCGGAGTTACTGTCCGAGGCCACATAACGCAGGTTGTCGATACCGTTGAGCTGCTGCTCGATGACCTGCACCACGGTGTCCTGCACGGTTTGTGCGGACGCGCCTGGGTAGGTTACCTGGATGTCGATGGCGGTTGGCGCGATGGCCGGGTATTGGTTGATGGGCAACTTCAGGATCGACAGTGCCCCGACCAGCATGATCACCAGGGCAATTACCCAGGCGAAAATGGGACGGTCGATAAAAAATTTCGACATGGATTACTCCCCCTGGCCAGGCGCGGCAGCAGGAGCAGCGGCGGAACCGGCGGGCTTGGCGTTGTCAGCCTCCTTGACCTTGACCTCCACACCCGGCTTGACGTACTGCAGGCCTTCGGTGATCACGCGGTCACCGGCGTTCAGGCCTTTCTCCACCAGCCAATAGGCGCCGGCGGTGCGGTTGGCCACCAGTACACGCTGCTCGACCTTGTTGTCGGCGTTGACCACCAGCGCCGTCGGGATGCCCTTGAGGTCGCGGGTCACGCCTTGCTGTGGCGCGAGGATCGCCTTGCTGTTCACACCGGCTTGCAGCTGGGCGTGCACAAACATGCCCGGCAGCAGGGTGTGGTCAGGGTTGGGGAACACCGCGCGCAGGGTCACGGAGCCGGTGGTCTGGTCGACCGAGACTTCGGAGAATTCCAGTTTGCCGTCATGGCCGTAGTCGCTGCCGTCTTCCAGGGTCAGCTTGACCTTGGCGGCGTTGGCGCCGGCTTTTTCCAGTTGGCCGCTTTCCAGGTCGCGGCGCAGTTTCAGCATTTCAGCCGAAGACTGCGTGACGTCGACGTAGATCGGGTCCAGTTGCTGGATTACCGCCATGGCATCGGTCTGGCCATTGCTGACCAGCGCGCCTTCGGTCACCGAAGAACGACCGATACGCCCGGAGATCGGCGCGAACACCTTGGTGTAGCGCACGTTGATCTGGGCGGTTTGCACGTTTGCTTCCGCAGTCATGCGGTTGGCCACGGCGGTGTCGTATTCCTGGCGGCTGACGGCTTGCTCATCGACCAACTGCTTGTAGCGGTCGGAGATGGACTTGGTCTGGGTCAGGCTGGCTTGTGCGCTTTTCAGCGTGGCTTCATAGACCGACGGATCGATCTGATAGAGCTGCTGGCCTTCCTTCACATCCGCGCCTTCCTTGAACAGGCGCTTGAGGATGATGCCGTTGACCTGTGGGCGAACTTCCGCGATGCGGTAGGCGGTGGTGCGGCCTGGCAGCTCGGACGTCAGGGTATAGGCTTGCGGTTGAATGGTGACCACGCCGACCTGAGGGACTTGAGCGGGCGGAGCCGCTTCTTCCTTTTTACATCCGCTGAGCAGCGATGCCAGGGCGACGGCAGTGACCAGAGCGGTAACAGCTGGCTTAAGTTGCATGAAGATCCTCGGGTCAGGCGCGCAGGGTGCGCACAAGAAGTGTGGAAGGGTAAAAAACACGCTGTGAGTAGATAAGTAGCTTGCTACGCAATATACTTACGTTCATGGTTGTTTGTAAACTCTTGACAGGCTGCGCGGATTGTTGACAAAGCAAGCCAAAAGCCTCGATTCCACTACGTTCGGCGCCCATGACGGTGTCGTCCCACAAATATTCGGATGATCGTTAACGTCTATTAACACTGCGTTAGCGATAGTCTTATGTGTCCTGATTGAGGTTGTACTGCCATGGTTCGTCGCACTAAAGAGGAAGCTCAGGAAACGCGCAGCCAAATTCTCGAAGCCGCCGAGCAAGCCTTTTATGAACGCGGCGTTGCACGGACTACGCTGGCGGATATCGCTGCGCTGGCCGGTGTCACGCGGGGCGCCATTTATTGGCACTTCAGTAATAAATCCGATCTGTTGCAGGCCCTGCTGGACACGCTGCATGAGCCACTGGACGAATTGGCCAGGGCCAGTGAAAGCGAGGACGAAGTCGATCCGTTGGGGTGCATGCGCAAGCTGCTGATTCATTTGTTTCATCAGGTGGCCCTGGACCCGAAAACCCGGCGCATCAATGAGATTTTGTTTCATAAGTGCGAATTCACCGATGAAATGTGCGACATGCGCCGTCAGCGCCAGACCCACAGCCTGGAATGCAACCTGCGCATCGGCCTGACACTGCGTAACGCGGTCCATCGCGGGCAACTTCCGGAAAACCTCGACACCACCCGTGGCGCAGTGTGCATCCATGCCTACATCAACGGGCTGATTGGCCAGTGGCTGCTGGTACCCGACAGCTTCCAGCTACATCAGGAGGCCGAACGCTGGGTGGATGCAGGGCTCGATATGCTGCGCCTGAGCCCCAGCCTGCGCAATTGAGACAAAATGCGTAATTGCATCAGGTTGTGTCAACAGTAAAGCCTAAGGACCGTCAATCGTCCTTCTGCCTGATAGGTGGGGTGACTTTATATACGGGCTGGCGGGCGGTTGATACATAGCCGCCTAAGTATTTTGTAGGGATTTTGTTGCAAGGCTGTTAAGGAGTGTTTCCCAGGGCAACAATGTGGGAGGGGGCTTGCCCCCGATGGCAGTGGTTCAGTCAACACATACAGTGACTGAGGCATCGCCATCGGGGGCAAGCCCCCTCCCACATTTGGTTTCGCGTGTCGGGTGATTACAGTGGCAGCGTCGGGTAATCGATGTAGCCCACCGGGCCCTGGCCGTAGAAGGTTTCCGGATGCGCTTCGTTCAACGGCGCATCGGCTTTCAGGCGTGCTGGCAGGTCCGGGTTGGCAATGAACGGCACACCCCAGGCCACGGCGTCCGCTTTGCCTTCGGCCAGCCAGGCATTGGCGCTGTCCTTGGTGAAACGTTCGTTGGCGATGTACACGCCGCCAAAGGCCTTTTTCAATTGAGGACCGAGGCTGTCCGCACCTGCCTTTTCACGGGAGCAGATGAAGGCGATACCACGCTTGCCCAGCTCGCTGGCGACGTAGGTGAAGGTCTCCTTCAGGTTGTCGTCGCCCATGTCGTGGGCATCGGCGCGCGGTGCCAAATGCACACCCACACGGCCAGGGCCCCAGACCTCGATGGCCGCATCGGTCACTTCCAACAGCAGGCGTGCACGGTTTTCCAGGGAGCCACCATAGTTATCGGTGCGCTTATTGGTGCTGCTTTGCAGGAACTGGTCGAGCAGGTAGCCGTTGGCGCCGTGGATCTCCACGCCATCAAAGCCTGCGGCCTTGGCGTTCTCGGCGCCGGTGCGGTAAGCGTCGACGATGTCGGCGATTTCAGCGGTTTCCAGGGCACGCGGCGTCGGGTAGTCGGCCAATGGGCGCACCAGGCTGACGTGACCTTTAGCCTGGATCGCGCTCGGCGCCACTGGGGTTTCGCCGTTCAGGTAGGACGCGTGGGAAATGCGGCCGACGTGCCACAGTTGCAGGAAGATCTTGCCCCCTGCGCCATGCACGGCCTTGGTGATATTGGCCCAGCCGCGCACCTGGTCGTTGGACCAGATGCCCGGCGTGTCCGGGTAGCCCACGCCCAGCGGTGTCACCGAAGTGGCTTCGCTGAGGATCAGCCCGGCGGAAGCACGTTGCACGTAGTACTCGGCCATCAGCGCGTTGGGTACGCGGCCGGCATCGGCGCGGCAGCGGGTCAGCGGCGCCATGATGATGCGGTTCGACAGCTCCAGGTCGCCCAGTTTGATCGGATCGAAAATAGTCGTCATGGGAAAACACCCTTCTCTTTGAAGTTGATCAGTGGGTCGCAGGGGCCAGGTCGGCATCGCCGCCCTGACGGAAAGTAATCAGGGTCACCAGCAGCGCCAGGATCGCCAGGGCCGCTGCCGCCAGAGGCACGCTGCTCAGGCCGAAACCGTGGGCAATCACGCTGCCGCCCACCCAGGCGCCGAGGGCATTGCCGATGTTGAAGGCGCCGATGTTCAGGGTGGACACCAGGTTCGGTGCGGCCTTGCCGAAGGTCACCACGTTGATCTGCAGCGCAGGTACGGCGGCAAATGAAGCGGTGGCCCAGAGGAACAGGGTGATCTCGGTCGGGATCACGGCGACGCTGGTCCAGGTCAGCGCGGTGGACACCACCGCCATACTGATAAACACGCCGATCAGGGTGGCTGCCAGGCGTTTGTCCGCCAGCTTGCCGCCGATGATATTGCCCACGGTGAGGCCCAGGCCGATCAGCAGCAGGGTCCAGGTCACGCCTTTGGGCGACACGCCGGTGACATCGCCGAGCAGCGGCGCAACATAGGTGAAGAGGGTGAACATGGATGCGGCGAACAGCGCGGTCATGCTCAGCGACAACCAGATGCCGGCACCCTTGAGGGCGGCCAGTTCGGCGCGCATGTCGAGTTTTTCTTCGTCACGCTTGGCCGGCAGGAAGCGGATTAGGCCGATCAACGCCACTACGCCAATCACCGTCACTGCCCAGAAGGTCGAGCGCCAGCCGGCTTCCTGGCCCAGCGCGGTGCCCAGTGGCACACCAAGCACGTTGGCCAGGGTCAAGCCGGTGAACATCAGGGCCACGGCCGAAGCGCGCTTGTTGGCCGGCACCAGGTTGGCGGCGACCACCGAACCGATGCCGAAGAACGCACCGTGGCATAGCGCGGTGATCACACGGGCAACCATCAGCACGTTGTAGTCACTGGCCAGGGCGCAGAGCAGGTTGCCGATAATGAAGATGCCCATCAACGCTACCAGGGCCGCCTTGCGGGGCAACCTGGCGGTGGCCAGTGCCATAAATGGCGCACCAATGGCCACGCCCAGGGCATAGCCGGTGACCAGCCAGCCGGCGCCGGGAATCGACACGCCGAGGTCCGCCGCCACATCAGGCAGCAGGCCCATGATCACGAACTCGGTAGTGCCGATGGCGAAGGCGCTCAGGGCCAGGATGAGTAGCGAGAGGGGCATTATCGTTTCCTTGTTACAACGTCGCGCTGATTTCAGCGCTGAGTTCAGTGGTAAGCGCCGCGAGGAAGGCTTGGATCACTTCCTCATTGCGCTTGAAAAAGTGCCACTGCCCGGCCTTCTGGCTGCTGATCAATCCCGCCCGTTGCAAGGTGGCCAGGTGGGCCGACACGGTCGACTGGGACAAGCCGCAGCGCTGGTCGATCTGCCCGGCACAGATGCCGTATTCGTGGTTGTGCACTTGCTCGGGGAACTGCACTTTCGGGTCTTTCAGCCAGGTGAGGATGTCTCGTCGTACTGGGTGCGCCAGGGCTTTTATTATTTCGTCGAGGTCGATGGACATGGCAGGTGCTCGGTGTCGTAAAGCGTTATATCGCGATGAGGCGAACTTTAAATCGTTATATCCCGATATACCAATATGAATTTGCTCTGAGCTCAGGCTGAATCGGTATATCGGGTTATAACGATACGTTGGCGCCAGTGCTAGACTGCGCGGCATGAATTATCTCGCACATCTGCACCTGGGCGGCCAATTTCCTGCGCAACTGCTGGGCAGCCTGTATGGCGACTTTGTCAAAGGCCGCCTGCAAGGCCAGTTCAGCCCGCCAATCGAAGCGGCGATCCAGTTGCATCGCTCGATCGACCGCTTCACCGACAGCCACCCGTTGGTGGGCGAGGCGTTGTCGCGCTTCAGCCTGACCCGCCGGCGCTATGCCGGGATTGTCCTTGATGTGTTCTTCGATCACTGCCTGGCGCGGGATTGGGCGCTGTACGCCGACCAGCCCCTGGAGCACTTCACCTCGCAGGTGTACCGCGTGCTGGCGGCCGAACCGCAGTTGCCGGGGCGGCTGGCGCAGATAGCGCCGTATATGGCGGCGGATGACTGGTTGGGGTCGTACCGCGAGTTTGCGGTGATGGAGCCGGTGTTGCGCGGGATTTCGCGGCGGCTCACACAACCTCAGGAATTAGGGTTTGCGATGCAGGAATTGCGTGAGTTGTATGAGCCGTTGAGTGAAGACTTCCGGATCTTCTACCCCGAGTTGCAGAAATTTGCCCAATTCCAACTGACAACGCAGAACTAAATGTGGGAGGGGGCAAGCCCCCTCCCACATTTGGAGCAGTGTCTAGCTCATATCACGCGGCAAAGGCTGGTCGCGCCGCTACTTGTTCAGCCTCCGGCACCGGCCCAAACAACGCCTTCTGCACCGCCTGCTGCGCCTGGAACGCCAGCGCCGCACGTTCCTGCCCGGCGCAGGCAATCGGTTTGAGCACGTGGATTTCCACATCGCCCTGGTCATTGCCGAACAGGCGCATCAGGTGCGAGAGCAAATCGTCATCGCCAATGAACGGTGCCAGCGGGTCGATCTGCCCATCCCGCAGATAACGGATGGCCACCGGTTGCAGCGACACATCCGCATCAATCGCACTGGCCAGCAAGCGCCCGTGGAAGGTGCGCAGGCTGCGGCCGTCGGTGGTGGTGCCTTCGGGGAACATCAGCAGCGGGTGCTGTTGTTCCAGATGGCGGGTCATCTGCTTGCGGATCAACTGGCTGTCACCCGAACCGCGACGGATAAACAAGCTACCGGCCTTCGCCGCCAACCAGCCGGCCACCGGCCAGGTGCGCACTTCGGCCTTGGACAAAAACGACATCGGCGCCACTGCGCCCAGCAACGGAATATCGGTCCAGGACACGTGGTTGCTCACCCACAGCATTGGCTGCGTCGGCAACTCGCCGTGCACTGTCACGCGAAAGGGCAGGGCGTTGGTCAACCGCGCCATGAAGAACCGCGACCAGCGTTGGCGACGCACCATCGAATTGGCCACGCCCAAGCGTTCGAACACGCCAAACACGCTGGCCATGCTCAAGCCCAGCGCCACTACCACCAGCACCCGGGCAATGCGCCCGTACACGCGCAGGCGGCTCATCACATGGCCGCCTTGAAGTGGCGCGCATAGCGCGGGCATAGCTCATCGCGCTTAAGCAGGATGAACACGTCGGCGACCTGGAAATCTTCATCCCAGCACGGCTCGCCGCAGATCTTCGCACCCAGGCGCATGTAGGCCTTGAGCAGCGGCGGCATCTCGGCGATCACGTTGGTCGGCAGGTCCAGCGCCGGCAGCGGTTTTTTCGGTTCGGCGCGCAGGTGTTCGTTGCACAGGTAACGTTCGCGCAGGCGCTGCATGATCGCGTGGGCCTGGATGCCACCGTCGTGCATCGGGATGCTCGCGCAGCCCATCAGGTAGCTGTAGCCGCCCTGGTTGAGCACTTCGGCCAACTCGCCCCACAACACGGCGATGGTGCCGCCGTTGCGGTAGGCCGGGTCGACGCAGGTGCGGCCGATTTCCAGGATCGGGCCCTGCAGATGCAGCAGGCCATGCAGGCTGAATTCTTCTTCGCTGTAGAACCGGCCCAGGGTGCTGGCGGCCTGGTGGTCGAGCAAACGGGTGGTGGCGACGAGTCGACCGCTGTTCAAGTCCCGCACGCCGATGTGGCTGCAGTGAACATCATAGTCATCCATGTCCAGGCCGTGTTCCGCGCCTTTGAGCTTGGCGTTGAACTCGCCGCTGAAGACGTTGAAACGCAGGGCCTGGGCTTCCTGCAAAGCCTTGGCGCCAACCAGGCGTTCGGCTTGCAGACGGCGTTCATTGCCGGTGTCGCTGATGCGGGCGATCTGAGTCATGGCGAATCTCCGAGTGCCAGCCACGTTTCGGCCGGTCGACTTTGTTGTCCAAAGTCAGGCTATGTAGCCCCGGTGTCATCTCCATGAAGTTATGGTGACGCTTGGATGACAGGGCCTCTGTAGCAAATCTGTCATTGCCCTCGGCTAGGCTCGCGGGCTTGAATGCTCCCTTGAGTGTGTGTCCATGGTCAGAGGCCTGCTGTGCGTTTCCCTGCTGTTCGTCACCGTTACCGCCTGCGCTGAAACCTGGCCCGACAAGGACTGGGCCAAGGGCACGCCGCTCGCAGGACCCGCCGTCGAAGCCCTTGACGCCTATGCATTCCCGCCCCGTGACGACACTGCCCGCCAAGGCATTCGCACCGACGCGCTGCTGGTGATCCGCGACGGTGTGGTCATCTATGAACGCTACGCCGCACCGACCACGGCCAGCACGCCACACTTGACCTGGTCCATCAGCAAAAGCCTGATGGCCACGGTGCTCGGCGTGGCCTACGGCGAAAACCGTTTCAAACTGACCGACCCTGCGGCACGCTTTTACCCGCCGATGAAACAACACCCCAAGGTGACCATGGCCGACCTGCTGCACTGGGCCTCGGGCCTGGACTGGCAGGAAGAGTATGAATACGCGCCGCTGAAGTCCTCGGTGGTGGCGATGCTTTACACCCGTGGTCGCGCCGATATGGCCGAGTTCGCCGCCAGCACTGAGTCCTTCAGCGCACCGGGCCAGGCCTTTCGTTATTCCAGCGGCGACAGCAATATCCTGTCCGCCGCGCTCAAGGGCATGCTCGGCCACAAGGCGTACATGAGTTACCCCTGGGACGCGCTGTTCAAGCCGCTGGGCATTCATAACGCCACCTGGGAAACCGATGCCGACGAAACCTTTGTCGCCTCGTCCTATGCGTTCCTCACCGCGCGTGACCTGGCGCGTGTCGGCCTGCTGATGGCCCGCGACGGGCGCTGGGGGGATCAACAATTGCTGCCCAGGGACTGGGTGGCGTTCAACCGCCAACCCTTCGACAAATACACCGCCGGCCAGGACGAAGCCGTCCCCGGTGGCCAATGGTGGCTCAACCAAGGCGCCTCGAGACCCTGGCCCGACGCCCCCGCCGACACCTTCGCCGCCCTCGGTCATTGGGGCCAGGCGCTGTACGTGATGCCCGACGAACACCTGGTGATCGTGCGCTATGGCGATGATCGCGACGGCAGCTACCGCCACAACGAACTGCTCAAGCGCGTGCTTGCGGCGGTGCAACCATGATGCGTCGTCGGCCGTTTACCAGCCTTTTTCTGGTGCTGTTGCTCGCCCTGTCAGGCTGGGTTTGGCACGAGCGCGTCAACCTGCAAGCCTTCCCCGATATCATCGCGGCGTATACCGCCAAGGAGTACTGCTCGTGCCGCTATGTGGCGAACAATCCAGCCGACTATTGCCGGGGTTATGTGAAGCAGTACGTGCCCACCAGTGGGTTCAGCGATAACCCGGAACGCAGTGAAGTGACGGCGAGTGGCTTGGGGCGTACGCACAGCGCGCGGTGGTTGGGGGATCGACAGGGCTGTCGTCTGAATCCCTGACACAGCGCAAGTCACCCCCCACATTGGATTTGCGCCGTTCGTGACATTGCGCTTAAGGTTCGTGCAGGTTTTTCGCCCCACGAGTCCTTAATGTTCAACGCTTCTGTTATCAAACCCCTGGCCTTCGCCCTGCTGGCCGCTGCCGCGGTGCCCGCCCATGCCGACTGGTACCTGGACAACGAGTCCTCGCGCCTGTCGTTCGTTACCACCAAAAACACCGAGATTGCTGAAGTCCATCGCTTCCTGGTGCTACACGGCAAGGTCGACAGCAAGGGCGCGGCGCAATTGGAAGTAGAGCTGGAGTCGGTCAACAGCGGCATCCCGCTGCGCGACGAGCGCATGCGCAACCAGCTGTTCGAGATCAAGACTTTCCCCGAGGCGCTGATCAGCGCACAGATCAATCTGCAACCCATCAATGACCTGGCGCCTGGCGCGCAACTGGAACTGCGCTTGCCCTTGAGCGTCACCCTGCATGGCAAGACCCAGACCTACAGCGCCGAGTTGTTGGCCACGCGCCTGGATGACCGACGCTTCCAGGTGGTGACCCTGGAACCGGTGGTGTTGCGTGCGGAGGATTTCGACCTGGCGCCGGGGGTGGCGGCGTTGCGCAAGGCGGCTGGGCTTAAGTCGATCAGTTTGTCGGTGCCGGTGGGTGCGGTGCTGATCTTTACGGCGCGCTGACATGAGCGGCGCAGTGTTCCCGTGGCGCAGCGCCAACCGTTTCGAGTTGTTGATCGACGGCCCGCAATTTTTTCCGCAGATGCTGGTGGGCATTGCCCGGGCCGAGCGGCAAGTGGAGTTGGAATTGTATCTGGTGGAGGCTGGCGCCTGCGCCGAAGCGATGGTGCAGGCGCTGGTGCTGGCCGCCGAGCGCGGCGTGCGGGTGCGCTGCCTGTTTGATGACTACGGCAGCCTGGCGTTTACCCTGGGGCTGCGTAAGCGCCTGACCGACGCCGGTGTGGAGCTGCGTTTCTACAATCGCCTGAGCTGGCGCCGCTGGATGCGCAACCTTTATCGCGACCACCGCAAGCTGTTGCTGATCGACCAGGAAACTGCCGTGGTCGGCGGCACGGGCGTCACCGATGAGTTCTGGACGCCGGGGCAAGACACCGCCGAGTGGCATGAGGTGATGGTGCAGGTCCACGGCCCGCTGGTGCTGGACTGGCAAGCGCTGTTCGAACGGCAATGGCACGCCAATGTCGCGCGCCGGGCGTGGAAGCCCGCCACCCATTTCGGTTTGCCGCGTTTGCCCAAGGTGCCGGCGACGGGGCCAGGCCTGGGCCGAGTGGCCTATGCAGACGCCCGACAGCACCGCGATATCCTGCAATCGCTGATCCGCGCGCTGAACAGCAGCCAGCAACGTATCTGGTTCGCCACGCCGTATTTCCTGCCCACCTGGGGCGTGCGCCGCGCATTGCGTCGGGCCGCAGGGCGTGGGGTGGATGTGCGTTTGCTGCTCACCGGCCCGCGCACCGACCACCCCTCCGTGCGCTACGCCGGGCACCGTTATTACCCGCGCTTGCTGCGTGCAGGCGTGCAGATCTTTGAATACCAGCCGTGCTTTTTGCACCTGAAGATGGCGCTGGTGGACGATTGGGTGAGTATCGGCTCGTGCAACTTCGATCACTGGAATCTGCGCTTCAACCTGGAAGCCAACCTGGAAGCGTTGGACCCCGGGCTGACGCAGGCGGTGGCGGCGAGCTTTACCGCGGATTTTGCCCAGAGCCTGGTGGTCAGCCTGGAAGCGTGGAAGGCGCGGCCGTTGTGGCGGCGGGTGAAGCAGCGGGTGTGGGGGTGGATTGATCGGTTGGTGGTGAACCTGCTGGATCGACGCGGCTAGCAAGAACACTGAGGTCAAATGTGGGAGGGGGCTTGCTCCCACATTTTTTGACCGTGTCAGGTGTTAGAGCAGTTCGAAGGTCTGCTGCTGTACGTCCTGGGAGTCCAGCCCGATCTGCACATTGAACTCACCCGGTTCGGCGGCGAACTTGAGCTGGGTGTTGTAGAACTTCAAGTCGTCCTCGGTGATGGTGAAGTGCAGCGTGCGTTCTTCGCCAGCCTTGAGCATGACCTTCTGGAAGTTCTTCAGCTCCTTGATCGGACGGATCATCGAACCCGCCACGTCCTGGATATACAACTGCACCACGGTTTCGCCATCGACCTTGCCGGTGTTCTGCACCGTGACGCTGGCGTCGAGCTTGCCGGTCTTGTTCAGGGTGGTGGACGACAGCGCCATGTCCGACAGGCTGAACGTGGTGTAGCTCAGGCCATAGCCAAACGGGAACAGCGGCCCGGTGGTGTCATCGAAGTACTGTGAGGTGTAGTTGCCCGGCTTGCCCGGGGTGAATGGCCGGCCAATAGTCAGGTGGTTGTAGTAGGTCGGAATCTGCCCCACGGAGCGTGGGAAGGTGATCGGCAGCTTGCCAGATGGGTTGTAGTCACCGAACAGCACGTCGGCGATGGCGTTGCCGCCTTCGGTACCGGCGAACCAGGTTTCCAGGATCGCGTCGGCTTGTTGTTTCTCTTCCAGGATCGACAGCGGGCGGCCGTTCATCAGTACCAGCACCAGCGGTTTGCCGGTGGCTTTCAGGGCCTTGATCAGGTCGCGCTGGCTTTGCGGGATATTCAGGTCGGTGCGGCTCGACGATTCGTGGGACATGCCACGGGATTCACCCACGGCGGCGACCACCACGTCGGCATCCTTGGCGGCCTTGACCGCTTCATCGATCATCACCTCGGCCGGGCGGGTGTCATCCACCACTTCCGGTGCATCGAAGTTGAGGAAGTTGAGGTAGTCGACCACCGCCTTGTCGTTGGTGATGTTGGCGCCACGGGCGTAGATGATCTTGCCTTTTTCGCCGATGACCGCGTTCATGCCGTCAAGCAGCGTGACCGATTGCTCCGGCTTGCCGGCCGCCGCCCAACTGCCCATCATGTCGATCGGCGCCTTGGCCAGTGGGCCCACGAGCGCGATGGTCGCGGACTTTTTCAGCGGCAGGGCGTCGTTCTGGTTCTTCAGCAGCACCAGGCTGCGGCGCGCCACATCACGGGCCTCGGTACGGTGCAGGCGGCTGTCGGCGTAGGTGTCGGCCGGGTCATCCTCGGCCTTGCCGATGCGCAGGTACGGGTCTTTGAACAGGCCCATGTCGTACTTGGCGCCGAGCACTTCACGCACGGCGTTGTCGATGTCGCTCTGTTCGATCTCGCCGGACTTGAGCAGCCCCGGCAATTCCTTGCCGTACAACGAGTCGTTCATGCTCATGTCGATGCCGGCCTTGATCGCCAGCTTGGCGGCTTCGCGCCCGTCCTTGGCCACGCCGTGCTTGATCAGCTCGAAGATCGCGCCGTGGTCGCTGACGGCCAGGCCCTTGAAGCCCCAGTCCTTGCGCAGCAGGTCGTTCATCAGCCAGGTGTTGGCGGTGGCGGGCACGCCATTGATCGAGTTCAGCGCCACCATCACGCCGCCGGAGCCGGCCTTGATCGCCGCGTGGTACGGCGGCAGGTAGTCCTGGTACATCTTGACCGGGCTCATGTCGACCACGTTGTAGTCACGTCCGCCTTCCACTGCGCCGTAGAGGGCGAAGTGCTTGACGCTGGCCATGATGCTGTCGGCATTCGCGGGGCTGGCGCCCTGGAAGGCCTTGACCATCACTTCGGCAATCCGTGAGACCAGATAGGTGTCTTCACCGAAGCCTTCGGACGTGCGACCCCAGCGCGGGTCGCGGGAGATATCGACCATCGGTGCAAAGGTGATGTCGAGGCTGTCGGCGGCGGCTTCCTGGGCGGCGATACGCCCGGAGCGGCCGATGGCGTCCATGTCCCAGCTGGAGGCCAGGGCCAGGCTGATCGGGAAGATCGTGCGGTGGCCGTGGATCACGTCATAGGCGAAGAACATCGGGATCTTCAAGCGGCTGCGCATGGCCGCGTCCTGCATCGGACGGTTTTCCGGGCGGGTGATGGAGTTGAACGTGCCACCGATGCGGCCGGCGGCGATTTCCTTGCGGATCAGCTCGCGGGGCATTTCCGGGCCGATGCTGATCAGGCGCAATTGGCCGATCTTTTCGTCCAGGGTCATCTGCTTGAGCAGGTCGCTGACGAAAGCGTCCTTGTCCTTAAGCGCAGCAGGCTTTGTTTCTGCCCAGACGGGGTGGGTGGCCAGCGTGGCAACAAGGCCGAGCAAACACAGCTTCTTCATGAATATCCTTTTTCGGCTCACTGCACAGCGCTTGGGCTGATCGGCCAAAATGTGGGGAGCGTCTATTGTTGTTCGGGTGTTGTTCAGATAAATGCAGCACACTCTGAACTCTTTATCGCGCTGGGCATCTTTGTAGCTGATTGGCTCGATGCATTCCAGTGGTGGCGGATTATGCCCCAAGCGTGTGGTTTTTAGGGTTAGTCGTCATATTCCATCCAGTTTGGGCAGGAGAAACACCATGCAAGCAGCACAACATTCCCGCTGGGGCCTCAAGGCCGCGGCTTTGCTATTGATCAGCACAGTATTGAGCGGCTGCGGCATCAATAACATCCCGACCCTGGACGAACAGGCCAAGGCGGCCTGGGGCCAGGTGCAGAACCAGTACCAGCGCCGCGCCGACCTGATCCCCAACCTGGTGGAAGTGGTCAAGGGTTACGCCGCCCATGAACAGGACACCCTGACCGCCGTGATCGAGGCGCGGGCCAAGGCCACCTCGATCCAGGTGGATGCCAGCACCCTGGACAACCCGGAAAAACTCAAGCAGTTCCAACAGGCCCAGGACGGTTTGAGCGGTGCCCTCAGCCGCTTGATGGTGGTCTCCGAGCGCTACCCGGACCTGAAGGCCAACCAGAACTTCCTGGCCCTGCAATCCCAGCTCGAGGGCACCGAAAACCGCATCGCCGTGGCCCGTCGCGATTTCATCCAGGCCGTGCAGGCGTACAACACCGAGATCCGCACCTTCCCTGGCCGCCTGTGGCACAGCGTGATGTACAGCGACCTGCCGATCCGCGCCACCTTTGAAGCCACCAGTGCCGATGCCGATAAAGCGCCGCAAGTGAAGTTCAAATAAGGCTGCACTGAGGTGTCGATGCGTTTATTACGGATAGGCCTGGCGCTATGGATGCTGGCCTGCGTGGGGGTGGCCCAGGCGGCGCTGACGTTCCCGGCGTTGAGCGGGCGGGTGGTGGACACCGCCCAGATGATCGACCCGGCCACGCGCGAGCACATCACCCAGCAGTTGCAGGCGCTGGAGCAGACCCGTGGCGACCAGATCGTGGTGGTCACGGTGCCCGACCTGCAGGGCGTGCCCATCGAGGACTACGGTTACCAGTTGGGTCGCCAGTGGGGCATCGGCCAGAAGGGCAAGGACAACGGCGCGTTGCTGATTGTCGCCCGTGACGAGCGCACGTTGCGGATCGAAGTTGGCTATGGCCTTGAAGGCGTGCTCACCGATGCGCAGGCCTGGGTGATCATCAACCAGGTGATTGCGCCCAAGTTCAAGGCCGGCAATTTCAGCCAGGGCATCAGCGACGGCGTGGCGGCGATGGTGCAGGTGGTCGGCGGCGAACCGCTGGCGGTGCCGGCGCATGTGGCGGATGCCAACTTTGCCAAGGATAATCCCGGCTTTTCCATCGGCCTGTTCATCCTGCTGATCGGCGTGTTGTGGCTGTGCAATCGCATGGGCCTGCCGGTGGGCGCGATCTTTTTGGCGATCCTCGGCAGCAGTGGACGCGGCGGCGGTGGCGGGGGAGGTGGCGGCGGTTTCCGAGGCGGCGGTGGTGGCTTCGGCGGCGGCGGCGCGTCGGGCGGCTGGTAATGACAATAACTAGAGAGCAACTACAACCATGGCATTACTGACTGAACACGAGCAGCGCCAAGTCGCCGAAGCGATTGCCCGGGTCGAAAAAACCACCGACGCCGAACTGGTCACCGTGCTGGCGGCCCGCGCCGACGATTACGCCTACATCCCCCTGCTGTGGGCCAGCCTGATCGCCTTGGTGGTACCGGGCGTGGTGCATTACCTGTCGGGCTACCTGACCATGTACACCTTGCTGTTGGCGCAGTGGGCGACGTTCATCGTGTTGTGCCTGCTGTTTCGCCTGCCCAAGGTGACCACCCGCCTGATCCCGCGCTCGGTACGCCATTGGCGCGCCTCCAACCTCGCGCGCCGGCAGTTCCTGGAGCAGAACCTGCACCACACCCTGGGCAGCACCGGGGTGCTGATTTTTGTCAGCGAAGCGGAGCGTTATGTGGAAATCCTGGTGGACGAAGGTATCTCCAAGCGCCTGGATAACAGCAGTTGGGATGCCATCGTCAAGGCGTTTACCCAGCAGGTGAAACAGGGGCAGACGCTGGCTGGGTTTATTGCCTGTATCGAGGCGTGTGGCGAGTTGTTGAAGGTGCATGTACCGGTGACACACGCCCGGAATGAACTGCCAAATCGCCTGGTCGTACTCGAATAGAACATCCAGCACCGGAGATCAAATGTGGGAGGGGGCAGTACCGTTGATCAAATAACCCCGTGCCCTGAACCCCCATCCCCCCTAAAATGCCCGGCATTCCCTGCCCGAGGCGTTTTTGTTCATGTCCGTTACCGCTCAACCTGCCAGCCCCGCGCCGGATCATCACGCCCAGTTCATCGAACTGTTGAGCACAAGCCTTGCGCAGAACGCCTTTATCAAGCTGGTGCTGGCCAAATACGTCGGCGACGAAGCCGAGTTGCAGCGGCTGATCATCAAGGCGGTGACCGTCAAGGAGCAGCCGTGCCTGTCCTTCGTCTACCGCTACAAGACCCGCGACATCACCAAGAACTTGGCGCTGGCCGACGGCGTGGCGGCGATTGCCGCGTTGCTGCCGGGCTCGTTCAAGAACGCGCACCTGCTGTCGCTGACCGACGAAGCCCAGTTGGAATACAGCAAGAAGAACAAAAGCTCGCTGTTCAGGAGCAAGCCTCAGCAACTGCGCGAGGCGCCATCGGCCGAGCATAACCGTGAGAAACATCGCTTCCTCGACCTGAGCCGGCCGTTCCTCGCCGACCTGGGCGTGACCGACGCCAGGCAGGCGCTGATCCCGTCGATGTCGCGCAAGTGGAAGCAGATCAACAAATTCATCGAAGTGTTCAGCCATGCGCTGACCTCCTCACCGCTGAAGCTGGACCAACCGGTGCGCGTCGCCGATTTCGGTTCGGGCAAGGGCTACCTCACGTTTGCGATCCACGACTACCTGCGCAACACCCTCAAGGCCGAAGGCGAAGTCACCGGCGTCGAGTTGCGCGAAGACATGGTGACCCTGTGCAACACCGCCGCCGCTCGCCTGGAACACCCGGGGCTGGTGTTCAAATGTGGTGATGTGCGCAGCGTGGCGCCCAGCCAACTGGACGTGATGATCGCCCTGCATGCCTGTGACGTCGCCACCGATTACGCGATCCACACCGGCATTCGTTCCGGCGCATCGATCATCATGTGCTCGCCGTGCTGCCATAAGCAGATTCGCCTGCAGATCCAGAGCCCGGCGCTGCTCAAGCCGATGCTGCAATACGGCCTGCACCTGGGCCAGCAGGCGGAAATGGTCACCGACAGCTTGCGTGCGTTGTTCCTCGAAGCGTGCGGCTACGAGACCAAGGTGTTCGAATTCATCTCCCTGGAACACACCAACAAGAACAAGATGATCCTGGCGGTCAAGCGTGCGGAGCCGGTGGACAACGCGCAGTTGCTGGAGAGAATCCAGGAGTTGAAGGCGTTCTATCACGTCTCCGAACACTGCCTGGAAACCCTGCTGCGCGCGGATGGCTACCTTAAATAGGGGCTCACGCCGACTTAGCGATCGGCGCAGCCTGCACCGCGGTCTTGCGCCCGAGCATCACCGTCACGATGACCCCACAGGCAAACACCCAGGTAATCGGCTCGATATGTTCACCAAAGAACAGCGCCGAAAACGCGATGGTGAAGAAGATCTGCAACAGCTGAATCTGGCTGACCCGCGCAATGCCGCCCATGGCCAGGCCGGCGTACCAGGCGAAGAAGCCCAGGAACTGCGAGAACAGCGACACATAGCCGAACGCCCACCAGGCGCGCATCGAGACCGCGCCTTGGTGCTGCGCCGTCAGGTACCACACCGGGCCGATCAACACCGGCGTGGACAGTACCAGCGCCCAGCAGATCACCTGCCAGCCGCCCATCTCCTTGGCCAACCGGCCACCTTCGGCATAGCCCAGGCCACCCACGGCTATCGCGCCGAGCATCAATAAATCGCCGGCCTGGATACTGCCGGCGCCGGTGATCAATGCATAACTCAACACCAACCCGCTGCCCAGCGCCGCGCAGGCCCAGAAGGCTTTCGACGGCCGCTCATGGGACAGCCACGCCGCATACAGCGCCACGCACAGCGGTTGCAGGCCATTGACCAGTGCGCCATGGGAGGCCGGCAAGGTTTGCATGGCCCACGCCGACAGCACCGGGAAGCCCAGAATCACCCCGGCAATGACCAGGCACAAACCCCGCACCTGGCGCCAGGTCGGCCAGCGCTCGCGGCGCCACAGCAACAGCGCCGCCGCCGGGACCGCCGCGAACAAGGCACGGCCCAGGCCGTTGAGCAACGGGTGGATCTCCTGCACCACGATACGGGTGAAGGGCAGGGTCAGGCTGAAGATGATGACACCCAGCAGGCCGAGGGCCATGCCGGTGTTTTCGCGCGAGCTCATGGGCGGGATCCGAAATCCAGAGGGCTTCAAGGGAAGCCCATCTAGCCACAACCCCCGCCGATTGCGGGCCTACAGCTGGGTGCGGATTTATCCGTACAGTTTTCAGAAGAAGCGCGTGATGCTGATCTTGGCGTCGCGCCCCTTGGTGTAGGCACGGTCGCCGCTCAGGGCCGGACGGAAGTTGTTGTTGAACATATTGTCCAGGGTGAAGTTGACCTCAGTGCCCTTGAGGTACGCTTGCTGCGGCTTCCATTTGGCGAACAGGCCCTGGGTGTTGTAGCGCTTGTTGCCATACTGGTCGTAGAACACGTCGCCGACGCTGGAGCCCGGGCCGCCCGAATATTTGTCGCTGGGCAGGCGGTCGGTGGCGCCGACGAATTGCCCCGTCCAACCGACCTGGGCATCCCAGGCCGGGATGTTGGTCCCTAACACCAGTACCCATTTGGTCGGCGGAATATCGCGTGCCGACACATCCGGCCCCCACGGGTTGGTGTAGGCCCCTTCGTGTTGGCCGGTGGCATAGGCGTACGATACCGAGCCGAACAGGTAGGTGGAGTTATAGAACGACTCGACCTCGAAGCCCTTGATGGTCAGGCCGCCGATATTGCGATAGTTGGACATCGCCCCCGGCGGGCAGGCCGTGGAAATGCTGCCGCCGTTGATGGCCTGGTTCTGGCAGCCCACACCGGTAGCCTTGAAGATCTCGTCCTCGACTTTGTTGTGGAACAGGGTCGTGCGTATTTGCAGGTTGTCATCCTGGGCGATCAGGTTATCGAAGCTGGTGATGTTACCCACGGTGATCGAGGTGATGCGCTCCGGGTCGAGGTCGACGCTGGTGGCGGTGCGGCTGCCCAGGCCCTGCACTTCGTACTGCTCGTCGATCACCGGCGCGCGCCAGGTCTGGCTCCAATTGGCAAACAGCCCGACATGGGGGGTTACCGTCCAGAACAGCGCCAGGCGCGGCGACCAGCCGGTGTAGGTCCGGTCGCTGTAGTCGTGGCCGACGGCCGGGTCGGGGTTGCTGTAGTACGGCGCATCGTTGGCCTCGCCGCGGTTGCGCACGTGGTCGTAGCGCAGCGATGGGGTAACGGTCACGTCCCCCAGGGTCACCGCGTCCTGGATGAAGAAGCTGTTGGTATCGACCTTGCCATGCGGCATGAAGCCCGGTTGGAAATGCCCGTAGTTGTAGAGTGGGGTGTTGTAGGTGGCGCCGGGCATCCACATCTCGGTTTTGCGGGTGTGCTTGCGAATTTGGCCGCCGAGGGTCACTGCGTGTTGCAAGGGACCCGTGTCAAACAGGCTGACGTTACGGATGTCGAGGTTCTTGTCGGTGTAGGCCGTGTCCATCTTGCGCCCGCCGGTGGCCAGCTGGAAAAACGCCGTGGCATCGCGCTCGTCGGTCTGGTCGGTGTTGGACTGGGAATATTTGACGGTCAGGTCCACCAGCGGGTTGTCCAGGGGCTGGTACTCATACTTGCCCGACCACGTGGTGTCGACGGTATCGCGGTGGGCTAAAAAACGCTTGAGTGCCCCCTCGTAGCCGTAGCGGTCAATGTTGGCCTGAGTCGGTGGCGTGGGGTAGCTGGCGGCGGAAAACGGTGTCCAGCGGTTGCTGTGGGACCGTGAGTAGGACAGGCCGACGCTGTGTTCATCGGTGAAGTGCGCATTGACCTTGAACAGCTTGCCGTCCACATCCTGGGCCGTATTGGGCAGGCGTTGGGGGTTGATCGGGTAACGGTTGTTCTCATTGGGCAGCTTGGCGGCCACCTTCATGTCGTCACCGTCGCGTTTTGTCAGGTAGGCCAGCGCGTCGAAACGGCCATCGTCGGTGCGGCCATACACGGCGCTGCTGTAGACCTGTTCGTGGTCGTTGCTGGAATAACCGTACTTGAGCATCGCACCGCTGTTGCGACCGTCCTTGAGCAAATCCGGGGCATCCTTGGTGGTCATGTTCACCGTACCGCCAAAGCCGCCGTTCCCGCTGAACGGCGAGTTGGGGCCTTTCTCCACTTCGATGCTCTTGATCAACTCAGGCTCGATAAACACGGTGCCTTGCTGGTAGCGCTCGAAACCGCTTTTGGTCGCGCCATCGACGGTCAGCGGCACGTCTTCGGCATCGCCGAAGCCACGGATGTTGATGGTCTGACCGCCGGGTTTCAGTGAGCCACCCTGGCTCACGCCGGGCAGGGTCTGCAACAGGCTGGGGATGTTATTGGCCTGGTAGCGATCGATATCCGCCTGGCTCAGGGTGGAGCGGCCGACGGTGCTCGAGTCGACATGATTGCCGGTGCCGATCACGCTCAGGGTGTCCAGCTGGATCGCGCCGCTCTGGGTGGTCTTGGCCTCTTCGGGCTTTACCACGTATGTGCTGCCGACCTTGATCAGGGTGAACTCACCGTTTTTCAGCAGGCTGCGAATCGCAACTTCCGGTGTGAAGTCACCGTTGAGCGCCGGTGCCTGCACGTTCTTGAGCAGCTCCTCATCGAACAACAGCTGGATCTTCGCCTGCTGCGCTACTTGGCTCAGGGACGTGGCCAGCGCCTGGGCGGGCAGTTGCAGGGTGAATGACTCGGCTTGGGCGCCGAGGCTGAACGCCAGGCAGGTGGCGATAAGGGTCGGTCGAAGATACAGGTGCGAAGCGTGGCAAGGCGCGCGAAACATGGAATCCCCCGGAGCGGCCAAATGGCCAAAAAGGTGTGCTGATCAGATACAGACCGGAGGAAGACGGGGCAGGCAAAAAAATCCACACCTGCGAATGCAAAATATTCTCAAATAAGAACTTCGCAGGTTATTTGCTCGGTTCAATCCGCACGATGCCATCGGCCGAGACCACGGTTTTCACCGGCAACAGGGCGGGCAGGGCGTTAAGCAGGGCGTCCGGATCATTCACGTCCAGATTGCCCGAGACTTTCAGGTGCGCTACCGCGTTGCTGACCTGCAACGGTGCCTGCGGGCGATACAGGCTCAGTTCATCGATCAGGCTGGCCAGTTCACGGTTGCGGAACGACAAGTGCCCGCTGCGCCAATCGGCGACTTCTTCGGCCGTGAGGGTTTGCTGTTGCAAGGTGCCCTTGGCGTAGCTGTAGATGGCGCGTTGCTGGGCCCCGAGCAGAGAGACGGGGCTTGTGGCGGACGGCTCGAAAGCGACCTGGCCGTGGGCGACGCTGACCACCAGTTGCTGCTGGCTGCGGCGCACATCGAAGCCGGTGCCGACCACCCGCACACTGGCCTCGCCGGCTTGAACGAACAGCGGCCGCTCTTTGTCGGCCGCCACTTCGATATACACCTGGCCCTTGTCCAGGTGCACGATGCGCTGGTGGGCGCTGAAGTCCACGCGCAGGCGGGTGTTGGCATTCACCGACAGGGTGCTGCCATCGGGCAGGTTCAGGGTGCGCATGCCCTTGGCATGGGCCGCCACCTGGCTGTGATACAACTCGCGGGGCGCACCGATGTGAGGGGCCAATACGGCACATAGCACGGCGGCGGCTACGGCCAGGGCCGGGCGCAATACCGATGCTTTGCGCTTGGGCAGCGCCACGGGTTTGTTCAGTTGCTGCAACTGGGCCAGGTCGGCCCACAACTGCTCGAATTCGGCATAGGCGCGGGCATGGGCCGGCGTGGCCTGCCAGGCGGCAAAGGCCTTGCGATCGGCACGGCCTGTGTCGTTCCGGTTGCGCGCAAACCAACTGGCGGCTTGGGCATCGATGGCGTCACTGGCTTCGATATCCAGGCCGTCGGTGTCGCTCAGGCGGTTCATTCTGGCTGCTCCGTGCCGGGGTCGTTTTGAAGGCGTCGCTTGCAATGCAGCAGGGCAAAAGCGATGTGCTTTTCCACCATGCTCGTCGAAATACCCATGCGCTCGGCGATCTGCGCCTGGCTCAGGCCTTCGAAGCGGTGCAGCATAAGGGCTTCTCGCCGGCGGGGCGAGAGTTCGGCGAGGACTTCTTTCAACTGTTCCAGGCGTTGCAGGCGCTGGGCGGCGGCCATGGGGTCGTTTTGCTCGTCGGTGATCGGTTCCGCGTCCCTGTCGGCCTGATCTGGGTGGACGGTCTGCCGTACCTTCTGTTTGCGCCAGTGATCACGCAGCAGGTTGCGTGCCATCTGGAACAAAAACGCCCGTGGCTGCTCGACCTTGGCCCGGTCGCGGTAGTCCAGCCACTGGGTAAAGACGTCCTGGGTCATGTCCGCCGCGTCGCTGGCGTTGTCCGTGCGTCTGCGCAGGAAATACAGAATATCTGCATAGAACCCGCGAAAGGCATCGGCCGACACCGGGTCGGGCTTGGGACGAGACATGGATATCCTTCTTGAAGAAGCACGACGTGGAAAAGTCGCGAATGATATCGAGAACCATTGTCATTTGTCTCTATTTTAGACGGGCCCGGATTAAAATATGGGGAGGAGGCAAACCCCTCCCACATAAGGTCGCAGTTTTACCGCAGCAAGGTCTTCAGTTGTTCGATCCCTGCTTCACCCAATGGAAACACCGGCAAACGAGGTTCGCCCGCCTCCAACCCGGTCAGGCGCAGCCCGGCCTTGATCGTCGCCGGCAACCCACCCTTGAGGATGAACTCCAGCAACGGCAACTGCCGATAAAACAGCTCGCGCGCCTTGTCCAGGTCATTGGCCAGCACCGCCGCATACAACGCCAGGTTCAGGTGCGGGATGAGGTTTGGCGCCGCCGTGCACCAACCCTTGGCTCCGGCCGCGAAGGCTTCCAGGGCCAGCGGGTTGCAGCCGTTGTAGAACGGCACGTCGCTGTGGCGCCGCAGTTGATGCATGCGTTGAACGTCCCCGGTGCTCTCCTTGACCATCGTCACGTTTGCCACCTGCTTGACGATACGCAGGATCAGATCCACCGACATGTCCGTACCGCTGGTGGCCGGGTTGTTGTAGAGCATGATCGGCACGCCGATGCTGTCGCCGATCGCAGCGTAGTGGGCGAGGATTTCCGCCTCGCTGAGCTTCCAATACGAGGCCGGCAGCACCATCACCACGTCCGCGCCATTGGCTTCGGCGTAGCGGGCGCGGCGCACGGCCTTGGCGGTGGTCAGGTCGGAGACGCTGACCACCGTGGGCACGCGCCGGGCGATTTTTGCCAGGCTGTAGGCGCTGACTTCGTCCCACTCGGCATCGCTCAAATACGCACCTTCACCGGTGCTGCCCAGAGGCGCGATGGCGTGCACGCCGCTGTCGATCAAACGGTCGATGGAACGACCGAGGGCGTCGAGGTCGATGCGCTGGCCGTCAGCGCTGAACGGGGTGATGGTGTAGCCGATGATGCCGTGAATAGTTGGGCTGGACATGGAAAGTCTCCGGTAGAAAAAGGTCGGGTCAGTTCAGGCAATCGGCGTGCTGGCGCAGGTTCTGCCGCACGTAGTAATTGAACGCGGCGCCGTGGCGCTTGGGTCGGGAAATCCAGGCATGGGCTTCGCGCCCCAGTTGCGGCAGGATCGGCTTGATCGCACCGGCTGCCATGGCGAGCAACTGCAACTTGGCCGCGCGTTCGATCAACTGCGCGATCACGCACGCTTCCTCGACACTCCCTCCGGTCGACAACTGGCCGTGGTGCGACAGCAGGATCGCGCGCTTGTCGCCCAGGGCCTCGGTGATGATTTCCCCCTCTTCATTGCCCACCGGCACGCCCGGCCAGGCCTCCAGGAACGCGCAGTCTTCGTACAACGGGCAAAGGTCCATGTGGGACACCTGCAACGGCACTTCCAACATCGACAGTGCAGCGATATGGGTCGGGTGCGTATGAATAATGCAATTCACATCCGCTCGCCCGCGGTACACCCAGCTGTGAAAGCGGTTGGCCGGGTTGGGGATGCCGTGACCTTCCAGCACCTCAAGATCCTCGTTGACCAGCAACAGGTTGCTGGCCGTGATTTCATCAAAACCCAGGCCCAGTTGCTGGGTGTAGTAGCTACCCTGTTCAGGCCCGCGCGCGGTGATCTGCCCGGCGAGGCCGGAGTCGTGGCCGTGTTCGAACAGGATTCGGCAAGTGAGCGCCAGCTTTTGCCGGACGGTCCACGTATTATCCGCCAGGGTGTTTTGCATCTGGACCAGCGCTTGCTTGACCAGTTGGTCTTTGGGGAGTGCTAATGTCTTGGCCATATCGGTGTCCTTTGGGTGGTTCAATGGACGTCGGATTTGCTGGTCTCCCGCTGCTCGCAAGGTCGTTGGGTGAGGCAAATGACACTAATGATGCTATATGACACAAAGTGTCATTGGCAAGCGCAGCTTATCGCTTCTGCATGGATTAACCGCAGCACATGTCTATCCGTTTGAAATTATTGAGGAAAAAACTTGGCGTAACCTTGGAGGCCCTGGCTGAAAAGTCCGGGATGACCAAGAGTTACCTGTCCAAGGTCGAGCGTGGGCTCAACACGCCGTCGATTGCCGCTGCGCTGAAACTGGCCAAGGCGTTGAACGTGAAGGTCGAAGAACTGTTCAGCGAAGACCGCGTCAGCCTCGACAGCTACAGCCTGGTGCGCAGCCATGAGCGGCCCGACACCGCGCCGGGTTACGCAGTGCTGGCCCATCAGGTCAGTGAGCGCAGCTTGTTGCCGTTCATCATCTACCCGCCGGCGCAATTCTCCGACAAGACCTTCAAGGAGCACCTTGGAGAGGAGTTCCTGTTCGTGCATGAAGGGGCGGTAGAAGTGGATTTCATGAACGAACGGGTGATTCTGGAGCGCGGCGATGCGCTGCATTTCAATGCGCAGAAGCCGCATCGGCTGCGTTCGGTAGGGCCTGTGCAGGCGCAGCTATTGGTGGTTGTACACAGCTCGCAAGAATGACCGCGCTGACGGTTTGAAATGCGGTCGGTATGGGCGGGAGCAAGCCCCTCCCACCGGTGGCTCAACGTTCGACAGGTACCGACAGTGCGGGGTCACCCAACGGATGCGTGCGCGCGGCAAAAAACTTCAACTGCGCGCCACTGCCATCAAACAACTGCGAATACCGCCGCTTCTGCTGGCGAATAAACCCGTCGCTGCGGCCCGATACCGAGATCGCCAGGGTCGCGGGGCGGGCCTGGCGAATTGCATCCACCACGTGTTGATCCTGCGTTCCCAGGTCATGGCCAAAGATGCACAGCGCGCCCTCATGGCTCAGCAACTGTTCATAGCAGAACGACAGGTAATCCGAGCTGCGGATGGTCTTGAGCTTCTCTTGCACCGTGCCTTCGTTGATAAACAGCGGCACATCGTCCAGGGTCTTGATCGTGTTGTTGATCGCAAAGCTGCTGAGCAAGGTGCTGTCGGTGCTCGGCAATTTGCGTGCGGTGCCGTCAAGGTTGCGCACCAGGTGCAGGCCGCCGTGCAGGTAGAGGATGCGCGTGCTATCGGTGTGGGTGTTGCGCAGGTCGAAGCTGGCATCGGCGCTGCGGAACAGGTCGTCGATGCCCGGCGTGTGCAGGATCGCCCAATAGTTGAGCAGGTCGTAATTGGTGGTGAACACGCTGGTGTAGGTCGCCAGTTCGCGGTTGATCGTCGCCAGCGTCGACGGCTGCACCAGGCGCCACGGAATGTGCACGGCGTGGATGGTATTGATCAGCGCTTCCTTGATCGCGTAGTAGCGATTACGCGGTGCCGCCGAGCTGACCGCCAGGGCCTTGTTGACTCGGCTGGTGGTTTTCAAGGCCCCCAGGGTCTGCTCGAAGCTGCGGGTCTGCAGGGCGTCGAACACGCTGAGCTCGGATGGGCCCAGGGGTTTTTCTTCGACGGTGCGTGCGTTTTCGAACAGCGAGTCGTAGGCAAAGTCTTCCCAAATCGTGCGGCTCGCGCCATTGCCGATCAGAATCCCACTGAAGGCGGTGCGGCTGCGCAGGGCGCTCCAATCTTCAAGGTGGGCGTCAATATCCTGGAAATCCTTCATTGCTGTGGGTCTACTCGAAATCGGCTGGATGGCGACTTTATCACGAGCCGGCGTTGATCCTGGTCAAGATGCCGCAGGCAGGTGAGGTTGATGCTGTAGGCATACACGTCATCCGAGGATTCGCCATGAGCAGCACCTTCTTCATTCCCGCCGTCAACATCATGGGCACCGACTGCCTCGACGAAGCCATGAATGCCATTCGCAACTACGGTTTTCGCAAAGCGCTGATCGTCACCGACGCGGGCCTGGCCAAGGCGGGCGTGGCCGGCATGATCGCCGAGAAGTTGGCGATGCAGGACATCGATTCGGTGATCTACGACGGCGCCAAGCCCAACCCCAATGTGGAAAACGTCGAGAAAGGCCTGGCGTTGCTGCAGCAGAGCGCCTGCGATTTCGTGGTGTCCCTGGGCGGCGGTTCGCCCCATGACTGTGCCAAGGGCATCGCCCTGTGCGCCACCAACGGCGGGCATATCAGCGACTACGAAGGGGTCGACCAATCCAGCAAGCCGCAGATGCCCCTGGTGGCGATCAACACCACCGCAGGCACCGCCAGCGAGATGACGCGTTTCTGCATCATCACCGACGAAACTCGCCACGTGAAAATGGCCATCGTCGACCGCAACGTCACGCCACTGCTGTCGGTCAATGACCCGAGCCTGATGGTCGGCATGCCCAAGGGCCTCACCGCCGCCACCGGCATGGACGCCCTGACCCACGCCATCGAAGCCTACGTGTCCACGGCGGCCACCCCGATCACCGACGCCTGTGCGATCAAGGCGATCGAACTGATCAGCGCCAACCTGCGCCTGGCCGTACGCGACGGCAGCGACAAGGCCGCGCGGGAAAACATGGCCTATGCCCAGTTCCTCGCAGGCATGGCGTTCAACAATGCCTCCCTCGGTTTCGTGCATGCCATGGCCCACCAACTCGGCGGTCTCTACGACCTGCCTCACGGCGTGTGCAACGCGGTGCTGCTGCCCCATGTACAAAGCTTCAACGCCAGCGTCAGTGCCAAGCGCTTGAGCGATGTCGGCCGCGCGCTGGGTGTCGACGCCAAGGGCACCACTGACGAAGAGGGCGCCCAAGCCGCCATCGCCGCCATTCGCAGCCTGTCCCAGGACGTTGAAATCCCCGCCGGCCTGCGCGAACTGGGGGCCAAGTTGCAGGACATTCCGCTGCTGGCTACCAATGCATTGAAGGACGCGTGCGGGCTGACCAACCCACGGCGCGCCGATCAGCGTCAGATTGAGGAGATCTTTCGTAGCGCGTTCTGATCTGTCCGGCAACTGGCGGTGCACATGAACGCGCCGCCAGCCAATGCCACGCACAAGAGCGCCAATGGCCAAGCCTGCTGGCTCACCAGCAGGCTTGCTACGCCGCCGATCAACGCGGCCATCAACTGATGCATGAAGCCACTCAAGGCCATGGCATAGGAACCGCTGACCGGCGACTGATCATTAGCCAGTGACAAACTGATGGGGTAACTCATCGATTGCCCAAATACTGCCAGGCAATACGGCAACCACAACAACAGCGCGATCCCGCTGGCAAACACACTGCCCAACAGCATCAGCGCCGTTCCCATTAACGCCAGCGCCACGCCCCAGCTCATCATCGTCAACCGCCCCATCCGCGCGACGAAGCGGTTGACCATCAACGCCCCCGCCAGATAGGCCCCGCTGATCGGCCACCCCAGCCAGCCGTACTGCGCCGCGCTCCACTCGAAGCGCCCTTGCAGTATCAGCGGAGCACAGGTGTTGAAGGCAATGATCACCCCATAGCCCAGCCCACCGGCCAATGCTGCGTGTAGAAAGGGGGGATGCCGCACAATCGTGGCGTAGATCCGCCAGGCTGAGTCTGGCGAATCAGCCTTCATCACTGACGGAAACACCACCCTTTGCAGCACAGCAATCAACGTGAGGGCACTTATTGCCAACCCATAGAAAATGGCCTTCCAGCCGAAGGCCGCCTGCAACAGCGACCCCATGAACTGGCCGATTCCTAGCGCGATTACAAACGTCATCCCCAGCCACGACAACCCTCTGGCCAAAAGCGCCCCGCTGAAACTGTCCCGCACCAACACCCTGGCCATGACCGCGACTCCACCCGCGCCCAAACCCTGAATCAGGCGTAATGACAAAAAAGACTCGACGTTAAATGCCGATGGAATCGCCGCGCTTGCCGAGGCATATACCGCCAGCGCCGCCAGCAGGACCGGCTTTCTGCCAAAACGCTCCCCCAGGCTGCCCCAGAGCAACATCGGCAGCGCCATGCCCACCAGGTACACGGCCAGGGCCAGTGCGACGTAGTCCTCGGCGGCGAGCAGGGACTGGGCGATGACCGGCACAGCGGGCAAATAGCTGCTAATGCCGACTTGGGCGAGGAAGGCGGCGCAGCAAGCGAGGGCGAGACGGGTGGTGTTTTTCAAGGGGAGGCGTCCTGCGCCTTAAGTTCTGCGTACGTCATCGTAAGTCGATTCCTCCGTATGGATCCGAACAATGATTGATGTTTATGCTCATTGAGAAATAAGAGTGAGTATGTGGCGGTTGTTTATAGTAGGTGCGCAATTTATTTTGCGTCTTTATGTTCCTGTATTAAGGCTGTCAGTGTGGAGCAAAACAACTCTACTGTTTTAGGGCTCATGTCTGCCCGAAGAGTTATACGTAATGCTGCTTTTTCCTTGGGCACGACAGGAAAAAATACGGCAGAGGTGAAAAATCCGCTGTCAGCCAGTCGCATAGCGAGTTTGTTCGCTTTTTCAGCCTCGCCGCAGGTTACCAATCGTATTGCGGTGTCGGCACCCTGTTGTTCAGTGTGGATAAGGCTGTCGAATAACCGGATATTGGTTTGAAGCTGTTCTTGAAGCACGGATAGCTCGGTTGTTTGATGTATTTTTATTGACGCCAGCCCGGCTCCTATAGCGGCAGAATTGAGACTTTGGGACCAGTTACTGGGCCCGCCGTATCGATACATTAGACTTTTCTGTCTTTCGCTACCGAACATGATCATTCCTCCACTGGCACCAAATGATTTGCCTAGAGAGGCCACGATTAAGGTTTTATTGTCTATCTCTTGCAAGCGCGGCCGGATAAAACCGGCCCCTTTATCTCCAAATGCGGACAAGGCGTGGGAGTCATCCAAATAAAGGAACAGTCCGTAACGCGCCTTCAAGTAGAGCAGGCTATCGATATCTGCGACTCCACCTATGCTGTATATGCCGTCTGCTATGTAAGCTACATTTTTACGTTTTTTGCACAAGTCTTCAATCCAGCACATGTCATTGTGAGGCGCGGTTTTTACTTCTGTTTCATCTGCGCACGAGGCTTTAATATGATTCATTGAATAGTGGGAATATTTGTCGAATACCATTGTGGGTGGGGAGTCATTGGTAAATACGCCGCTGGCGAGCATGGGCAAGAGTCCGGAGCTGGCCGCACTACAGGACAAAGTGCTGAGGCAGATTGAGTTGAAAAGGCCTGATAGCTCTGTTTCATATCGTTCAAGTATTTCAAGTTTGCATCGATTTTTTGAGTTTGCAATGCGAAGTGTTTTGGCTTCTTTTATTCCCTGGATAGCCCCTTTTAGTATCTTTGGGTTGTAGTCGAGGCCAAGATATGATGTTGTGCAAAAGTGATGAAGTTTTCGTCCGTACTGATCAATAAGTTGGTTGTTGCTTTTGACTTTTACATTAAGTTCGCAAATTCGGCCTGACTGTGCTGAGTGCCAGTCTCTGTCGGCAAGGTCGATCAGTTTTTTGTAATTTGTGAACTGATTTTTTGAATGAATATTTTCCATTGTTTTTACCTGTCCTTAGGGAAGGCAAAAACAGTAAAGGGAAAATTTTGATAAGGTAAGTCAGATATTTCCCATGCAAGCTACTCCGAATGGATATTTTGTTGTGAGTAAGGTCCTACATTTTGTAAGTCCCAATGGACATCCGACCGATTCTTATGTGCATGACTCAACGTAGCGGATCCAGGGAGCATTTGATTGTGATTGGGTAAATGAATGCAGTGGGGGCGTTCGCGTTTTGTTGAGGTCGTATCCCGCAGGATTGAGTAAGGTGTCCGCATACCGGCCGGATGTGACGATGGCCTTCAAGGACCTGTCTCTTGGGTAGTCGAAACCATATGGATGAAGGGAGTACTTGATGAGAGTTCTGTTATTCGGTGCCACCGGCATGGTCGGCCAGGGCGTCCTGCGCGAGTGCCTGCTGGCCGCTGACGTACAGGAAGTCGTCGCCGTCGGCCGCACGCCCCTGACCCGGGAACACGGCAAGTTGCATCAGGTATTGCACAGCGACATGCTGGATTTCCAACTCCTGGAAAACCTGCTGCAAGGGTTTGACGCGTGTTTCTTCTGCCTCGGCGTGTCGTCTGCCGGCCTGAATGAAACCAAGTACACCCACCTCACTTATGACCTGACCCTCGTCGCCGCCAGCACCCTGGCGCGGCTTAATCCGCAGATGACGTTTATCTACGTGTCCGGCGCCGGTACCGACAGCTCCGAAGCGGGCAAGTCGATGTGGGCGCGGGTCAAGGGCAAGACCGAGAATGCCCTGCTGCGCCTGCCGTTCAAGGCGGTGTTCCTGTTCCGGCCGGGGATCATTCAGCCGCTGCACGGTGTGCGCTCGAAGACGCCGTTGTATCAAGCCTTCTATTCCGTACTCGGGCCCGTACTGTCGTTGGTGCGTCGGGTCAAGCCGGGCTGGGTGGTGAGCACCGAGACTGTCGGCCGGGCGATGCTCGCGGCGGTGCGCCATGGCGCGCCGCAACCGGTGGTGGAACAGGCCGAGATCAATCGCCTGGCGTCCGAGCGCGCCTGATGTTGCACAAGAGCCTGGTGCGTCGCCTTGACTTGATCACCCTGCAGCTGTTCGTCGCGGTGTTCGAAGAGGGCACCCTGACCCGTGCCGCCGCCCGCGAAGCCATCGCCGTGTCGGCAGCCAGCAAGCGTTTGATGGAGCTGGAGCAGGTGCTGGGGGTGAGCCTGTTCGTGCGACGGGCCAAGGGCATGGACCTCACCGCCGCCGGCGAAACCCTGCTGCACCATGCCCGGCAGATGCTGTTCAACGTGGAAAAAATGGGCCTGGAGCTTGGCGAGCATAGCCATGGCGTGCGCGGTTACGTGCGGATGCTGGCCAATCTCTCGGCGATTATTCAGTTTCTTCCGGAAGACTTGCGGGATTTTTCCAGGCTGCATCCCGAAGTGAAAACCGACCTCGAAGAACGCCCCAGCAACGGCGTGGTGCAAGGTGTGCTGGATGGGGTGGCGGACCTGGGGATCTGCTCCAGTGATACCGACACCAAGGGCCTGCCCAGCGTGACCTATCGCCACGACAAACTGGTGGTGTTGATGCCGGCGGATCACCCCTTGGCGCCGCGCGAAAGCCTGGCCTTCGCCGAGACCCTGGACAGTGACTACGTAGGCCTGCACGCCGCCAGCTCGATCAACATGCGCACCCACGCCGCCGCGCGCGAGGCCGGCAAGACACTGCGCCTGCGTATTCATGTGCCGGGCTTTGATGCGATGTGCCGGATGGTCCAGGCGAACATGGGCATCGGCATCCTGCCGCTGAAGGCCTATGAATTGTTTGGCCGTGCCCTGGGCCTGCATGCCGTGCCACTGACCGATGCCTGGTCGGACCGCAGTTTGATCCTGGTGGTGCGCGATGAGGCGCAGTTGTCACCCGTGAGCCGGCTGCTGTTCGATTACCTGAGCGTTCGCATTCAGCGAACGCTCCTTGCCAACTGACGGTTGGATTTTTCCTGTCCCTGTCCTCTAGCCTTGGCTGCACATTCCAAGAATAAGAGGTACACCCCATGACGGCTCCCTTGAGCGGTATCAAGGTGATTGAGATCGGCACGCTGATTGCCGCACCGTTCGCCGCCCGGCTGATGGCCGAGTTCGGCGCCGAGGTGATCAAGATCGAAGCCCTGGGGCAGGGTGATCCACTTCGTAAATGGCGAAAGCTGCATGAAGGCACCTCGCTGTGGTGGTACCTGCAATCGCGCAACAAGAAATCCCTGGCCCTGGACCTCAAGTCCGCTGAAGGCCTGGACCTGATCAAGCAGCTGCTCGGCGACGCCGATGTGCTGATCGAAAACCTGCGCCCCGGTGGCCTGGAAAAACTCGGCCTGGGCTGGGACGTACTGCACGCGCTCAACCCCAAGCTGACCCTGGTGCGTATCTCCGGCTACGGCCAGACCGGCCCGTACCGCGACCGCCCTGGTTTCGGTGCCATCGGCGAAGCCATGGGCGGGATTCGCTACACCACCGGCAACCCCGACTCGCCCCCGGCGCGGGTCGGCGTCAGCCTAGGCGATTCCCTGGCGTCGTTGCATGGCGTGATCGGCGCGCTGATGGCGTTGCTGCGGGTCAAGACGGGCCAGGGCGACGGGCAGGTTGTCGATGTGTCCCTGGCGGAAAGCGTGTTCAACCTGATGGAAAGCCTGGTGCCCGAATACGACATGCTCGGCCACGTGCGTGAGCGCAGCGGCGGTGCCTTGCCCGGTATCGCACCTTCGAATACCTACCTGACCGCCGACGGTGCCTATGTGGTGATCGCCGGTAACAGCGACCCGATCTACAAGCGCCTGATGACCACCATCGGCCGTGCCGACCTGGCCGAAGCCGCCGAATTCGCCCACAACGATGGCCGTGCGGCGAAAAGCGCTTTGCTCGATGCCGCCATCACCCACTGGACCAGCAGCCTGCCTATCGAGCAGGTGCTCAGCGCCCTGGAAGCCGCCGAAGTGCCGGCCGGGCGCATCTACTCCGTGGCCGATATCGTCAGCGACCCGCACTACCAGGCGCGCGACATGTTGCTCAATGCCGAACTGCCGGGCGGTGTGTCGGTGAAGATGCCCGGCATCGTACCCAAGCTCTCGGAAACCCCCGGCGCCGTGAACTGGCAGGGCCCGAGCCTGGGCCAGCACACCGATGACATCCTCGGCAGCCTGGGCCTTACGGTTGCCGACATCCAACGCCTGAAAACCTCGGGAGTGGTGCAATGATCACTGACTATTCCGACCCGCTGATCGTGCAGGAAGTGTCCCCGCGCGATGGCCTGCAAATCGAACCGACCTGGGTCGAGACCGCTGACAAGATCGCCCTGATCGACCAGCTTTCCCTGGCCGGTTTTTCGCGGATCGAAGCCGGTTCCGTCGTGTCGCCCAAGGCCATCCCTGCATTGCGCGATGGCGAACACGTGTTCCAGGGCATTGCGCGCAAAGCCGGGGTGATCTACGTTGCGCTGATCCCTAACCTCAAGGGCGCCCAGCGCGCCGTCGAGTCGCGCGCCGATGAACTGAACCTGGTGATGTCGGCCAGCCAGACCCACAACCTGGCGAATATGCGCATGCGGTGCGAGGCGTCGTTGGCGGCATTCGGCGAGATCGTCAGCTTTGCCGCCGGGCACCCGGTACGCCTCAACGGCAGCATCGCCACCACCTTTGGCTGCCCGTTCGAAGGCAGGATCGATGAAGACCGCGTGCTGCAACTGGTCGAGGCCTATCTGCAACTCGGCATCCAGGGCATCAGCCTTGCCGACACCACCGGCATGGCCAACCCGCGCCAGGTGGAACGCCTGGTCAAGCGCGTGTTGCAACACGTGCCGGCCAGCGACCTGACCCTGCATTTCCATAACACCCGCGGCCTGGGCCTGTGCAATGTGCTGGCCGCCTACGAAGCCGGGGCACGGCGTTTTGACGCGGCGTTGGGTGGCCTGGGTGGGTGCCCGTTTGCGCCGGGGGCGTCGGGCAATATCTGCACCGAAGACCTGGTCAACCTGTGTGAAGAGGTGGGCATTCACACCGGAGTCGACCTGCCGCACCTGCTGAACCTGTCCCGCCGCTTGCCGGTCTTGCTGGGCCATGAATTGCCTGGCCAGGTGGCCAAGGCCGGGCGCAATTGCGACCTGCATCCGCCGCCGGACTACATCGCCGCCTTGTAACGCCATACCAGACAACAAAAACAATCGGACGCCTGTGAGCAGTCCGCTGGAGAGAAACCATGAGCACTAATACGTTGGAGGCCGGCGCGCGCCCGGCCGCTGAAATCGATGCCGAAAAAGCCCTGGTCAGCAAGGTCGCCTGGCGCCTGATGCCGCTGATCATGGTGTGCTACCTGTTCGCGTTTTTTGACCGCATCAACATCAGCTTTGCCAAGTTCCAGCTGCAGGCCGACCTCAGCCTGAGCGACACCGCCTACGGCCTGGGCGCCGGGTTGTTCGTGGTGGGGTATGTGATCTTTGAAGTGCCGAGCAACATGATGCTGTACAAGGTCGGCGCGCGGCGCTGGATCGCGCGGATCATGATGTCGTGGGGCCTGGCCACGGCGGCCATGGTGTTTGTCACCGCCGAATGGCAGTTTTATGGCCTGCGTTTCATCATCGGTGCGATGGAGGCGGGCTTCGCGCCCGGTGTGCTGTATTACCTGACGTTGTGGTTCCCGCAGCACTTCCGCGGGCGCATTACCTCGATGCTGTTCCTGGCGTCCGCCTTTGCCGGCCTGGTAGGTGCGCCGTTCTCCGGCCTGGTGCTGGAACACCTCGACGGCGTGCTGCAGATGCGCGGCTGGCACTGGCTGTTCCTGCTCGGCGGCTTGCCCTGCATCGGCTTGGGCTTGCTGGTGCTGACCCTGCTCAAGGACCGTATCGAAGATGCGCACTGGCTGACGCCGGCGGAGAAGACCCTGTTGTCGAGCCGCATTGCCCGGCATGAGCCGAACACACATGGCGGCTCACTGTTGTCGGCGATTCGCATTCCCGGCTTCCTGATGCTCGGGTTTATCTACTTCCTGATCCAGGTGGCGTCTTACGGCCTCAACTTCTGGGCGCCGCAGCTGATCCGCAGCGCCGGCACCCAAAGCCCGGTGATGATCGGCCTGCTCACCGCGATTCCCTATGTGTGCGGCGCGATCAGCATGGTGGTGATCGGGCGTCTGTCGGACGCGACCGGCGAGCGCCGCAAGTTTGTCTGCGGCTTGGTGGTGCTGGGCGCGGTGGGCTTCTTCAGTGCCGGGATCTTTGCCGATCACACCACCTTCCTGATCATCGCCCTGGGCATGTTGGGCGCCGGCATCATCGCGTCGATCCCGACCTTCTGGACCCTGCCACCCAAGTTGCTGGCCGGTGCCGGCGCAGGCGCGGCGGGCGGGATTGCGGTGATCAATACCCTCGGGCAGTTCGGTGGGATTGTCAGCCCGGTGATGGTGGGGCGGATCAAGGACCTTACCGGCAGCACCACCCCGGCACTCTATGTGATCGGCGTGTGCGCGTTGTTGGCGGCGGCCCTGCTGTTGTGGGGCCTGCCGCAAAAGCTGCGCACCCTCGACAAGGCCTGATCAGCCGGCGGTTGTCAGCGCGTGGGCCGGTGTGGCGCTGAACTGAATCAACGCCACGCCGCCCATCAACAACAACGCACCCAGGATTCGAGGCGTTGTCAGTGGGCGCTCCGCCAAGCCAAACAGGCCGAAGTGATCCAGCAGCAGCGACGCGAGAATCTGCCCGGCCATGGCCAGGGCGATAAACCCCGACGCGCCCAGCTTGGGCAGCAGCGTCAACGCCAGCGCGATAAAGCACACGCCAAACGCGCCCCCGGCCCACATCCACAGGGGCGCCTTGGTGATAAATGCGAGGCCGGGCAGCGGCAGGCGCAGCGCCACGATCACCGGCAGCAGCACGAGGATGCTCACCAGCAGCGACGCCAGGGTGGCCCACAGCGGGTGCCCAAGGCTGCGTCCGAGGCTGGCGTTGATCGCACTTTGAAACGGCACCATCGCCCCGGCGATCACCGCCAATAGCAACAAACCGGCCCAATGCAACGTCGTCATGGCGAATCTCCCAGAGGTTTTGCTGGACTCTAGGCTATTCGTCACGCAAATTTAAATTCCAAGTTCTTATGCCGAGCATGCAACTGATGAATGATCTGCGCCGCGTCGACCTTAACCTGTTGGTGGTCCTTGACGCCTTGCTCAGTGAGCAACACGTCACCCGCGCCGCCGAGCGTTTGCACCTCAGCCAGCCGGCAGTGAGCCACGCGCTGGCGCGCTTGCGCGATTTATTGGGTGACCCGTTGCTGGTACGCCAGGGCGGCATGTTAGTGCCCACGGCCCGCGCCCTGGAGTTGGCGGCGCCATTGGCCGAAGCCCTGGCCCAGGTGCAGGCGTTGCTGGCGCCGAATCGCTTTGACCCGGCATCGGCCAAGCGCCGGTTTCGTGTGGCGATGTCGGACTACAGTGCGGCGATTTTCCTACCGGGTCTGGTCCGCGTCCTGCGACGTGAAGCGTCCGGTATCGACCTGCAAATCATCCAGGCCAGCCGCGAAGGCATGGTGGAGGGCGTGCTCAATGGTGATATCGACCTGGCTGCCGGCGTCTTTCCCGACATGCCCGCCGAGCTGCGCACCGCAGCGTTATTCGAAGAGCATTACACCTGCCTGCTGGACCGCAACAGCCTGCCGCAGGGCGGTGCGCTCGACCTGCCCACCTACCTGTCGCGCCCCCACGTACTGTTGGAAATGCGCGGCAGCGGCGCGCCGGAAATCGAGCGGGCACTGACCGCGATTCGCGAGCGACGGCATGTGGCGATCAGCCTGCCGCACTGGGGCGTGGCGCCGCAGTTGATCGAGGGCACGGACTTGATTCTCACCGTATCGTCGCGAGGCTTGCTGAATATTGATCACCCGCATCTGGTCGCCGTGGCGCCGCCGTTTCATATTCCGTCGTTTACCTTTGAACTGGCGTGGCATGCGCGACGGGGCGGGGATTCGGGGTTGCAGTGGTTGATTGGGCAGGTGCAGGGTATGTTGTCCGAAGGCCGCAGATAACAGGAAAAAACATGTTCTCAGGCTTCAACCACTTGACCCTGGCCGTCACCGACGTGAGTCGCAGCGTCACCTTTTACCATGAGTTGTTGCAACTCAAGCTCGACGCCACCTGGGACACCGGCGCCTATTTGTCATTGCCGGGCCTATGGCTATGCCTGTCCCTTGATCCGCTGCGCGACTCGAAGCCGTCGGCCGATTACACCCACTATGGGTTCACTGTCGCTGCGAGTGATTTCGCTGCGCTGGTCTCGCGTCTGCGCGCCGCAAAGGTGCAAGCGTGGCGCGACAATCGCAGCGAAGGCGCTTCGTTCTATTTCCTTGATCCCGACGGCCATAAGCTCGAAGCCCATGTCGGCGACCTGGCTTCGCGTCTGTTGGCTTGCCGCGACAATCCCTATGCGGGAATGCGGTTTTACCCATAGCGCAGGAACGTGCAGAATCCGTCCACCTTCCTACGTTTTGTCAGAGTCGCGCCCATGACCCCCTCCTTGCTGCTCGCCGTCCTCGCTTCGGGTTTTATCTACGGTATTACGCCTGGCCCCGGCGTATTGGCGGTGTTTGGCATCGGCGCCGCCCGGGGGCGTCGTGCCGGGGCGGGGTTTCTGTGCGGGCACTTGCTCGGCGATGTGCTGTGGTGCAGTACGGCGCTGATCGCGATTGTGGGCGCGCGGGAAGTCGGCAGCAGCGCGTTCGATGTGCTCGGCGTGCTCAGTGGGCTGTACCTGTTCTGGCTCGGCTGGCGCGCGATTCGTACCCAGCGTCGCAGCAGTGAAGCCCCCCAGGGCGCGGCGCGGCATCCGTTCTGGCACGGCATCCTGTTCGGCTTGACCAACCCCAAGGCGTATCCGGTGGCCGTGGCGACATTTACTGCATTGCTGTCCAGCCGCGCCGAATTGCTGACCTGGTCGATGCTGCCGGCGTTGATCTTCCTGAGCTTCGTCGGTGGCCTGTTGGCCTACGCGATCCTGATCGGCGTGGTCGGTGCCCAGCGGGTGCGCACGGTGTATCAGCGCCACGAAATCCTCATCACCAGGCTTTGCGGCGTGATGTTTATCGGCTTCGCCATCAATGCCCTGGCCCATGCGCTGCCAGGCCTGTTCGGCAGCAAACCGGCCTGACTGGGCACGACCGTTCGTCGCACGGGCAAGTTTTTTCTAAACCTTTGCCGCCCTGAAAATTCGAATTCAGGGCGAGGTGTCTTTCCCCGCACTTATTTTTGCCCTGGAGGAACCCATCATGAGCCGCATGGCTATCCGGTTACGCACCGCCAGTTTCGCGATGCTGCTGGGCCTCGGCGCCAGCAATGCTTTCGCCCAGTCGCCTGCTGAATTCATCGAGCAGGCTTCGGCCAAAGGCATGGCCGATATCGAAACCAGTCGCATGGCCCACGCCAAGACCTCGTCCCAGGAAATCAAGGACTACACCATCGAGGTGATCAACGAGCGCACCCTGGCCAACCAGCATTTGGCGGCGATCGCCAAGAAGCTTGACCTGCCCGTGGCCCCACGGGAGAAGATCGTCGACAAGGCCGAAACCCTGATGCCCGAACTCAAGGACGGCGACTCCTTCGACGCGGCCTACACCGCGCAGCAAGTGAAGGAAAACGAAGACGCCATTGCCCTGTTCAAGCGCGAAGGGGCGGCCTCGGATGTGCCGGAAATCAAGGCACTGGTGGATGAGACGCTGCCCAAGCTGGAAGAACGTCTGCAAAAGGCCCGAGCCCTGGCCTCGACCTACGGTAAGGGCCATCAAGGCGACGGTTGAGCCTTTCGCTTGATATAAAAAACGGCGGTTGGATCATGTCCAACCGCCGTTTTTTTATGCCTGGTTCAGATCGGTCTTGTTCGGGGCCGCATCGTCGGCCGCGTGGCCACAGCTGCTGTTCAGGCTGACGGTGCCGGTGTTGCCGATGCTGCGGTATTCCTGGCGCAGTTTTTCCAGTTCCTTGCGGTCCAGGCCGTCCAGGCTCAGCACGGCGTTCTGCGCATCCTTGGAGACCCGCAGCAGTTCATCGATCTTGATGTGCAGGATGTCGTTATCGCGGTTTTGGGTGTTCTGGATCAGGAACACCATCAGGAAGGTGATGATGGTGGTCGAGGTGTTGATGATCAACTGCCAGGTGTCGTTGTAGTGGAAGTACGGACCGCTCAAGCTCCACAGGAAAATCAACGCGACCGCCGCATAGAACGTCCGGGCACTGCCTGCCCAACGGGACAGGGATTGTGAGACTGCAGAGAATTTCATGACCGTTTTCCTTAAAGGTGAGTGATGAAAATACTGACCGCAGGCACGCTCTGAAATTTCTTTTTACAACTTAGGGTGTGAGCAACATCGTGCGTTTTCTGCACGGTTCTTAGGAGTGAGCCTACGGCGCTCTGCAGCGATAGGCGCAAGACTGGGTTTTTATGCGGAAATTCCCATGCACGCTGATACCGCCTGCGACCTGCCTACGCTTTATCACCAGACCGAAGATCATTATTTCGCCGCGACGTGCTCGCTGCATCGCCGCTACAACGCCTGTATCAACGCTTACTTTACCGGCGAATATTTCGACCCGTGGAACCTGTTGTTTATCCGGGTCGGCAGTGCCCCGCTGGGGGGGGCTATGACAGCGCCCCTGGACCTGCTTCGTCGTATTTTCCTGGATACGCGCGTCGTGATTCATGAGGAAAAGGTCGGTGCGGTAGCCGAGGCCCTCATCGGGCTGGGCTTTCAGCCTGCCGAAAAGACCACTGCGATGGTCCTCGATCTGTCGGGTTTTGTTTTATCTACGGATGACCGCTCGGTGCAGATCAGCTTGACTCGGAACCTGGCCCACTGGGCAGTTCCCCTTGGCAATGCGTTTTCGATGGCGCCCGAGGGTGTTGCACGTTATCAGGCCCGGCACCAGCGGGCCCTTGAAACGGGCCAATCGCTTTACCACTTCATCCTTTCCACCGAGGGGCAGGTGAGGTGTTCGTTGACTTTATCCATGTGGAATGGAGAGGCACGGCTTAGCGATTTCGGCACGCTCGTGGATTTTCGCGCAAGAGGTTATGGCACGCGATTGCTTCAAGCCGCCCTGCTTCACGCTGCAAGCCTGGGGGCCCGGCGCTGTTTTCTTGAAGCGACGATGGAGGGGATCTCGCTGTATCGCAAGCTGGGTTTCGAAGGCTTATTCGATTACCAGGCTTTTACTCGAGGGCCGGTTGCAATTGCCTGATCAGAAGCTCATTTTCACCTGGCTGCAGTCCTCAAGCGTCAACAGATACTGCTTGGCGTCGAGTCCTCCGGCAAACCCGGTCAAGGTGCCCGAGGCACCAATCACTCGATGGCACGGCGCAATGATCGAGATGGGATTACGCCCATTGGCGGCGCCCACGGCTCGTACGGCTTTCGGGTTGCCAATTTGCCGGGCGATCTGGCTGTAGCTGCGGGTTTCGCCAAAAGGAATAGTCAGCAGCGCCTGCCAGACCTGCTTCTGAAAGGCGGTACCGGTGAAATCCAGTTCCAGGTCGAATGTGTGGCGAGTCCCCGCAAAGTACTCCTTCAACTGGCGCTCGGTTTCCAACAGCACCGGGCTGTCGTTGGCTTCGTGCAATTGACCCAGGCGCACACGGTTGGCGCGCTCGACTTCCCACAGGATGGCACTGAGCTTGCCATCGCGCGCCACCAGGGTGAGCTCACCGACAGGGGAGGGCATGAGCTTGTATTCGTAAGACATGAGCGGGCTCCTCGAGGGGCAGTTGTTAAACGCTACAGGCCTACGGTATTGCCATCCGCCGGACTGAACACTACGTTTCTTGCGGTGGAATTCTCACTGGCCCTGGACATTCCAGTAAACCCAGTTGGAATAGTACGGGTACCAGTAGAACCAGGAAATCCTGTAGAGCCCCATGATGACTGAGGCCTCCCCGATGGCGACCAGGGAAATCAGATTGAACAGCGTGACGATTGCAGCGAATGCGGTGACGCCTCGGCTGGCATGGCGCCTGGCAAACACTACGCCGTAGACGGATGCGGCGATGGATCCGAGCGCCAGCCCCAGCCCCAAGGGGTACGGAAGTCGCACCAGCGCGACCAGCAGTGGCAACACCAGCACCCAGCCGAGTACTTGGCGCAGAACAGGTGTGGATGTGGGTTGTTTGGGTTCAATCATGGCAATAACCCTGGGGCCGCAAGCTCAATGAAGCGACATCATCACGCTATGGATGCAGTGCCGCATTCAGACTTTGCTCCCGTTGCAGCTACCGATCCTGTTGCAGCACCTTGAGCGCCGCCGACGCGAGGAAGCCGGAGCGGCTTTTTTCCTCCGGGTGGTGCAGTACGTATTCATCGATGCGGTTGAGCAGGTAGCCCGGCAACGTGATGTTGAGTTTTTGCGCCTTGCCCAGGTACTTGGTGACATCGATGTCTACAACCGCCCAAGTGCAGCCGGCGTACTGAGGGTTGGCGGCATGCACGGTGACCTTCTGGGCGCTCGGGATCGGCGCGCCGTCTTCCGCGAGGATTTCGAAGTGCCCTTCGATGGCTTCGCGCGCCATGGCCATGGCGTCGTCCAGGTCGTCGCCGGCAGAGTAGCAACCGGGAATATCCGGGACTTCCACGCCCCAGGCGTGATCGTGGTCACCGGTTGAAATTGCGATGGGGTACAGCATGTTCGTTGTCCTCCAGGGACGATTAACTCAACAGAGCTTGTTTCAAAATGCTCTTGGCGGTCTTGTCCAACAGGTCTTTCTTTGGATGGGGGATCGTCACCAAGCCAGGCTTCGTCGGGTGCTTGAAGTGGTGATGACTGCCTCTGATGCGCACCAGGTACCAGCCGTCTGCGACGATGTGACCTATCAAGTATCGGCTATCCACAGCACCTCCTTGTGGTGTGTGTTGGTGGTGACTATAACCACTGAAAATAAATTATCAACACTCTACCTACCAGTCTTCGATGGCCGGTATTTCGGCAGGTGGTGAATGCAGTGTAAAAGCCAGTGGGATCGGCGCTGTGGGGAGGTATTGCGAGGTTTTTCGGGTCATTGCCGGATGTGTAATGCCTCTCCTATAACGGCAAGAAACGCGTCAATCAACACACTGTGTCTTTCGGTCGGCGTCAACACCAACAACTGCGCACACGCATCCGCCTCCACCAAAGGCCGATAAGTCACGCCTTTGTTCATCAAACTCCGGGTACAGGCCGGTACCAGCGCCACCCCTTGCCCGGCGGCCACCAGTGCAATGATCGAAGTGATCTGCCGTCCGGTCGGTCCGGCATGCAGGGGCACGCCATGGTGGCGGTAAAGCTGCTCGATGGACTGGTTCAGCCCCGAGCCGTAATCGGCTGGAAACAGAATCAAAGGATAGGCACTGAGCTGCGCCAGGCTGATGTCGGCCTGGCAGGCCAACGGGCTGTCACTCGACACCGCTGCCACCAAGGGTTCCTCGCCCAACGACAGCGTTTGCACTGCGTCGTTTTGTGGCAACAGCCGGCTCAACCCAATATCCAGCCGTCCATCGGCCACTTGCGCACCGAGACTGCCGGAGGCGCATTCCACCAGGGTCAGTTGCACATCGGGAAAGCGTTGGGCGAAGGCCTGGATCGATTGGCTGAACAGGTCCGACAGGGCAATCGAGCTGACGTAGCCCAAGGCCAGTTGACCCGCTGTCCCTGCTGCCAACTTCCCGGCAATCACCTGAGCCAACTCCACCTGTTCCAACACGCCACGTGCATAGGGCAAGAACGAGCGTCCCTGTGCGGTGAGGGTCACGGTGCGGCTGGTGCGATCGAACAGCTTGAAACCCAACTCTGCCTCCAGCGCTGAAATATGCCGGGTCAAAGGCGGCTGGGCGAGGTGCAGGCGCAGGGCCGCGCGACCGAAGTGCAATTCTTCGGCGACGGTCAGAAAGTAACGCAGCTTGCGTAGGTCGAGCATCCTGATCCTTGGGTATCAATCGGTCGGAATTCGGTATTGGTTTAAGACCCGCCGGCCATTCTATAAAGACCTTTCAAAATAAAACGAGAGGTTTCATGAAACCGCGCCTGCATTGTGCCCGCCTTGCCCTGTTCCTGTGTGGCTGCGCGGCGTTTCTCAACCTCTATGCGACCCAAAGCATCCTCCAGACGTTTGCCGCGCACTTTCATATCAGTGCCAAGGAGGCGGGCTGGAGCATCACCGTCACCACCCTGGCGGTGGCGATCACGGCACCTTTCGTCAGTCGCCTGACCGGACGTTTTGCACAACGCACGGTGATCTCGGTGGCCGCTGTGCTGCTGGCGGTGCCGGCATTGATGACCGCTTATGCCGACAGCTTTGCCGAAGTGCTGGTGTGGCGCTTTGTCGAGGGCATGCTGATCCCGGTACTGTTCGCCACCAGCGTGGCCTACATCGGCGACCGCTGGCACGGCGGCACGGTCACGGAGGTGACGAGTCTCTACGTCGCGGGCACCGTGTTGGGCGGGTTCGCCGGGCGCTTCGTCACCGGAGTCATGACCGAGTATGTGGGCTGGCGTGAGGCCTTTGAAGTGCTCGCAGTGTTGAGCTTGATGGTCGGCGGATTCATCCAGTTTCTGTTGCCGGCCAACCGCCCGCGGACCGTGCAGGTTAAAGCCTCCTCGTCAGGTGTATTTCGCCAGCCGCTGTTGGCCGCATACGCCGTAGGTTTCTGCGTGTTGTTTTCGCAAGTCGCGGCGTTTACCTACGCAGGTTTGTACTTGGGCCTGCCGCCGTTCAACCTCGGGCCTGCGGCGTTGGGGACGCTGTACATGGTGTTCCTGTTGGCGTTGATCGTGATCCCCATCGCTGGACGCCTCAGCAAAGCCCGGCCCCATGCCCAACTGCTGGGTGTCGCCGCCGTGCTGGGCGTCAGTGGTTCGGCGTTGACCCTGATGCCCTCCCTCTGGTGCATCGTAGTCGGCCTGGCGTTCAGTTCCACCGGTGTGTTCCTCGCCCAAGCGGCCGCCAATGGGTTTATCACCGCTACCGCGGGCGATAACAAGACGGGCGCTGTCGGTGTGTATCTCACCTGTTATTACCTGGGCGGCAGTGGTGGCGCCATTGTCCCGGCGCTGATCTGGGAACGTTGGGGCTGGGCCGGTTGCGTGGTGCTGATCATCGGTTTCCAGCTGCTGACCTTGTTGATCGCCTTGACCGGCTGGAAGCCTCTTAAACCTGAGCTGATTCCTGCACCATGAACGACACAGTCGCTGTGCCTTCGCCCGAATCATCGACGCGCCGTCGCGCCTTGTGCGCCGGTTGCAGCGCCCATGCCGTGCATGATGGGCTCACTGATGTGATCTACGTTTTGCTGCCTGTCTGGCAGGCTCAGTTCGCCTTGTCCTACGCCCAGATCGGCCTGCTGCGTGGTGCCTATTCCGGGGTGATGGCCGTGTTCCAATTGCTGGCCAGCCGCGCCGCCAGACGCTGGGGCCGCACACCGATGCTGGTGGGCGGCACGGCGCTGGCGGGTACTGCCTACTTGTTGGTGGGGCAGGCTACAGGGCTGAGCGTGTTGCTGGTGGCGCTGCTGCTCGGCGGCCTGGGCGCCAGCACCCAGCACCCATTGGCCTCGTCGATGATCACCGACGCCTACGAGGACGGCGGTGGGATCAAGCAGGCGCTGTCCCAGTACAACTTCTCCGGCGATATCGGCAAAACCTTGATTCCTGGTCTGGTCGGGCTGCTGCTCACCGTCATCAGTTGGCGGGCCAGCGCCACGTTGCTGGGCCTGCTTGGCCTGGCGGCGGCGGGGCTGTTGTGGTGGCTGATTCCTGCTCAAGCATCCGAATCCACCGCCACAAAAAAAGCCAAGTCCCTCAGGGGTAGCGCCTCCGCCACGGGCCTGCGCGCGCTGATCCTCACCGGCACCCTCGACAGCGCCGTGCGCATGGGATTTCTCACTTTCCTGCCGTTCCTGCTGCAAGCCAAAGGCGCCGGTACTGCTGGCATCGGCCTCGCCCTCACCTTGCTGTTCATCGGTGGTGCCTTCGGCAAACTGTTCTGCGGCTACCTCGGCGCGCGCATCGGCATGATGAAGACCGTGTGGATCACGGAAACCAGCACTGCAGTGCTGATCGTCGCGGCGGTGTACCTGCCGCTCAGCGGGTTGATGGTGATGCTGCCGCTCTTGGGCCTGGTGCTTAATGGCACCTCCTCGGTACTGTACGGCGCCGTGCCCGACCTTGCCGGCGCGGGCAAGCGCGAGCAGGCGTTTGCGCTGTTCTACACCGGCACGATTGGGGGTGGCGCGCTGGCGCCGGTGGTGTTTGGTGCAGTGGGGGATGTGCTCGGCGTGCCGGTGGCGGTGATGGTGTTGGCGGGGATGTTGGGTGTGACGTTGCCGTTGGCGTGGGTGGTGCAGAGGAGTGGGGTTGAGGCTTAAAAGGCTCACTCTCGGGTACTTGGAATTTTTTGCTTAAATGCCACGGAGTCGAACGGCTGAGGTTCTCGGCTGGACTCAACCATCGCCAGTTCTGCCCGGATTTTCTCACGGGCTTTGGCCGCAAAATCGACAGCCCTTAGGAACTCTGATTTATCACCCTCTGCAATCACCTGAGAAAGGTATTCGTGGATGGCTTCCTGGCTGTCGAGCAGGTCAACAATATCGAAAGCGGTCAATGGCTGAGTCATGATCAAACCTGCGTATGCATTTCTGGTGGGCTGGGGCCATGGACAATGATGTGAGTGGTAGGTTGAATTCAAACGTTCTTCAACGGCTATTTGTTGCCAAAAGCTTCGATTTCTTCACGCTTCGAGCATGAGTCTGAACCTTGCGGCATTGCCTACACAACGATCAGACTCGTCCGAGTTGTGCGCCTTGGACGGCCTCTTTAAGGTTCGTCAGCCGCTGCCCATCAGCGGTCGGGTTTAGTAGCCCGATACGATCAACGGCGTACAGCTGCTCTTATGGTGGCTGCACGCAGGGCGTCTTCGGGCGCGCCGGTTTCGTTGATTCGCCGGTCTACTAACCTGCGTACAGCCGCCACCCATTGTTTAGTAGCTCTGGTATGCGGTCCCTAACGAGGATCAACAGATGTGTACTGACTCATGCAATCCATCCGTAAAACTGTTCAGCGTCCGTCCCGAAATCGACACTCAAGCGCTGCTCGCCAACGCCTACGAAACCATCGCCGGTGCAGGTGCCATGACCCACGAGTTCGTCGAAAGCCTGCCCTCTCAACAGCGCTACCTGGCCCTGGCCATTCAGCAGATGATTGAACTGGGCCTGCTGCTGGTCGAGGCTGTTCAGGACCGCGTGGACCGAGCCGCGTAGGTCACCCGTACGGTGTAAACGGCTTGCCTTCCCAGGCCGCCCATACCACGGGGGAGGGGAGCCAGGATTTACAGTGTCGCCGCCAGCGAAAACGGAATGCGCAACGCACCGATAGGCCCTTCACGCGTACCGCACATTTCATCGTGAACGCAGTGTTGCACCAGTACGCAAGGAAACGGCGGAACCCGCTGCAACAGGTCGCGTAAATGCGTGGTGGACCCGATGCGCATCGGCTTGCCCTGATCGTCCAGTAACGTCGCCTCGATGTGCTCCAGCCTGACGCGAGCGATATAGAAACCACCCTCCAGGGACAGCAACTCCAGCTCACGTATTTCGCCTTTCCCGGCCAGCTCGGCCAGCATTTGCATATTCATGATTGACCCTCGCTCGTGGCTCATTGGCGACGAAAGAACAGCGTGACCTGACCCCACTCGACACCGAACTTGGACATGCTCGAGCGGTTGATCAAGGTGTCCTCGTCCATCAGGTACATCCAATCGTCAAAGCTGACTTCGTACACCGAGCCATCCACCGGCAGGTTGAGCCGGTAGCGCCAACGCAGCGCATTACCCGCCACTTCGCCGATCGCCTCGCCCACCACATCCCCGGCTCGTCCGCGCCAGCGTCCTGGGCCGTCCGGCGTCAGTGTCCACACTCGTTGCTGGCGCGTGCCATCGCTGTACAAGAAACGCTCATCCAGAATCAACGCGTTGCCCTCGCGCCGGCTGGCAATATCGACCTCAAAGCGCTTGGCCACTTCCCCCGAACGCTTCTGGAAGATGCCCCAGGCTTTCACCGGTTTACTGAAGAAGCGCTCCAGGTCCAGTTTCGGTTGCTGGTCGGCGTAGTGGTCGACACCCACATTGGCGCAGCTGCTCACACTCAATGCCAGCAACAGTGAAACCCATAGACGCGTCATGACCAGGCTCCTTGAGCGTGCGAGGCGCGATGCCAACGCTTGGGCCTGATACTTGTACATAATTCATTGTTTGTACATGTTTTTGAGTGCGCGAGGGATGTTGAAATTTCGGGCATTGCCTACGCAATCATCGGAAGCGTCGGTGTTGTGCGTGTTGGACGAGGTACTTATGGTTTGCCAGCGACTATCCGCGCTTGACCGCAGCTGTATGCAGGGCATTTGGAGTGTGCTGGTGTCCCGAAAAAAGCTACCCCATAGATCAAATGAGAATGGGTTGAGCAGGCCTTACAGAGCACCAGAGGGGAGAGAAGTGGTGGAAAAAGTCTTATTTGATCGTTTGGCGCAAAGTCTGTGGCAGATGGACGAAATCGTTCGAAGTGAACATGGAGGCGTATCGCGTTCTATCTCACTCAGTCGGGGCAAGTCCGAGAGGCAAGGCCTGAGGATAGGCGTAAAGTCCAATGTGCTAGGATTCACGAATACAGAGGGATGCATCGTGAACAAACCGGTTCAACCAAAAAGCACGCAGCTGACCGCCGACAAGGTGTCGGCTGCTTTGTCAGACGCCGACGCGGTGGTTGAGCGACATGCCTCGAAAAGCCTGGCAAGTAGTGCGTTCAGTCGCACCAGTGGGCTTAAGACTCGTTCAATGCGTGCTACGCATCTTTCGAGTGTGGAACGCGAGCTGGCAGAGCTCAAGAAAGTTGTAGCAGCGCTGGCTGTACGCTCTGTCGCGCATGAAGAAATGGCTTTTGATTTGGACCTTTACGGCGTCACTGTGCTTGATGCCGGTACCGCACACCAACTGTTGGATACGCCACCAGAGCCGACAGAGGCTCTGCAAAAATTGCTCGCCTTGCGCTAAGGCCTCTCAATGGATTTCATTACCGTCAATTTTAACAAGTCTATTGACCGTTCTGCTTTCGATTGTGAAGTTCACCCAGCGCTAAACGCTTATATCGCCCAGCACGCAGGGCAAGACGAAAAGCGCAACGTTTCTCGAACATTCATGTACATCGAAAGGGGCATTTTGCTCGGCTACTATGCTTTGGCGAATGCATCTGTTGCGGTTGACGAACTGAGTGAAGACCAAAAAAAGCGGATGCCCGGATACCCCATGCCGGCAGTGCTTTTGAGTCGTTTGGCGATTGATAAAAGCAGGCAGGGCGTGGGGCTTGGCCAGCGGCTCATGTCCGACTTCTTCAGGCGGGTTTATACGGTGTCCAAACAATCGGGCGTAGCGTTTGTAGTCGTGGATGCTAAAGATCAGAGAGCTGCAAGTTATTACCAGGCTAAGTTGGGTTTCGTGGCGTCAACGAATAATCCTAGGCGTCTAATATTGTCCACTGCAACTCTGATCAAAGGATTCCGGGCGGTGGCTTGAGTTGCTGGTGAGCAGGAAGAATAAGTAGAGGCGTCCCCCAATAAAGCTGATTCTGGAAAGCCCATAAAAAAACCGGCCACCAAGGACCGGTTTTTTTATGCATCCCCCGCCAAAATCCTGCCGGCGTGGAATCTATGTCTGAGTGGAGCGGGTGAAGGGAATCGAACCCTCGTTATCAGCTTGGGAAGCTGGAGTAATGCCATTATACGACACCCGCTCAGAGCGGCTGACTTTGTACCAGATGTGCGCCGGGATTTGAAGTTTTTCTTCGGAATTTGTGCAGCTTGCCGTGGCGAGCACGTCCGTTCGCCACGGCAAGCCTTCATTTCAGATGGCGAATGCATGCTGCGTCTGGCCCTGGTGATAACGCAATCGGCTGGCTTGCCGTTCCGGTTTCAAAAAGCCCACCACCGCGTCCCGGCTGTCCCGGCAGGCGGCCTTGTGCTCCATATCCAGGAAGTGCCCCGTCGCCTGGATGGTGCTGAAGCTGCTCTTCGTCACGTACTGCCCGAACTGCCTGGCATCCTCGGCGCTGGTGTATTCGTCCCATTCGCCGTTCAAAAACAGCACCGGCACATCGATCTGCCGCGCGGCCTTGAGGTAGCACAGGCGGTCGTTGTGCAGTACCTGGCTGATGTGAAAATGCATCTGCCCGTATTCGTGCTCGGCCAGGCTGCTCACATGCTTGTAGTTGAAACGCTTGAACAGCGACGGCAGGTGTTTGCCGATGGTACTGTTGATCAAGTGCCCGACGCGGTCGCGGTCGAGGTTGCCGAGGTAGTCGACGCCACGCTCGAGGTAGTCGCGCATCGGCGCGTTGATCACCGGCGAGAACGAGCTGATCACGGCCTTTTCCACACGCCGTGGCCGCTGGGCGAGGGCCACCAGGGTGGCGGCGCCGCCCCAGGAGAAGGACAGCACGTGCTCGGCGGCGAAGTGGTCGATAAGCTCCAGGAGGATCTGGCCTTCGACTTCCTTCGTCAGCATTTGCTCATGACGGTTATGGATTTTGGAGCGACCGGCGTAGGGCTGGTCGTACAAAACCACATTGAATTGCGGGTACAGGCTTTTCACGGTTTGGGCGAAGGAGGCCGTGGTGGCCAGCGAGCCGTTGACCAGGATGATGGTCTTTTCAGCAGCATCCGCGCGGTAGAACTCCGTGTAAACCCGATACTGACCCTGTATATCCAACACAGCGATTTCTGGCCTCATGTCGTAAGACTCCTGGCAAGCGGGTAGGGCGCGCAGATCACTCTGCACGAGCTTTATGACAGGTAGGCATACGCCTGGAAGATGAGAGCCCATGTCGGTCCGATGACGGCTGGCCGACGGCTGTTGTTAGGGCGGGCTGTTTGCCTGGGAGGCCCGTAGATCAAGCGCGGGCGGGGCAAGGTGTTTCTTGGAGGTTATAGGCGACTCGCCAGTCATAATTTGGCTGACGGTTTGATTCAAGCAGTAGACCGGGGATGCCGCAAGTCGCGCAAATGGGTTTTTGCCATCACCGGCCGAACGGTCGTCAGACCTGTCGGATTTCTTCCTCGGACAGCGCCCGGTACTTGCCGGGCGCCAGGGCCGCATCCAAGCGAAATGGGCCCATTCGCTCACGGTGCAGGCCGATCACTTTGTTGTTGAAGTGCCCGAACATGCGCTTCACCTGGTGATAGCGGCCTTCGATGATGCTCAGCCGGGCCAGGCGTGGCCCCATCAGCTCCAGCTCGGCCGGTTGCGTGGTCAGGTCTTCAAAGGCGAAATAAAGGCCCGCTGCAAAGGTTGCCGCGTATTCGGGGCCGATGTCCTGCTCCGTCTCTACCCGATAGACCTTGGGCAACTTGGTCTGCGGTTGCGTCAGGCGCCGCGACCACTGGCCGTCGTTGGTGATCAGCATCAGGCCGGTGGTGTTGAAATCCAGGCGGCCGGCGATATGCAGCTCGTCTTTGTCCGGCTCATCCAGCAGGTCCAGGACGGTCGGGTGTTGCGGGTCTGAGGTCGCGCTGACGCAGCCCTGGGGTTTGTGCAGCATGAAATAGCGCGCCGCTTTGCCCACCTGCAGTACGTCATCGTCCACGCACACGCGGCTGAATTCGCGCACTTCATGATGAGGGTCGCTGACTGCCACGCCATCCACCTTCACCCGCCGCTCCACCAGCAACACGCGCACTTGCTGGCGATTGAAACGCGGCAGGTTGCTGAGGAAACGGTCAACGCGCATTGCGAAGCTGCTCATCCACCTGAGCACAGCGCGGGCACAGGCAGGCTGTGTTGCGCAATGCATCGGGCAGCGCTTCAAGCACCGCCGGGTCGATGGTGACGCTGTAGCACCAGCACGGCTGGTCGGCGGTGCGTGGGTCGGCCAGGGTGCAATCGTTGCGGGCCCCGCAGGCGGGGCAAAGGGTTGGCGTGGTCATGGTCGGTGGGGCAGGGCCTCGGAAGTCCCTGCACGATACAGCGCCGGTCAGTCCCGTTCCAGCACCACGACCCGTTGGCCGGCGCCAATGCCGCTGCCCGGCTGCACCGGGATTTCCCGCACCACCCCGGCAAAGGGCGCCAGCACCGGGATCTCCATTTTCATCGACTCCAGAATCACTAGCACATCCCCGGCGGCAACCCGCGCACCCACGGCCACCGGCACCTGCCAGAGGTTGCCGGCGATAGGGCTGTCGATGCTGTATTCATTGGCCTTGAGCAGCGTGTCTTGCGCCGCTGGCGCCGCGAGCTCTTCGCTGTCGAAATGCGCCTGGCCGCTGACGATCCAGCGCTCACGCTCGGCATTGAACGCCTGTTGCTGTTGTTCACGAAAAGCACTGATCCCCGAGGCTTCCCGCGCAAGAAATGCCTGGTAATCCGCCAGGTTCAGGGTGCTCTCCTCGATATCCAGCTCGAAGCGTCCCAGGGGGAAATCCCGACGAATCCGTACCAGCTCATCCGCGCTCACGGGATAGAACCGAATCTGATCGAAGAAGCGCAGCAGCCACGGCTTGCCGTCAAACGCCGCCACTTCGCGATAGCGGTTCCACATCTGCAAGGTGCGCCCGACAAACTGATAACCGCCGGGCCCTTCCATGCCGTACACGCACAAATACGCGCCGCCGATGCCCACCGAATTTTCGGCGGTCCAGGTGCGGGCCGGGTTGTATTTGGTGGTCACCAGGCGATGACGCGGGTCCAGCGGCGTAGCCACCGGCGCGCCGAGGTAGACGTCGCCCAGGCCCATCACCAGGTAGCTGGCGTCGAACACGGTGTGGCGCACTTCATCGAGGTTGGCCAGGTCGTTGATGCGACGGATGAATTCCAGGTTGCTCGGGCACCACGGGGCGTCCTTGCGCACGGTGGTCATGTATTTTTCGATGGCCAGTTGGCACGCCGGGTCGTCCCAGGACAGCGGCAGGTGCACGATGCGCGAGGGCACTTGCAGGTTTTGCCGGGTGCACACGGCGGTCCACTCGTGGCTGATCAGTGCGATCAGGTCGGCGAGGGGCAGTTGTTCCGGCTGGTAGTGGATCTGCAACGAGCGGATCCCGGGCGTCAGGTCGATCACGCCCTTCAGCGCTCGGGTTTCCAGGGCCTGCATCAGGGCATGGGCGCGAAAGCGCAGCACCAGGTCCAGCTCCGGCGCGCCGATTTCCAGCAGCAGGTGGGTGTCGCCGGCGAGGCGCGCGACCAGGCGGGTGTCGGCGTGGCCGATGTCCAGGATGATGGGGGATGCCAATTGCTCGATGCGGGCGGCTGACCGAGTTGGTCCCATCGCGAGCAAGCTCTGCTCCCACAGGGTTTCGGCATTCTTTTGATCCCAGTTCAGGGCAAGGTCGCGGGCGGTCTTGAGGTCCACCGGTTCAAAGCGAACCTTGTCACCGGCCTTGAGCTGGCCGAGTTGCCAAAGGTCCGCCTCGATCACCGTCACCGGGCACACGAAACCGCCCAGGCTCGGCCCGTCCGGTCCCAGGATCACCGGCATGTCACCGGTGAAATCCACCGCGCCGATGGCATAGGGGTTGTCATGGATGTTCGATGGATGCAGCCCCGCTTCACCGCCATCGGTACGCGCCCACAATGGCTTGGGCCCGATCAGCCGAACACCGGTGCGGCTGGAGTTGAAATGCACTTCCCACTGCGTGGCGAAGAACGTGTCGATGTACGCCGGCAGGAAGTATTCCGGTGCGCCGTGGGGGCCGTAAATCACCCGCAGTGTGCGGACCTCCGGCAGCGGTTCAGCGACTGATTGTTGCCCGGCGTTCCGGTCTTCCAACGGCAACAGATGCAACACATCGCCCGCCCGCAAGGCGCGCCCGCCATGCCCGCCAAACTGGCCGAGGGTGAAGGTGCTTTTGCTGCCCAGATAGTCCGGCACTTGCAGCCCGCCACGCAGGCACAGGTAACTGCGCGCCCCGGCGCCGGCGAGGGTGCCCAGGCTCAGGACCGACCCGGCCTCAATCAACAACGCGGTGTTCATTGGCACGGCTTGATCATTCAACCGCAGCGGGATTTCAGCGCCGGTCACGGCGACCACCGCCGCGCAATTGAAGCGCAGCAGCGGCCCGCTCAGGGTGATTTCCAGCGCCGCTGCTCCCTCCTCGTTGCCCAGCAGGCGATTGCCCAGGCGCAGCGCGCGGCTGTCCATCGGCCCCGACGGCGGCACGCCCACGGCCCAGTAGCCGAGGCGGCCGGGATAGTCCTGCACACTGGTTTGCGTGCCTGCGCTGATCACTTCAAACGTGGCGGCCACGTAGACCAGGTCTTCCAGGCACCGCGTCCACGGCCGGCCATTGGCAAAGGGCGGAGCCAGCAGGATTTGGCGCAGGTAATCGCGGTTGGTTTCCACGCCGTACAACCGACTGTCACTCAACGCCCGGTGCAGATCCAGGCGCGCCTGTTCGCGGGTGGGCGCCCAGGTGATGAGCTTGGCGATCATCGGGTCGAAGTACGGCGGGATCTCGCAGCCGGCTTCCACCCAAGTGTCGATGCGCAGGCCCTCGGCCAGCGGGAAATCCACACGGGTCAGCAAGCCGGGGCTGGGCTGGAAATCGCGGCCCGGGTCTTCGGCATACAGGCGCGCCTGGATCGCGTGGCCCCGGGGGGTTAACTCGAGTGTGTTCAGCGGCGGCATTTCCCCGGCCGCCAGTTGCACCATCCAGCGCACCAGGTCCACGCCCCATACCTGTTCGGTGACGCCGTGTTCCACCTGCAAGCGCGTGTTCACTTCGAGGAAGTAGAAGCGCCCGTCAGCACTGTCATAGATAAATTCCACGGTGCCGGCGCTGCGGTAGTTCACGGCCTTGGCCAGGGTGATGGCGGCGGCGCACAGGGCCTCGGCCATGCCTTCGGGCAGGTTCGGCGCCGGGGTTTCTTCGAGGACTTTCTGGTTGCGCCGTTGCACCGAGCAGTCGCGCACGCCGAGGGCGATCACTTCACCGGCGCCGTCGCCGAACACCTGCACTTCCAGGTGGCGCGCGTGCTCGATGTACTTCTCGATAAACACGCCGGCATCGCTGAAATTGTTCTGCCCCAGGCGTTTGACCGCCTCGAAGGACTTGCTCAACTCCACGCTGCTGCGGCATACGCGCATGCCGATACCGCCACCGCCGGCGGTGCTTTTGAGCATCACCGGGTAGCCCACGGCGTCGGCGGCCAGCAACGCAGAGGCGAGGCTGTCGAGCAGTTCGGTGCCTTCCAGCAGCGGGATCTTGTGTTGCTTGGCCAGGGCGCGGGCGGTGTGCTTGAGGCCAAATACCCGCAGCTGTTGCGGCGTCGGCCCGACAAAGGCGATGCCGGCGTTTTCACAGGCTTCGGCAAACGCGGCGTTCTCCGACAGGAAGCCGTAGCCGGGATGGATCGCCTTGGCCCCACAGGCCTTGGCGGTGGCGAGGATTTTGTCCACCGCCAGGTACGTACTGGCCGCTGCGCCTTCACCGAGGCTGTAGGCCTCGTCGGCTTGCTGGATATGCAGGCTCGCCGCATCGGCCTCGGCGTACACGGCGATGCCCTTGACCTGCAGCTCGCGCAAGGTACGCAGGATGCGGCAGGCGATGGCGCCACGGTTGGCGATCAACAGTTTTTCGAACATGGCAAAACCCTGCGGGCCGTCCCGCAAAGTGGGGGAGCACTGCGGTCGTCCGCAGTGGGTGCAGTCAGTGTGGATCCCAGATTGGCGCGTTATTGTTTGCGGATGCACTGCCCGGCTCGGGATTGGCACAGGGCAAACAGCCAACGGCGCAGGCGCTTGAGTTTCAGTTCCATACCAGCAGCTCCGCAGGGGTGGGGTTGTAGGCGTTGCATGGGTTGTTCAACTGCGGGCAGTTGGAGATCAGCACGATCACATCCATCTCCGCCCGCAGGTCGACGTACTTGCCGGGGGCGGAAATGCCGTCTTCGAAGGTCAGCCCGCCGTCGGCCGTCACCGGCACATTCATGAAGAAATTGATGTTCGGCCCGATGTCGCCTTTGCCCAGGCGGCCGTCGTGGGCACAGGCGCGCAGGTAGTTGTCGCGGCAGCTGTGCATGTAGCGTTTTTCCAGGGCGTAGCGCACGGTGTTGCTCTCTTGGGCGCAGGCGCCGCCGAGGGTGTCGTGGCGCCCGCAGGTGTCATCGACGATGGTCAGCATCGGCTGGCCGAGGTTGGAATACAGCACGCTGTCGGTGCCCAGGTACACGCTGTTCTGCCGGCGCAACGTGCGTTGCACGTCGTAGCGTTCACGGGGGTTTTTCACGCTGTAGAACAACGTGTCGACGGCCTGGTTGCCCTCCAGGTCGAGGATGCGCAGGGTCTGCCCGGCCTTGACCTCCATCAGCCACGGTTCGCCGGCGGGGATGGTTGCGCGGTAAACGGCCGCGTCCGGTTGTTTCAGTGCGATAGACATGGCAGCTCCTCAGGCGAACAGGCGGTCGGTGTTGATAAAGCCGCGCTCGTTTTCCGGGCGCGAGGTGCGGCAGTGTTCGGCGACGCTTTTGTCGGCGTTCATCCAGCTCAGTTTCAGCGGTTGCGGGGCGTATTGCGGGTTCGGGTCCATGGGGTGTTGCAGCGCGGTGAGCACTACCAGGGTGTCCATCGGCGCGTAGAGCTCGATGTAATCGCCGGCCTTGGAATGGCCCGGTACAAAGTGCAGGCCTCCGTCGCTGTCCACCGTGACTTTGCTGAACAGGTTGAGGGTCATCAGCAGGTCGGACAGGCCCAGGCCCCACTTGCCCAACTCCACCAACAGGTTGTCGGTGCCGTTGCGGAAGAAGCCATTGCGCAGTTCCTGGTAGCGGCCCTGGCCGTATTTCTCGGCGACTTCGGCGGCGCACAGTACGCCGCCGATGCTGTCGCTCCAGCCGCAGGTGTCGGCGGTGATCGCGGCCAGCACGCGGCCCATGTCCGAGTACAGGCAATGGCCGGTGGTGAGCTTGGCGGTGTGTTGGCATTTGAGACTGTCGGGCAGGTTCAGGCGCTCGGTTTTTTCGTTGGCGTTGAGCAGGGTCAGGCTGACGTTGGCGCCGCCGCGCAGGTCGGTCAGGCGCAGCAGTTGGCCGCGCTTGAGCACGAACGAACGGTGGCCGCCGCCGGGCAGCATTTCTTCGGCAAAGGGTGGGAACAGTTGGGTGGAATCGGTCATTTGGACGTGGCTCCAAGTTCGGCGGCGAGCGCCTTGCGGCGTTCGCTGTTCAAAGGGATGTCGTAGGTGATGCGCGCGCCGTAGGCGCCGGGGGCGTGGGGATCGACGCGAACCTTGTCGAACACCAGCAGGCGCGTGCCGAGGCTGAAGCCTTCGCTCAGGTCATGGGTGACCATGAACACCGTCAGCCGGGTTTCGCGCCACAGCGCCAGCAGCAGCTGGTGCATGTCCTTGCGAATGCCCGGGTCGAGGGCGCCGAAGGGCTCGTCCAGCAGCAACACGCGGGGTTTCATGATCAGGGCCTGGGCGATGGCCAGGCGTTGTTGCATGCCGCCGGAGAGCTGCGCGGGGTACTTGTCCAGGGCGTGGCCGAGGCCGACCTTGTGCAACAGCGCGGCAGCCTGTTCCCGGGCGTCCTTTTTGGCTTTACCGAACAGCCGGCCCAGCAGGCGAGAACGTGGCAGTTCCAGGCCGAGGGCGACGTTGTCGAGCACAGTCAGATGTGGGAACACCGAGTAGCGCTGGAACACCACGCCACGGCTGGCATCCGGCTCGGCGGCGAGGGCCTGGCCGTCCAGCAGGATCTGGCCCTTGCTCGCGCTTTCCTGGCCCAGCAGCAGGCGCAGGAAAGTCGACTTGCCACAGCCGGACGTGCCCACCAGCGTGCAGAATTCACCCTCGGCGACCTGCAGGTTGAGACCTTCGAGCACCACCTGATCGCCATAGCGCTGCCACACATTATTGACGCTGATAAAACTCATGCCCGCGCTCCTTCGTACCAGGGGAACGCACGCCGGGTCAGGGCCTTGAGGCCCCAGTCCATCAGCCAGGCGAGCAGGGTGATCCACACCACATAGGGCAGGATCACGTCCATCGCCAGGTAGCGCCGTACCAGGAAGATCCGGTAGCCCAAACCGTCGGTGGAGGCGATGGCTTCGGCGGCGATCAAAAACAACCACGCCGAGCCGAGCATCAACCGCAGCGAGATCAACAGACGCGGCAGCAATTGCGGCAATACCACACGCAGCATCAGGGTCCAGGTGGAGGCGCCGAGGGTCTGCGCCTTCACCAGCAGCTCGACCGGAATTTCCCGCGCGCGCTGTTCCAGGTCTCGGGCCAGGCACGGGGTGACGCCGATGACGATCAGCATCACCTTGGACAATTCCCCCAGCCCGAACACGATGAACAGGATCGGCAGGATCGCCAGCGGTGGCACCATCGACAGCACCGTCAGCAACGGTGACAACGGCGCGCCAAACAGCGGCAGCGTGCCGGCGGCGATCCCCAGGCACAGGCCGGCGAGGGCGCTGATGCCCAGGCCGATGGCGAGGCGCCGCAGGCTGGCGGCGCTGTCCTGCCACAGCACGTATTCGCCGGTGCGGGTGTCGGCGTTGAAGGCCAGGCGCTTTACCGCGTCAAGCATTTGCCCGGCACCGGGCAGCAGCTTGTCGTTGGGGTTGTCCGCCAGGCGCTCGGCCGAGCCCACGAAGTAGGCGAACAGCAGCAGGGCGAACGGCAGCAGCACCAGCAACAGGCGGCTGGAACGGTCCGGGTGACGGTTGATCAGGCGCATGGCCGGGTCCTCTTACAGCTTGCCGTCGGCGGCCATCTGTACGTAGCTGGGGTCGAACTGCAGCTTGAGGTTGGCCTTGTCGCCACTGGTCACACCGTTGGCGAAGCGCATGCCCACGGCGCTGGCGTCCTTGGCGCCTTCACCCAGCAGGCCGTGTTTAAACGAGAACTCGGCGACTTTGCCCATGGTGGCGGGCAACTGTGGACTGATGGCGAAGGCCAGGGCTTCCTGGGGCGTGGCGAACAGCTTGGTAGTGTCCAGTTGCGACTGGAAGCCCGCAAGGTCCGTGCCGGAGGCCTTGGCCATATGTTCGAGGGCTGCGGTGCTGGCGGGGCCCTTGGCGCTCATCAGCGCGACCACTTCGAACCAGGCGCCGGTGAGGGCTTTGCCCAGCTTGGGGTTGTCTTTGAGGACCTGGGTGTTGACCACCATCATGTCCATGATTTCGCCGGGCACTTTGCTCGAGTCGAACACCTGGCTCACCCCAGGCTTGGCCTTGATCTCCGAAAGCATCGGGTTCCAGGTGGTGACGGCCTGGACCTGGTCGGTGTTGAACGCCGCCGCGATGTCGGCATCGGAGGTGTTGACCACCTTCAGGTCTTTTTCCGTCAAGTCCGCCGACTCCAGCGCGCGGGCCAGCAGGTAGTGGGACACCGAGAGTTCCACCAGGTTGACGTTCATGCCCTTGAGGTCGGCCACGGTCTTGCCGGTGCCCTTGATCACCACGCCGTCGTTGCCGTTGGAGAAGTCGCTGACCACCAGCGCGGTGCTGTCCACGCCACCGGCGGCGGGGATGGTCAGGGCGTCCATGTTGGTCATGGTGCAGCCGTCGAACTGGCCGGCGGTGTATTGGTTGATGGATTCGACGTAGTCGTTGAGCTGCACCATGTCGATGGTGATGCCGTACTTCTTCGCCCACTTGTCGAGGATGCCTTGGCTGCCGGCGTACTCCCACGGCATCCAGCCGGCGTAGATCGTCCAGCACACGCTGAAGTGTTTTTTGGGGGCGGCTTGGGCCTGGACGCTCAGCACGGCGGCAAAGACGACGGCGAGCAGGGCGGGTAAACGGATTGAGGGCATGGGTCTTCTCCAGTTGATCAAGGGCGAGCAGGAGCAACGCGGCACCGTGAACGGTGGCTTGTCTCCCGGGCTTTTATCCCGCCGTGTAACCTCAACTGGAGGTCGCCAACTCTCGGACCAGCCACTCGCTTTCGGCGAGCCGGAACCCTAGTCGGCCATTGCAAATTGTGGTGCCGCGAACCTGTGATGAATCCTGCACGCAAGAGACAAAGCGAGAGTCGTGCCAAGTGGCTTCGATGCCCGGCGGTTCAGCCGGGCGGGCGGGAGAGGAGGGGGTAGAAGAGGGCGTTGTGCGCCACGCGGGTGCGTCGGCGCACTGCTATGAGGCGCTTACAGCTGGAACTTGCTGACCAGCACATTGAACGAGGTGGCCAGGCGCGACAGGTCCTGGCTGGAGGCGTTGGTCTGGTGCGCACCGGCGGCGGTCTGGGTCGACAGGTCCTGGATGTTGAGCAGGTTGCGATCCACTTCGCGGGCCACCTGGGCCTGTTCCTCGGACGCCGAGGCGATCACCAGGTTGCGCTCGTTGATGCTGGCCACGCTGGCGGTGATGCGCTCCAGCGCCTGACCGGCATTTTGCGCCAGGGTCTGGGTGTTGTTGGCCCAGGTCAGGCTTTTGTTCATGGCGGCCACGGCGCCATCGGCACCGGCCTGGACTTCACCGATCATTTTCTCGATGTCGACCGTGGAGGTCTGGGTGCGGTGGGCCAGCGCGCGCACCTCATCGGCCACCACGGCAAAACCACGGCCTTGTTCACCGGCTCGGGCAGCTTCGATGGCGGCATTGAGGGCCAGCAGGTTGGTCTGGTCGGCAATGCCGCGGATCACATCGATCACCTTGCCGATTTCGCGCACCTGGTTGGCGAGGTCGGCGACCGATTGGGTCGAATCGTTGATCTCGACCACCATCGATGACATGCCCGACACGGCCTGCTCCACCTGCTGGCGACCGTCCTCGGCTTCGGCGGTGGCCTGGCGCGACGCCTCGGAGGTCGACACGGCGTTGCTCGCCACTTCGTCGACCGCTGCGGTCATCTGGTTGACGGCGGTGGCGGCTTGCTGGATTTCGTCGTTCTGGCGGGTCAGGCCGCGGCTGCTTTCGTCGGTGACCGCGCTCAGCTCTTCGGCGGCTGACGCGAGCTGGTCGGAAGCGTTGGCGATTTCCACCAGGGTGCTTTTCAGGCCGCCCTGCATATCCGACAACGCCATCAACAGTTGCCCGGCTTCGTCGGTGCGCTCGGTAACGATGGCTTGGGTCAGGTCACCCTTGGCAATGCGCTGCGCGCCTTCCACCGCCTGTGCGATGGGGCGGGTGATGAGCCGCGTGATCAGCACGCCAATGATGATTGCAATGATGAAGGCCAGCACGATGCCGGCAATCATCCAGGTCATCGCACTGTTGCGCAGATCGTCGGCGGCGGCGGCGCCTTCCTTGATCTGGCGGTTATTGGAGTCGACCATCACGCGAATCAGCTCACGTGCCTGGCGGAACAGTTCATTGTTACTGGTGTTGAGCTGCGTACGGGCTTGCTCAAGCTGGCCGGCATCGAGCATCGCGATGATGCGTTCGGAGTTACTGACGTAGGTGGGCCAGATCTGGTCGAACTTGTCGCCGGCTGCCCGTTCGTCATCTTCCAACGGTGTGGCGCGATAAATGGCGTAGGCGGTCTGGCTGCGTTTGAGTTCGTTGGCGATGTCCTGGCGCACGCGTTCGCGGTCCTGCTGGGCCACATCGCCATTGCTGGCATCCACCAGGCGATACAGGCCACGGTTGTGGGCGACCATGCCATTGAGGGTGGCGGCGGTATTGCTCACCGAGACCAGGTTGTTCGAGAAGGTCAGTTCAAGCGCCGAAGCCAGCCGTGTCACGCCCTTGATACCCAAGGCGCCCACGACGAGGGTGATGAACGCGCACAATACAAATGAGAGCAGCAGTTTGGTTGAAATCTTCATGACTGGAATCCGGGTATGAGGGGAGGAAGCTCGCGCTAGAGCCTCCCTGGCATTGTGCGATGTCGTAATGACATCATGCAAATCCGGAAAGTTTCAGTTCGTACAAAAAAGCCCTGTTCATGACGGTTACACACATGTTTCAAACTATTGCGAAAACGCACCAGTTTCGTTTTTTGATGTCAGATATTTCGTCATTCAGTGAAAGCTGAATGCCGCCCCCCAGCGTCGCTGGAGGTGCTCTTCCGCGGTCCAGGAGGCCGCCATGTATCGACGACTGCTGCTCAGCGCTTTACTCGGTCTGACCCTTTCCGCTTGTGTGCCCTACTACGATGGAGGCCAGAGCTACTACCGTTCCGAGGTCTACACCTCACCGGCGCCGGCTTATTACTATGGCGGCGGCACGGCGTATCAATATCGCCGTGATTACTACCCGTCGCCGCGTTACTACGCTCCGGCACCGCGTTACTACTCGGCACCGCGTTATTACCAGCCGGCGCCTCGCTATTACCCGTCAGGGCCAAGGGCCGGTTACCGGCCTTACCCGAACCAGGGCTGGGGGGATCGTTGGAACAATGGCGGGCATGGACGCGGTGGCGATCATGACCGTGGAGGTGGCCGCGGCGGTCACCGTTGACCGGCCTGTATGACAAGCGGCGCATGAAGCGCCGCTTTTTCATGGGCGCAAAACCTCAGTAATCGGACAAGTCCGCCAGCGGGTGCCGGCCTTCCCACGCCTTGGTGAAGTGCGCCTGCACCACGGCGTCCGGGACCGTATTGATGTCCGGCCAATGCCAATGGGGCTTCTGGTCCTTGTCGATCAACCGCGCGCGCACCCCTTCGCTGAATTCCGGATGGCGGCAGCAGTTCAGGCTCAGGGTGTATTCCATCTGGAACACCTCGGCCAGGGACAGATGGCGGGCCCGCTGGATCTGTTCCCACACCAGGTGTGCGGTCAGCGGGCAGCCTTCGCTCAGCGTCTTGCCGGCGCGGTTGAACAGCGGGTCGGCGTGGTCGCGCAGCGGGCTCAAGGCGCGCCAGGCGCTGCGCACATCGCCGACGTCCAGCCATTCGTCGATCTGTGCCCGGCGCGGCAGCCATTGCGCCTCGGGTTGCTGGGCCACGGCTTCCTGGGCCAGGGCCTTGAACAGGCTGTTGAGCTGTATCGCGGTCTGCTCCTGCCAGTTCAGTTGCAGCAGGCCATCGAGCAACTCGTCTTGTTGATCGTCGCGCAGGAAACGGTCGGCCAGGCCCAGGTCCAGGGCGTCACGGCCGTTGATATGGGCACCGGTAAGGCCAAGGAATAAGCCCAGCTTGCCCGGCAGGCGCGACAGGAACCAACTGGCGCCCACGTCCGGGTACAGGCCGATGCTGATCTCGGGCATGGCCAGGCGGCTGCTCGGCGTGACAATCCGTATGGCCGCACTTTGCAGCAGGCCCATGCCCCCGCCCAGCACGTAGCCGTGGCCCCAGCAGATCAGTGGTTTAGGGTAAGTGTGCAAGCGGTAGTCGAGACGATATTCCGCAGCAAAAAACTGTGCGGCCAGGGCCGGCACTTCACCCGGCTGCTCGCGGCAGGCCTGGGCCAGGCTGCGCACTTCGCCCCCGGCGCAAAACGCCTTGGGCCCGTTGCCACGCAGCAGCACACAGACGATGTTCGGGTCTTTGGCCCAGGCCTCCAGGCGATCAGTCAGGGCCAGGATCATCGGCAAAGAGAGGGCATTGAGGGACTTTTCAGCGTCGAGGCTGGCGATGCCGACGCGGGCGCCGCCGCTGCCGGTCAGTTCTTCGAAGTGCAGATTCATCGTGACCTCAATCGAGAAGGTGAAGGATCAGTATGATCGCTTCGTGGGAAAGTGCCGGTGGTGTGTCAGATCAATTGACAAGCAGGGCCGGCTTTCCTAGGGTTCGCCTCATTCTTTTCTACAAGACATTTCAACTATGACCGAAGGCGACCGTATCAAACTCGAACCCAGCTGGAAACACGCCCTGCGTGATGAGTTCGATAAGCCCTACATGGGCCAGTTGCGCGAGTTCCTGCGCCAGGAACATGCCGCCGGCAAAGAGATCTACCCGCCCGGCCCGCTGATCTTCAATGCGCTTAACTCAACGCCGCTGGACAAGGTCAAGGTGGTGATCCTCGGCCAGGACCCGTACCACGGCCCCGGCCAGGCCCACGGTTTGTGCTTCTCGGTACAACCGGGCGTGCCGGCGCCGCCGTCCCTGGTCAATATCTACAAAGAGCTCAAGCGCGACCTGAACATCGACATCCCCAACCACGGCTGCCTGCAGAGCTGGGCCGACCAGGGCGTGTTGCTGCTCAACACCACCATGACCGTGGAACGCGCCAACGCCAATGCCCATGCGGGCAAGGGCTGGCAGTTCTTTACCGATCGGATTATCGAGGTGGTCAGCGAGCACCAGCCGCACCTGGTGTTCCTGTTGTGGGGCGCCCATGCCCAGGGCAAGCAGAAGCTGGTCGATGCCACCAAGCATTTGGTGCTGACGTCGGTGCATCCGTCGCCGTTGTCGGCGTACCGGGGGTTCCTGGGGTGCGGGCATTTCAGCCGCACCAACAAGTTTCTTGAGCAGAACGGCGAAACGCCGATTGAGTGGCGGTTGCCGCCGCTCTAAGGCCAGGCACAGTTCAACCTGTGCCGAAGGTTTAGATTTTTTCCGGCTGACGGTTCCAATGCCGAAACAACGGCTCCGCCAGGAACAGCACAAACAACAAGCGCATCACCTGCATCGCCGTCACCAACGGCACCGACAGTTGCAGGGTCTCGGCCGTAAGGCTCATCTCGGCAATCCCGCCGGGCATCATGCCCAGGGTCAGCGAGCGCAGGTCCAGGTGGGTGAGGGCGCTCAAGCCCACCGCCGCCAACGTTGCCAGCGCCATGGTCAAGGCCGTGCCGATCAAGGTGCGGCCCATGAACGATGGTGCTCGACGAAAGAACTGCCGATTGAAGTGGCAGCCCAACCCGCTGCCGATCAACCACTGGCCGATCTGGCTGCCGCCGTCGGGCAGGCCGATATGCAGGTCCCACACCACGCTGGCCGTCGCACTGACCAGCAAGGGGCCGAACAACCACGGGTTAGGCTGGCGCAAGCGCTGCCATCCCCAGGCCACCAGTGCACCGAGTGGAAACAGCAGCGCCAGCCACACCCAACTGACCGGCGCCGGATGAAACTGCGGCGCACCGCCGCCCAACAGATACTTGAAGATCGCCGGCACACACAGCACCACCACCAGCACACGCAGGCTTTGCCCTGCCGCCACACGGCTGAGTACCGCGCCATTGCGCGAGCCGAGGTTGACCATCTCCCCGGAACCGCCCGGCATGCTCGAGAAAAACGCGGTGGCGCGGTCTTCGCCACTGCGGCGCATCAACCACACGCCGACCACGCTCGACAGGCTGGTGACCAACGCACCGAAGAAAATCAGGCCGAAATGGCTCATTACCTGTTCGATTACCACGGGGGTGAAGTGCAGGCCGATGCCGATGCCCACCACCCATTGGCCGCATTTGCGCCCGCCGGGAATCTCCGCCAACTGCCAGGGCGTTAGGCAACGCACGAGGATGATCGCCAGTAAGGAGCCGACCATGTACGGCAAAGGCCAGCCGACCAGGCTGGCCAGGTAACCGCCGGCCAGGCCGACCAGCGGTGTTCCCCACCAATGTTTAAAGGTGACCTCAGACATCGGCCACGGCACGACGCTGCAGGGCACGTTTGCGGTAGATGCGCACCAGCGGGAACGCCAGCATCAACGCGGTCAGTACCCACACCCCGAAGGTGATCGGGCTTGACCAGAGAATCTGCAGGTCACCGTTGGAAATCGACAGCGCGCGGCGCAGGTTCTGCTCCATCAGGCCGCCGAGGATAAAGCCCAGCAGCACCGGCGACAGCGGGAAGTCCAGCTTGCGCAGGATGTAGCCGAAGATGCCGATGCCGACCATCAGGAACAGGTCGAAGGTGGTGGCGTGCACCGCGTACACACCGATCGCGGTGATGATCGCGATCACCGGCACCAGCGCCCAGTTCGGCACGGCGAGGATGCGCGTGAAGATGCGGATCATCGGGATGTTGAGGATCACCAGCATGATGTTGGCGATAAACAACGAGGCGATCAGGCCCCAGACGATGTCCGGTTGCTGTTGGAACAGCAGCGGGCCGGGGGTGATGTTGTACAGCGACAGGGCGCCGATCATCACGGCGGTGGTGCCCGACCCGGGAACGCCGAGGGTCAGCATCGGCACCAAGGCACCGCAGGCGGACGCGCCGATGGCGGTTTCCGGTGCCGCCAGGCCGCGCATGTCGCCCTGGCCGAATTTGCCGCTGGCACCGGCCAGGCGTTTCTCGGTCATGTAGGCCACGGCCGAGGCCAGGGTCGCGCCCGCGCCGGGCAGCACGCCCATGATGAAACCGAGCAGGCCGCAACGAATGTTCACCACGAACACCGAACCTGCTTCCTTCAGGTTGAACATCATCCGTCCGGTGGCCTTTACTGCTTCCTGGCCTCGGTGGGTTTTTTCCAGCAGCAACAGGATCTCACTGATGGAGAACAAGCCCAGCACCAACACCACAAACTGGATGCCGTCGGTGAGGTGGATGTTATCGCCGGTAAACCGGTACACGCCGCTGTTGGCATCGATGCCCACTGCCGAGAGGAACAGGCCGATCAGCGCCGCCACGAAGGTTTTCAGCGGTTTGTCACCGGCCATGCCGCCCAGGCAGACAATCGCAAACACCATCAGCACGAAATATTCCGCCGGGCCGAAGGCAATCGCCCATTTGGCCAGCAGCGGCGCGAACAGCACCATGCCGCAGGTGGCGATAAACGCGCCGATGAACGAACTCCACGCGGACAACGACAGCGCCACGCCGGCCAGGCCTTTGCGGGCCATCGGGTAGCCGTCGAGGGTGGTCATCACGGTGGAGGCTTCGCCCGGGATGTTCAGCAGGATCGAGCTGATACGGCCGCCGTATTCGCAGCCCAGGTACACGGCCGCCAGCAGGATCAGCGCCGATTCCGGCGGCAGGCCCAGGGCGAACGCGATGGGGATCAACAGCGCCACGCCGTTGATCGGGCCCAGGCCCGGCAACAGGCCGACCACGGTACCGATCAGGGTGCCGCACAGGGCAGTCACCAGGTTGTAGGGGGACAGCGCAACGCCGAAGCCCTGGCCCAAATAGCCGAAAGTATCCATATCAGTTCTCCAGAACGTCGAGCAGGCCGAGGGGCAGCGGAACATCCATGGCTTTATCGAACAGCAGATAAAGACCGATGGCCATCAGGCTGACGATCACCACGCTGGGCACCCAGCGCCCGCCATACAGGCGCGCCATGGGGATGCCGATCAGCATGCTGCTGAGGATGAAGCCCAGGGGCTCGAAGGTGCCGGCAAACACGATCAACAGCGCCACGCAGATGCCGATCTTGACCAGGGTCTGGCGGTCCAATGCCGGTTCTTCTTCGGTGTGCTGGGTGGGTTGCGGGCGGAACAGCATGTAGATCAGCGCCAGGCTCATCAGCCCGAGCATCAGCAATGGGTAGGCGCGGGGCCCTACGGGTTCGTAGGAAAACGACGCCTGGTAGGGCCAGGCCATCAGCGCCAGACCGGCGCAGGCCAGCAGCAGCGCGGCGGCGAATATGCGTTGTAAGAGCATGTTGAACTCCTGGGCCATGCCTGGGGTTCGCCAGGCATGGCCGCGCGACAGAGGGGCGATTACTGGATCAGGCCGAACTCTTTGGCCAGCACTTTGTAGTCAGCCACCTGTTTCTTCACGTAGGTGTCCAGCTCCGGGCCGGTCATGGCGAACGGGAACAGCTCGCGCTGGTCACGCAGCTTGGCGAACTCGTCGGAGGCCAGCAGTTTGTCGAAGGCCTCCTTCCACCAGGCGTAGTCGGCATCGCTGACTTTTGGCCCGAGGTAGAAGCCACGCACCACCGGCCAGACGATGTCGTAGCCTTGCTCTTTGGCGGTCGGAATATTCTTCATTTCCGGCTCGTCCAGGCGCTCCTCGGAGAACACCGCCAGCAGGCGCATGTCACCGCTGAGGATGTGCGGCATGGAGTCGGAGATGTCGGTACTGCCGACCTGGATATGTCCGCCGAGCAGGGCGGTGGCGATTTCACCGCCGCCTTCGAGCGCCACATAGCGCAGCTCGCGCGGGTTGATCCCGGCGGCCTTGGCGATCAGGGCGGTTTGCATCCAGTCCTGACTGCCGACGGTGCCGCCGGAACCGATCACCACGCTGCCGGGATCTTTCTTCAGGGCTTTGACGAGATCGTCGAGGGTCTTGTAGGGCGAATCGGCTTTAACGGCGATGGCACCGTAGCTGGTACCCACGGCGGCCAGCCAACGTACGGCGCTCTCATCGAAGCGCCCGAACTTGCCCTGGGCCAGGTTCAGCAGCGAACCGCTGGACCAGGCCACGAGCGTACCGCCGTCCGCAGGACGCTGGGCCACCACGGCGTTGTAGGCCACCGCGCCCACGCCGCCCGGCATGTAGGTCACGCGCATTGGTTTGCTCAGCAGTTTCTCGTTGACCAGCGCGCTTTGCGCCAGTTTGCAGGTCAGGTCAAAACCACCGCCGGGGGAGGCCGGGGCGATGCATTCCGGGCGCTTGGGTTCGTCGGCGGCCAGCAGTTGGCCGGCGAACAGCATGCAGCCGGCGGCGAGGGCCAATTTACGCAATGAAGGGGTCATGGTGATCTCCGTCTTTGTTGTTATGAGTGGCTTACCAGAGCGCAACGCTGTAGCTGACCAGCAGGCGCATTTCATCCGCATCACGGGCTGAATAGTTGGAACGGTAGGTGGCATTGCGCAGGCGCACGGCGACATCCTTGAACGTGCCGCTTTGCACCACGTACTTGATCTCGCTGTTGCGTTCCCATTCCTTGCCGGTGTCGCCGTTCCTGAGCTTGATATTGTCACCCGAGAGGTAACGGCTCATGAAACTCAGGCCGGGAATGCCCAGCTTGGCGAAGTCGTAGTCGTAGCGCGCCTGCCAGGAGCGCTCCTCGGCGCCGGCAAAGTCGTTGATCTGCACGAAGTTGACCAGGTACGGGTCGCTGCCATCCACGTACGGAAAGGCACTGTCGCCGGACATATGCTGGTAGCCGGCGCTGAGCTTATGGCCATTGAGGGCATAGCTGAACAGGCCGTTGAGGGAGGTGTTGTCGATCTTGCCGCCACGGGCTGCGCCTGCGTCATCGCTGATCGCCAGGCGCAGGTCGGTGGCGAAGGTGCCGGGGCCCATCGGGCGCGCGGCAACCAGGCCGAGGAAGTGCTGGCGGTACACGTCGTCGAGTTGGGCGAAGTGGTAGCTGCCGGTGATCTTGTCGGCGAACTTGTAGTCGACCCCGCCGAAGTTGAAATGCTTGCCGGTGGCACCGCTGAGAAAGCGGCTGTTCTTGTTGTTGAGGGCGATGTCCTCGTAGTTGCTGTCGTCGCGGTCCTTGGCCTTGTCGAGGCGGCCGCCGGTGAAGACCAGGTTCTTGAATTCCTTGGAGGTGATCAGGCCACCGTTGAAGGTCTGCGGCAGGATGCGCCCGTCATTGGGCTTGAGGATCGGCAGTTCAGGCATCAGCGAGCCGATCTTGAGCTCGGTGGCGGAAATCTTCACTTTGCCGGTCAGGCCCAGCTTGGAGTACTCGTTGGCGGCGCGACCATCATCATGGGTGGGCAGCAGGCCGGTGCCGGTGCGGTCGGGGCTGGAGTCGAGCTTGACGCCGAGCATGCCCAGCGCATCCACGCCAAAGCCGACGGTGCCGTCGGTGTAGCCCGATTGCAGGTTGAGCATGAAGCCCTGGGCCCATTCGTCGCGCTTGGATTGCTGGGCGCTGGTGCCGTCGCGAAAGTCGCGGTTGAAGTACATGTTGCGGGTTTCCAGGGTCGCGCTGCTGTCTTCGAAGAAGGCAGCCTGGCCAAGCGGCGAAAAGCCGGCAAGGGCAGCGGCACTGGCAAGGGCGGTGTGGGTCAGGCGGGAAATACGAACAGGCGGGCAAGCCTGGGGCTGTGTCGACAGCATCGTGGTGCACTCCGTTATTGTTCTTATTTTGGCGAAAACGCTTCGAGGCGTTTTTCGGGCGCGACCCATCAGGTCGCTCGGCAGGCAGGACCTACCGTGGCTGGATGCTAAAGGGCGAAGCTTTCACTAACCTTTCAGCTGCCTTTCAATGTTTTCAGGCTTCACAGGGCAGTCGGCGCCTGTAAACTGCCCGGCAAAGCGTGGCGCCGACCACGTCCGAATAAGGTGGAAATCCATGCGTGTCCTTCTGGTTGAAGACCATCTGCAACTCGCCGAAAGCGTCGCCCAAGCGCTCAAGAGCACAGGTTTGACCGTTGACGTATTGCATGACGGCGTGGCCGCCGACTTGGCCTTGGGCAGTGAAGATTACGCGGTCGCCATCCTTGATGTGGGCCTGCCGCGCATGGACGGTTTCGAGGTGCTGGCGCGCTTGCGGGCGCGTGGGAAAAACCTGCCGGTGCTGATGTTGACCGCGCGCAGCGATGTGAAGGACCGCGTGCATGGCCTGAACCTGGGCGCCGATGACTACCTGGCCAAACCATTCGAACTGACCGAGCTGGAAGCCCGGGTCAAGGCGCTGCTGCGCCGCAGCGTATTGGGCGGCGAGCGCCAGCAGGCCTGCGGGGTGCTGGTCTATGACCTCGACACCCGCCGTTTCACCGTGGGCGGCGAGTTGATGACGTTGACCTCCCGCGAGCAAGCCGTGCTTGAAGCGCTGATTGCCCGCCCAGGCCGGGTGATGAGCAAGGAGCAACTGGCTTCCCAGGTGTTCGGCCTGGACGAAGAGGCCAGCCCCGACGCCATCGAAATCTACGTGCACCGCCTGCGCAAGAAGCTCGATGGCCAACCCATCGCCATCGTGACGTTCCGCGGTCTCGGCTACCTGCTGGAAGCCCGCGATGCATAAGCCCAGCAGCCTGCGCTGGCGCCTGCTGTGGAACCTGGCGCTGCTGCTGGTGCTGTTGATGCTCGCCAGTGGCATGAGTGCCTACTGGAACGGTCGCGAAGCGGCCGACACCGCCTATGACCGCACGCTGCTGGCCTCGGCGCGTACCATCGCCGCCGGCCTGACCCAGGTGGACGGTACCCTCAGCGCCAACGTGCCCTATGTCGCCCTCGACACCTTTGCCTACGACAGCGCCGGGCGCATCTATTACCAGGTCAATGACATTGATCAGAAACTGATTTCCGGCTACGAAAACCTCCCCGGCCCGCCCCCCGGCACACCGCGCACCGACGACTACCCGGCGCTGGCGCGCTTCTACAACGCCAAGTACCAGGGCCAGGAAGTGCGGGTGGTCAGCCTGCTGAAGGCGGTCTCCGAACCGAACATGAACGGCATGGCGGAAATCCGCGTGGCCGAAACCGATGAGGCACGGGTGAGCATGGCCCGCAGCCTGATGGCTGACACCTTGCTGCGCCTGGGCATGCTCGCCATTGGCGCCTTGTTGCTGGTGTGGTTTGCCGTCAGCGCCGCCTTGCGCCCGCTGGAGCGCCTGCGCACGGCGGTGGAAGAGCGCCAGCCCGACGACTTGCGGCCGTTGCCGTTGGTGGAGGTTCAGCATGAGTTCGGCCCGCTGGTGCGTTCCCTCAACCACTTCACCGAACGCCTGCGCGGCCAGTTCGAGCGTCAGGCGCAGTTTATTGCCGATGCATCCCATGAACTGCGTACCCCGTTGGCGGCGCTCAAGGCGCGCCTGGAGCTGGGCCTGCGCGCCGAAGATCCCGCAACCTGGCGCAGTACCCTGGAAACCGCCGCCCAAGGCACCGATCGGTTGACCCACCTGGCCAATCAGTTGCTGTCCCTGGCGCGCATCGAAAACGGTGCCCGGGCGATTGCCGAAGGCGGCGCGCAGTTGCTCGACCTCAGCCAATTGGCCCGTGAACTGGGCATGGCCATGGCGCCGTTGGCCCATGCGCGCGGCGTGGCACTGGCGCTGGAGGCGGATGAACCGGTGTGGTTGCGTGGCGAGCCGACGCTGCTCAACGAGCTGTTGAGCAACCTGGTGGACAACGCCCTGGCGCACACGCCACCGGGAGGCAACGTGATCCTGCGGGTCACGGCGCCGGCGGTACTGGAGGTGGAAGATGATGGCCCGGGTATTCCGCAGGATGAGCGCGACCGGGTGTTCGAGCGCTTCTACCGCCGTAGCCAGCAAGGCATGGGCTCAGGCCTGGGGTTGGCGATCGTGGGCGAAATCTGTCGTGCGCATCTGGCCCAGATCAGCCTGCATGACGGCGAGCACGCGGGGTTGAAGGTGCGGGTGAGTTTTATCGCCGGTTGATCAATCGAACATGGCGCGCGCTTCATCCAGCTCTGCGCGCAGTTTTTCGCTGTAGGGATCAACCCGCAGTTTTTTCATCGCAGGCACGCTGGAGACGTCCACCTTGGCCAGGGGGTGATCGGTGCCGTGATGGCAATACAGCATGGCAATCTGCACTACGTCGATGTAGTCGAGGCAGGCTGAGTCCCGCTCCAGGTTCAGGTACTGGCCCGGCAGTTTCGCCAGCATTTCCGGGAAGTCCCAGCCACTCAGCAACTTGTCGCCCAGCACCGGGTGGATGCTGTCGATCACGTGGTTGAGGCTGACCGGATCCGACAGCAGCTCGTAGTGGTCTTCGGCGTAGGTCAGGATCGGCAGCACGCCGATCTGGTGCACCAGGCCGCCCAGCGCTGCCTGGTCCGGCTTGAGCTGGCTGTGGTTGCGGCACAGGGCGTAGCTTACACCTGCCACTTCCAGGCTGCGGCGCCACACATCGCGCATTTTCTGTTCGACCACTTCGGAACGGGCGTGGAAGATCTGTTCCATCACCAGGCCGATGGCCAGGTTGCTGCTGTAGTTGGTGCCCAGCCGGGTGATGGCGGTGTGCAGGTCGGTGACTTCCTGGGTGGCGCGCAACAGCGGGCTGTTGACCACTTTGATCAGGCGCGCCGACAACGCAGTGTCGCGGCCGATCACTTTACTCAAGTGGCTGATGCTGATTTCCGGGTCTTCAGCGGCCTGACGGATGTTCAGGGCCACTTCCGGCAATGTCGGCAGAACCAGGTCATCGTTGTCGATGGCCTTAACCAACGCCTGTTGGACTTTTTCCGCCAGTTTGTTCATTCATGCTCTCTAGGGTGTTGCAGGAAAATACGGCGACTAACGCTGGATCTCACGATCGCGGTCAAGGGTGTAAGGCAGGTCAAGCAGTTGCAAACCGGGGCCTTCCAGTGTGCCTAGGTGCACATCGCCACTATCGGCAGCTTCGGCTTGCAATACCGCCAGAAGTTCAATCACCTGGTCAGCTTTTGCTGCAATCACCACTTCGCCGATCGAGCTGTTGTGGCTGGGGGAAAACAACGGGGTGCCTGGCTCGGGCATTTGCGCCGCGTTCAAGCTCAAGCGGTACAGGCGACGCTTGAGTTTGCCCAGGTACTGCATGCGCGCGACGATTTCCTGGCCGGTGTAGCAGCCTTTCTTGAAGCTGACGCCGCCCACGGCCTGCAGGTTGAGCATCTGCGGGATGAACAGTTCGCGAGTCTGGGGCATGACCTGGCCGATACCGGCGCGGATCTGGCCCAGTAGCCAGTGATTCAAGTCGGTTTGTGTCAACTGTGCGGCCAATTGGCCGCGCACGCCGTCGGCTTGCTCGGCCGGTACCCAGAGTTCGGCGCGGGCGGGGGACACGCGGACGGCGATCAGGTGTTCGGTACGGGCAACGCTGTCCGTTTCGGTGGGCAGCTCAAGGCCAAGGCCGGTCAGCGCCTGATCGCCATCGATCACACCGAAACGCACCCAGGCGGCGCTTTCGTCGGTGAGCTTGGACTTGGAGAACACCGCATATTTCTTCAGGTCCGCCAGTTGCGGTTCGAGCAGTTCGCTGGCCATGGCCAGGAGTACGCCGTCGCCCTGCAACAGGATGCGGAAGCTCGACTGCATGCGGCCTTTTTGCGTGCAGCGCGCACCGAGGCTGGCCTGGGTGTCGCTCAGGTAATTGAGGTTGCAGGTGAGTTGTCCCTGCAGGAACTTGGCAGCGTCGGAGCCGCGGACGGCGAGAACGCCTTCGTGGGACAGGGGGCAGAAGAAAGCAGAGTCAGCCATGGGTCATCGCAGGTCAAAAAGTCATGGGTGCATCATAGAGGGGCGCCCGGCAAATGGATAGTTTCCGTAGGGGGCGACCAAAGCCGACTGTTCCGGTGCCGTCGGGCCTGTATACTTGCGCTCTATTTGAGGAGCGCTCCATGGTCGAAGATGTAGAAATCAATCGTCTCTACTGGCACAGCCGTCGTGGCATGCTTGAGCTTGATGTGTTGCTGGTGCCTTTTACCAAAGAGGTGTATGCGACGCTCAATAAGGAAGATCGCGATCTCTACGTCAGGCTGCTGACTTGCGAAGATCAGGACATGTTCGGCTGGTTCATGGAGCGGGCCGAATCCGAAGATCCTGAACTGCAGCGCATGGTCCGGATGATCCTGGATCGTGTCCAGCCCAAGTAATCGTTTTGAATGCCGCTGGCAGGCCTCACGGCTGCTGCTGGCGGCGTATCTCCTTGCCCAGCTGTTCGCGCTGGGTGCGCTGATGGTCCTCGACTCTCCCTTTGCCGTCCTCGGCGTGCTGGCGTGCCTGGCCCAGGCTGCCTGGGTATTGCCGCGTTATGTCCTGCTGACTCACCGTTCGTCGATTCGTGGCCTGCGACGGGATGAAGAGGGCTGGCAATTATTCAGCGGTGAGCGCGGCTGGCATCGCGTGCAGCTGCGCCCCGACAGCCTGGCGTTGCCGCTGATTGTGGTGTTGCGCTATCGCGTACCGGGGGAATGGCGGGTTCGCTCGGTCTGCGTGCCGACGGATTCGCAGGCCGCCGATGTGCACCGGCGCCTGCGGGTTCGCTTGAAGTTCAGCCGCCGTAGGTGGTTGGCACCAGAATAGTGTCGCGGGCCTCGGGCAACATCTGCGGGTAGTCGAGGGTGTAGTGCAGGCCCCGGCTTTCCTTGCGTTCCATGGCCGAACGGATCATCAACTCCGCGACTTGGGCCAGGTTGCGCAGTTCGATCAGGTCACGGCTGACCTTATAGTTGCTGTAGAACTCATCAATCTCATCCAGCAGCAATCGCACCCGGTGCTGTGCCCGTTGCAGGCGCTTGTTGGTGCGCACGATCCCCACGTAGTCCCACATGAAGCGCCGCAGCTCGTCCCAGTTGTGGGCGATGATCACGTCTTCGTCCGAGTCGGTAACCTGGCTGGCATCCCAGCGGGGCAGGGCGGCCGGCACCGGGATGCGCGGCAGTTGTTCGAGAATGTCGGCTGCGGCCGAGCGGGCGTAGACGAAGCATTCGAGCAGTGAGTTGCTGGCCATGCGGTTGGCGCCGTGCAGGCCGGTGAAGCTGGTTTCGCCAATCGCGTACAGGCCGGGTACGTCGGTACGCCCATGCTGGTCGACCATCACACCGCCGCAGGTGTAGTGCGCCGCCGGCACCACCGGGATCGGGCCTTTGGTGATGTCGATGTTGAACGCCAGGCAGCGCTCGTAGACGGTCGGGAAGTGGGTCTTGATGAACGCTTCGGGCTTGTGGCTGATGTCCAGGTAGACGCAGTCGATGCCCAGGCGCTTCATTTCATGGTCGATGGCGCGGGCGACAATATCCCGTGGAGCCAGCTCGGCGCGCGGGTCGAAACGCTGCATGAAGCGCTCACCATTGGGCAGCTTGAGGTGTGCACCTTCGCCGCGCAGGGCTTCGGTGATCAGGAAGCTCTTGGCCTGTGGGTGATAAAGGCAGGTGGGGTGGAACTGGTTGAATTCCAGGTTGGCCACCCGGCAGCCCGAGCGCCATGCCATGGCAATGCCGTCGCCGCAGGCGCCGTCGGGGTTGCTGGTATAGAGGTAGACCTTGGCGGCGCCGCCGGAGGCGAGGATTGTGAAGCGCGCACCATAAGTATCCACTTCGCCGCTGGCGCGGTTGAGCACATAGGCGCCGAGGCAGCGTTCGCCCGGCAGGCCCAGGCGCTTTTCGGTGATCAGGTCGACAGCGACGCGTTGTTCCAGCAGTTCGATGTTGGGGCGTTGGCGGGCCTGGTCGAGCAAGGTCCTGAAGATCGCGGCACCGGTGGCATCGGCGGCGTGGATGATACGGCGATGGCTGTGGCCGCCTTCGCGGGTCAGATGGAACTCGAAGCCGCCGTCATCGCTGCCTGCGTGTTCATCGCGGGTGAAGGGCACGCCCTGGTCGATCAGCCATTGGATCGCCTCGCGGCTATGCTCGACGGTGAAGCGCACCGCGTCTTCGTTGCACAGGCCGCCGCCGGCGTTGAGGGTGTCTTCAACGTGGGATTGCACCGTATCGGTGTCGTCCAGCACCGCGGCGACACCGCCCTGGGCCCAGAATGTCGAACCGTTGGCCAGGTCGCCTTTGCTCAGGACGGCAATGCGCAGGTGGCTGGGAAGGGTCAGCGCAAGGCTCAAGCCGGCCGCGCCGCTGCCGATCACCAGGACATCGTGTTGAAACTGTTGGCTCATTTGAAGGATTCCGCAAAAAGCGATCCACAGGGCTGGCGCAAACAGGACGCCTGGATCGGCGAATCAAAGGGTCACACGGGCCACTAGTATATAGAGGGGGGGAGCGGCACAATAGCCGGGCATTCGTGGCAATGTGAGATTACGGTGCACGGCTCGGGTAAAATCGGCAGGTTATTGGGGTGGGAACTTTTTGCATAAGCCTCGACTCAATAGCAGGTTGCCCGAAAGCTGGGAAACGTTGAGTTTATTGGCCCGTCGGGAGCATTGGACGCGTCAGAAAACCGACGACAAGATTATTCGCGCAGCCGGCGTTGCCCGCGCTGCGTTTTTCGTGTGTGCCAAATCAGTGCATGCCGGAAACTTGCTTGAAGGGGGAGAACTTTTGCGAAAAGTCCGAGTCTATGTTTGCAAGCCTGATCGTTTAGTTATGCAAGCCTCCTTCAAGTACAACGAGGAGTGTTCATGCTAACCCAGGAAGAGGATCAGCAGCTGGTCGAGCGCGTTCAACGCGGTGACAAGCGAGCATTTGATCTGCTAGTGCTGAAATACCAGCACAAAATTCTCGGGTTGATCGTGCGGTTTGTGCACGACACCCATGAAGCGCAGGACGTTGCACAGGAAGCCTTTATCAAGGCGTACCGTGCACTGGGCAATTTCCGCGGTGATAGTGCGTTTTACACGTGGCTCTACCGCATCGCCATCAACACGGCGAAGAACTATCTGGTGTCTCGCGGACGCCGCCCACCGGATAGCGATGTAAGTTCAGAAGATGCAGAATTTTACGATGGTGATCACGGCCTCAAAGATCTCGAGTCGCCGGAGCGTGCATTGCTGCGCGACGAGATCGAAGGCACCGTTCATCGCACAATTCAGCAACTGCCAGAAGATTTGCGTACGGCGTTAACTTTACGTGAATTCGATGGTCTGAGTTACGAAGACATTGCGAGCGTCATGCAGTGTCCGGTGGGGACTGTAAGGTCACGGATTTTCCGGGCCCGGGAAGCCATCGATAAAGCCTTGCAACCGTTGTTGCAGGAAAACTAAAGACAGCGGCGACAGCCAAGAGAGGAACCGCCATGAGTCGTGATGCCCTGCAGGAATCGCTGTCCGCAGTGATGGATAACGAAGCGGATGAACTGGAACTTCGTCGAGTGCTCAATGCATTTGATGATGCCGAAACCCGTGATACCTGGTCTCGTTACCAAGTCGCTCGGGCGGTGATGCACAAGGATCTTCTAATCCCTCGTCTGGATATTGCTGCGGCCGTTTCTGCCGCGTTGGCTGATGAAGCCGTTCCGGCAAAAGCTGCTCGTGGCCCTTGGCGCAGCCTGGGTCGCCTGGCAGTGGCTGCCTCGGTGACTGTTGCAGTGCTGGCCGGTGTTCGCCTGTACAACCAGGACGAAATCGCCGGTGCCGAACTGGCACAGCAGACTCAGCAACCGGTCATGGCCGGTCCGCAAGTCAAAGGCCCAGCGGTACTGGCCGGCTACAAGGAAAGCTCCGACACCACCGGCCCTATGGCCAACGGTGTGCTGCAAGGGCAATCCGGCTGGCAGGACCAGCGTCTTCCAGGCTACCTGCGCCAACACGCACAGGAATCCGCCTTGAAAGGCACTGAAAGCGCTCTGCCATACGCTCGCGCTGCAAGCCTGGAAAACCGCTGATCCGTTAAGGAGCCCTATGCGCGCCATACCGCTCCTTACGTTATTGCTCAGTGGTTGGTTTGCACTCCCCGCCCATGCCGACGACGCCCAAGACTGGCTGACTCGACTTGGGCGTGCAGAGCAGCAGCAAAGTTTTCAAGGTACGTTTGTCTACGAACGTAATGGCAGTTTTTCTACCCATGACATCTGGCATCGTGTCCAGAATGGCCAGGTCCGTGAGCGGCTCTTGCAGCTCGATGGTTCTGCTCAGGAAGTCGTTCGTATAGACGGTCGTACTCAGTGCGTCAGCGGCACTCTTGTCGCCGGCCTTGGCAATTCGCGTGATGCACCCTCGCGCGCCCTCGATCCACAAAGACTCAATCAATTCTACGAACTGGCCGTTATCGGCAAATCTCGCGTGGCCGGTCGTAATGCAGTGATTGTGTCGATTACACCCCGTGATCAATACCGCTACGGTTTTGAGCTTCACCTTGATCGTGAAACTGCCTTGCCGCTCAAATCCTTGTTGCTGAATGATCAAGGGCAGTTGCTGGAGCGCTTTCAGTTCACTCGATTGGACACCTCCACCACGCCTAATGATCGCGACTTGCAGCCCAGCGGCGAATGCACCTCCATCGCCGTCGGCGACACCAAGGCAGCGGCCGTAGAGGCCACCGAGGCGTGGCACTTGGAGTGGTTGCCGCCAGGCTTTCAGCTGACCAATAGCAGCGCCCGCAAGGACCCCCATACCAAGGCCACGGTCGACAGCCTGATGTATGAAGATGGACTGGCGCGCTTCTCGGTGTTTCTCGAGCCGATCAGCGATGTGAGCGTGACCGAGACGCGCACCCAATTAGGCCCCACGGTCGCTGTATCTCGTCGCTTGAATACGGTGGATGGCGAAATGATGGTGACTGTGGTCGGCGAAATACCTATTGGCACCGCCGAACGCATCGCACTGTCGGTGCGCGGTGAAAAAAAGGCCACCCCCAAGCCGTGAGTCGTTAATCCTATGTTCATCCGGATCTTTCACAGTACGCCCATGCCAGGTTGGCTGCCGAGAGCATGAAATGTCTGGATCAGCATTTTCACTTGCAAAAATCTCCCATGTTTTTTATAGGTCAGGGCTTGTTGGCCCTGGCCTTGTTTTGTTCGCGGAACAAAGATGTCGTTCGCAGTTTTCGGCGTTTCTTGAACCCTGTCGCTCAACCCTGCTCGTCGTAACGGGAGCTGTATGTCGATACCACGTTTGAAGTCTTACCTATCCATAGTCGCCACGGTATTGGTGCTGGGTCAGGCCGTGCCCGCGCAAGCGGTCGAGTTGCCTGACTTCACCCAATTGGTTGAGCAAGCCTCGCCTGCCGTGGTGAACATCAGTACCACCCAGAAGCTGCCGGATCGCAAAGTCTCCAACCAGCAGATGCCTGACCTGGAAGGCCTGCCGCCGATGCTGCGCGAGTTCTTCGAGCGTGGCATGCCACAACCGCGTGCGCCCCGTGGTGGCGGTGGTGGCCAGCGTGAAGCGCAGTCCCTGGGGTCGGGCTTCATCATTTCGCCAGATGGCTACATCCTCACCAATAACCATGTGATTGCCGACGCCGACGAGATCCTCGTACGCCTGGCCGATCGCAGTGAGCTGAAAGCCAAATTGGTCGGCACCGATCCGCGTTCCGACGTGGCCTTGCTGAAGATCGAGGGCAAGGACCTGCCGGTGCTGAAGCTGGGCAAGTCCCAGGACCTGAAGGCGGGGCAGTGGGTGGTAGCCATCGGCTCGCCGTTTGGTTTTGACCATACCGTTACCCAGGGTATCGTCAGTGCCATTGGTCGCAGCCTGCCGAACGAGAACTATGTGCCGTTCATCCAGACCGACGTGCCGATCAACCCGGGCAACTCCGGTGGCCCGTTGTTCAACCTGGCGGGCGAAGTGGTGGGGATCAACTCGCAGATCTACACCCGTTCCGGTGGCTTCATGGGGGTTTCGTTCGCCATTCCTATCGACGTGGCCATGGATGTTTCCAATCAGCTGAAAAGCGGTGGCAAGGTCAGCCGTGGCTGGTTGGGCGTGGTGATTCAGGAAGTGAACAAGGACCTGGCTGAATCCTTCGGCCTCGACAAGCCGGCGGGCGCCCTGGTCGCGCAAATCCAGGATGACGGCCCGGCTGCCAAAGGCGGTCTGCAAGTGGGCGACGTGATCCTGAGCATGAACGGTCAACCGATCGTTATGTCGGCCGACCTGCCGCACCTGGTTGGCGCACTCAAGGCCGGCAGCAAGGCCAAGTTGGAAGTGATTCGTGATGGCAAGCGCCAGAATGTCGAGCTGACTGTAGGAGCGATCCCTGAAGAGGGCGCGACCCTGGATGCCCTGGGTAACACCAAGCCGGGCGCCGAGCGCAGCAGCAATCGCCTGGGCATTGCCGTGGCCGAGCTGACTGACGAGCAGAAGAAAGCCTTCGATCTCAAGAGCGGCGTGGTGATCAAGGAAGTGCAGGACGGCCCGGCAGCCTTGATCGGCCTGCAGCCTGGCGACGTGATCACTCACCTGAACAATCAGGCGATTGAGACTACCAAGCAGTTCACCGACATCGCCAAGGCGTTGCCGAAGAACCGCTCGGTATCGATGCGCGTGCTTCGCCAGGGGCGTGCCAGCTTCATTACCTTCAAGCTGGCCGAGTAACCCACCCGGCCAATAAAAAGCCCCGCCTTCGTGTTACGAGGGCGGGGCTTTTTTGTGGGCGATGGGTCTAGCCCATCATGCCTTTAACCAGGCGCTCCTGTTCGATCAACTCACGCTGACGTGCATCGATACGTGACGACAACGGGAAATTGCTGCCGGCGCGACGTTTGGCAAAGTCCAACTGCTGAATCGCCTGCTGGAAGTCTCCCACCAAAGCAAAGTATTCGGCGCGAGCCTGATGCAGGCCGATGATATTGCCCGACAAACCACGCGTCTCGGCGACCTGGTACCACACATCCGGATCGTCCGGGCGCGACTTGAGCAAGCCATCCAGGGCCTTTTCCGCATCGGCGGTGCGATTCTGTTTAAGCAACAGATCTACCCGAATCTGATTCAGCGGGTAGTTGCCGGGGTATTGGGTCAGCATCCGATCCGTGCGTTGCTGGGCATCGGGCAGGTGGTTGTTGTCGATGTCCAACTGGATCTGCGCCAGGTTGTAGGTGATGTCATTGGGCGCCTTGGCCAGCAAGGGTTGCAGGCTTTCCCGTGCCTGTTTGAACTGGGAGGCTTTGATCTGGGCGATGGCCAGGCCATAGCGCGCCACGTCGTTTTTAGGATTTTCGTCCAGTTGCGCCTGGAAGCGCTTGGCGGCGAGTCCGGAGGTGTCTTCGTATTGCAGCTGTACCCGTGCGCGAATCAACTGGTAGCGCAGGCTGTCTTCCTTGCCACCGGCCTTGGCTTGTTCCGCGCGGTTGCGGGTGTCGGCGATACGCGATTCGGTCACCGGGTGAGTCAGCAGGAATTCCGGCGGCTTGGCGTCGAAGCGGTACTGACGCATCAGGCGTTCGAACATGGTCGGCATGGAACGCGGGTCGTAGCCGGCTTTCTCCAGGTTGACGATGCCGATACGGTCCGCTTCCTGTTCATTCTGGCGAGAGAATCGTCGTTGTTCCTGGATGGCCGCCGCCTGGGTGCCGGCAATCGCAGCAATCCCGGCATCCCCGGCACCGGCGGCGGCCGCAATGATGCCGCCGAGGAGGGCGGCCATCATCGGGATCTGCATGCGCTGCTGCGCCTCGACACCACGGGCGAAGTGACGCTGGGACAAGTGAGCCAGTTCGTGGGCCAGCACCGACGCGTATTCCCCTTCGGTCTGGGCATTGAGAAACAGGCCGCCGTTCACGCCGACGATACCGCCGGGTGCGGCAAAGGCGTTCAGCTGCGGGCTGTTGATCAGGATGAATTCCAGGCGCCGGTCATTCACCTGGCTGGTTTCCACCAGCTTGTACACGCTGGTTTCGACGTAATCCTTGAGCTGCGGGTCGTTCAACTGCGAGACCTGGCCCCGTAGGTAGGCCAGCCAGGCGCGGCCCAGCTGATATTCCTGTTGCGGCGAGACAATGGCAGAACTGGCGTCGCCAAGTGACGGCAGGTCGTCAGCGAAGCCTGGGGAGGCCAGCAGGCAAGCCAGCGTCAGCAGGGTGGGGCGCAAAAAAGTCATGCACAGAGCCTTTCGACAAAGAGCTTACTGTAGCCGGACACTGAGCTTCGGACCAGATATTCTAAGCACCCCGAATGCGTGCCCGGAGTAAAACCATGACCGACGCTGTAGCCTTTGATGCCGAACTCGATGCCAGCGGCCTCAATTGCCCGTTGCCTCTGCTCAAGGCCAAGCTGGAGCTCAATCGATTGGCCAGTGGCGCTGTGCTCAAGGTGATCGCCACCGACGCAGGTTCCCAGCGTGATTTTCGCACCTTCGCCAAGCTGGCCGGCCATACCCTGCTGCATGAAGAAGACGCCGCCGGTGTGTACCGTTACTGGTTGCGCAAGGCCTGAACCGTTTGCCCCTACCACCCGAGGTTGATTGATGTTCAAAGTGTTACGAGACTGGATCCAGCGCTACTTCTCCGATGAAGAAGCCGTGGTGCTGGCGGTCCTGCTGTTTCTGGCCTTTACGGCCGTACTCACCTTGGGAGGCATGCTGGCGCCGGTACTGGCGGGGATGGTGCTGGCTTACCTGATGCAGGGCCTGGTCACCACCCTGGAGCGTCTACGCTTGCCGGGCGGCGCGGCAGTGGGCCTGGTATTCGCCTTGTTCATGGGGCTGCTGGTGGTGTTTGTCGTCGTGGTATTGCCGCTGCTGTGGCACCAACTGATCACGTTGTTCAACGAGTTGCCGGGCATGCTCGCCAAGTGGCAGTCGCTGTTGCTGCTGTTGCCGGAGCGCTACCCGCATCTGGTGTCGGACGAGCAGGTGTTGCAGGCCATAGAAGTGGCACGGGGCGAAATCGGAAAATTCGGGCAATGGGCGCTGACCTTTTCCCTGTCCAGCCTGCCGCTGCTGGTCAACATCATGATCTACCTGGTGCTCGTACCGATCCTGGTGTTCTTCTTCCTCAAGGACCGCGCCATGATCGGACGTTGGGTGAGCGGCTATCTGCCCCGCGAACGAGCGCTGATCACCCGGGTGGCCGAAGAAATGAACCGGCAGATCGCCAACTACATTCGTGGCAAGGTCATCGAGATCATTATCTGCGGGGGCGTTACCTACATCGCGTTTATCGCACTGGACCTCAACTACGCCGCCTTGCTGGCACTGCTGGTGGGGATTTCGGTGGTGGTGCCGTATGTCGGTGCCGTGGTGGTAACAGTGCCGGTGACCTTGATCGCCTTGTTCCAGTGGGGCTGGAGCGACCAGTTCATCTACCTGATGGCGGTCTACGGCATCATCCAGACCCTGGATGGCAACGTGCTGGTGCCGCTGCTGTTCTCGGAGGCGGTCAACCTGCACCCGGTGGCGATCATCTGTGCAGTGCTGTTGTTTGGTGGACTGTGGGGATTCTGGGGGGTGTTCTTTGCGATTCCCCTGGCGACGCTGTTCAAGGCCGTGCTGGATGCGTGGCCGCGGCAGGAGCCGGTGGTGGCACCGTTGTTGTAAGGGGAGGTGCGAATCACTGCTTCATCGCCGCAGTGATCCGCGCTACAGATCAGGCCTTGTTCAACGCCTGGGCTGCGGCCAGAACGGCGTCCACATGGCCCGGCACTTTCACGCCGCGCCATTCCTGGCGCAGCACACCGTCCTTGTCGATCAGGAAGGTGCTGCGATCTACACCCAGGTATTCCTTGCCGTACAGCTTCTTCAGCTTGATGACGTCGAACAGCTGGCAGACCGCTTCGTCCTTGTCGCTGATCAGCTCGAACGGGAATTCCTGCTTGCCCTTGAAGTTCTCATGGGACTTCACGCTGTCGCGCGACACGCCAAACACTTCGGTGTTGGCCGCCTTGAATGCCGCGTACTGGTCACGGAAACCCTGGCCTTCGGTGGTGCAGCCCGGGGTGCTGTCCTTCGGGTAGAAGTAGATCACCACTTGCTTGCCCTTGAGGGCGGCAAGGCTGAAGGTCTGGCCGCTGGTGGCCTGGGCTTCGAAATCGGCTACGGGTTTGTCGATGACTACCGCCATGAAAAAACTTCCTTACATTGGGTTCTGTGGGCGCCACGGCTCGATCAACGCGTCGAGGTTCAGGGCATCGGCGAAATCCAGGAACTGGTCGCGCAGCCAACTGATCTGCACGCCGGCCGGCAGGGTCACGGTGAAGGTGGCGTTGAGCATGGTGCCGCCGGTTTGCGGGGCCTGGTAGGTGTCGCAGGTCAGGTTCTCCAGTTCGACGTTGTGGTCGATGAAGAACTGGCACAGCTCATTGACGATGTCCGAGCGGTAGGCCGAGCTGACATACGCCACATAAGGAAGCGCCTGCGGGCGATTTTCCAGGGCGGCGCTGCGCACCACGTTGACGGTGAAGTCGTGCTTCTTGGCCAGGCCCGGCAGGCCGGTCTCCAGGCGCGCCAGGGCATCCCAGGTGCCGGAAATCTGCAGGACCAGCGCACTGCACTCGCCATGGCGGGTCAGGCGGGAGGTCACCACGGCACAGCGGTTTTCATGGCTGGCGCGGCACAGGACGTTGGTCAGCTCCATGGGGTTGGCGCCGAGGGCACTGATAACAAGGAATTGTTCGCGAACTGTGGGGGTGGACATGCAGCCTTCCTAAAACGATGAGCGGTCGATACTGTGAGGGCTGTATCGATCAAAGCATGAAGGGTAGCGAAAAGCGTCGCCAAGGGATAGGAGGTGGCGTTTTCATTGCGTGATCCGCCTGATTTTGCCCAGCCTCAACCCGTGCTTTGGCCCAATGATGGCATTGCCCGTCGTTTAGTTGCGCCAGAACGCATCCTCAGGCGGTACTTCGCTTGTACAAGCATCTTGGCGCCAGTACCATTACGGCTCTCTTTTTCCGGCAGGAGCGGTTGCATGATTGCGGGCAGTATGGTGGCACTGGTCACACCCATGGATGCACAAGGTCATCTCGACTGGGACAGCCTGGGCAAACTGGTGGACTTCCACCTGCAAGAAGGCACCAACGCCATCGTGGCGGTCGGCACCACAGGTGAATCGGCCACCCTCGATGTGGAAGAACACATCCAGGTGATCGAATTCGTGGTCAAGCGTGTCGCGGGGCGTATTGCCGTGATCGCCGGCACGGGCGCCAACTCGACGCGCGAAGCCATCGAGCTGACCCGAAACGCCAAGAAAGCCGGCGCCGACGCTTGCCTGCTGGTGACCCCGTACTACAACAAGCCGACCCAGGAAGGCCTGTACCAGCACTTCCGCACCATTGCCGAAGCCGTCGACATCCCGCAGATCCTCTATAACGTGCCGGGTCGTACCGCGTGCGACATGAAGGCCGAGACCGTGATCCGCCTGTCCACCGTGCCGAACATCATCGGCATCAAGGAAGCCACCGGCGACCTGCAGCGCGCCAAGGACATCCTGGCCGGGGTGAGCAGCGATTTCCTGCTGTATTCCGGTGACGACGCCACGGCTGTCGAGCTGATCCTGCTGGGCGGCAAGGGCAATATCTCCGTGACCGCCAACGTGGCCCCGCGCGCCATGAGCGACCTGTGTGCCGCTGCCATCGCCGGCGACGCCGTGACCGCCCGTGCGATCCACGAGAAGCTGATGCCGCTCAACAAGACACTGTTTATCGAATCCAACCCTATTCCCGTGAAGTGGGCGCTGTTCGAGATGGGCCTGATGCCGGACGGTATCCGTCTGCCGCTCACCCGCCTCAGCGAAGCCTGTCACGAACCGCTGCGACAGGCCCTGCGCCAGTCCGGCGTCCTGGTTTAATTGAGGAAGCACTACGCATGAAGCGATTGGCCGGACTTTCCGCACTTGCCTTGATTATCTCCAGCACCAGTGGCTGCGGTTGGATCTGGGGCCCGGAAGGCTACTTCCGTGACCGCGGCAGCGATTACCTGGAAGCACAAGCAACCAAACCGATGCAACTGCCGCCGGACGTCAACGTCGCCAAGCGCCTTGACCCGTTGCTGCCGATTCCACGCAACGTTGCCGACGACACCACCAAGGGTGAATACGTCGTGCCACGTCCACAGCCGATCTCGGCCGTGGCGGATGCCAGCGACTACAGCCTGCAGAAGAGCGGTGATTCGCGTTGGATCGTGGCGCAGCGCCCACCTGCAGAAGTCTGGCCGGTAGCGGTGCAGTTCTTCCAGGACAACGGTTTCCGCATCGATGAGCAGCGCCCGCAGACCGGTGAATTCACCACGGCATGGCAGCAGGGCAGCGAGCTGTCCGCCACCATGGCCAAGCGCCTGCAGGCCGGTGGTGTCGCCGCCGACAGCGAAGCCCGTGTGCGTGTGCGCATCGAGCCGGGCGTACAGCGCAACACCAGTGAAGTCTACGTGGTCAGCGCCGAGCGTCCTGCCGGCAGCACCGCCAACGTCGACTTCACCAACCGCTCGGTCAACACCGGTGTCGACTCGGCATTGGTCGACGAGATGCTGGCCAGCATGAGCCGTATCTCCGAGAAGGGCGGTTCCGTTTCCCTGCTCGCCGCCCGTGATTACGACACCCCGAGCCGCGTCAGCCTCACCGAGGACGGCAGCGGCAACGTGGTGCTGAACCTGGGTGAAGACCTGGATCGCGCCTGGGCCAGCGTCGGCCGCGCGTTGGAGCAAGGCCCATGGCGTGTTGAAGACATCAACCGCAGCCTGGGCCTGTACTACATCAACGTGGCTGAAAAGGCCGAGCGCAAAGACGAAGAGCCTGGTTTCTTCGGCAAACTGTTCGGCAGCAAGCCGACCAAGGAAGAAATCGAAACCCGCGCCGAGCGTTATCAGGTGCGTTTGAGCAAGGTTGGCGAGACTGTGCAGGTCACCGTCGAGAAGAACATCAACACCGTCGCGCCGGCTGAAACAGCGCGCAAGGTGTTGGGCGTGATTCAGGACAACCTGGGCTGATCCGATGCGTTTTGCCGTTCTCGGCAGCGGTAGCCAAGGGAACGGCACGCTGGTCGCCCATGACGACACGTACGTGCTGGTGGATTGTGGTTTCTCGTTAAAGGAAACCGAGCGGCGCCTGCTGCGCCTGGGGGTTCACCCCTCGCAGCTGAGCGCGATTCTGGTGACCCACGAACATGCCGACCACGTGCATGGCGTGGGTTTGCTGTCTCGGCGCTACAATCTTCCGGTGTACCTCAGTCGCGGCACACTGCGCGGGATGCGCAAACCTATAGAACCCGCAGGTTTCCTGGCCGGTGGCGAGCAGCTGCAAATCGGTGCCCTGAGCATCGATGTGATTGCCGTGGCGCACGACGCCCAGGAACCGACGCAGTATGTATTCAGTGACGGAGAGCGGCGTTTCGGCGTGCTCACCGACCTGGGCTCCTACTGCGCCAAGGTACTGGACGGCTACCGGAACCTCGATGCCTTGATGATCGAGTCCAACCACTGCCGAGACCTGTTGGCTCGCGGTCACTATCCGTACTTTCTCAAGCAACGGGTCGGCGGCGAACTGGGACATTTGAACAACCATCAGGCGGCGTACCTGGTGTATGAGTTGGGCTGGCAAGACCTGCAACACCTGGTCCTGGCCCACTTGAGCAGCAAGAACAACCTGCCGACGCTTGCCCGGCAATGTTTTGTCGACACCCTCGGGTGCGACCCGGACTGGCTGCAACTGGCCGATCAAGATTCAGGGCTCGACTGGCGACATATCGCCTAGCCCACCTCACTCAAAGCGGAGCCCATCATGGAAAAACGTGAAGAACTCTACCGCGGCAAAGCCAAGTCGGTTTACAAGACCGACGACGCCAACCGCCTGATCCTGCTGTTTCGCAACGACACCTCGGCGTTCGACGGCAAGCGCATCGAACAACTTGATCGCAAGGGCATGGTGAACAACAAGTTCAACGCCTTCATCATGCAGAAACTCGAAGCGGCCGGCATTCCGACCCAATTCGACAAACTGCTGGGCGACAACGAGTGCCTGGTGAAGAAGCTGGACATGATCCCGGTGGAATGCGTCGTGCGTAACTACGCCGCCGGCAGCCTGGTCAAGCGCCTGGGCGTGGAAGAGGGCCTCAAGCTCAACCCTTACACGTTCGAGCTGTTCCTGAAGGACGACGCCAAGGGCGACCCGTTCATCAACGAATCCCACGTCGTGGCATTCGGCTGGGGCACCGCCGAGCAACTGGCACGCATGAAGGAGTTGTCCCTCAAGGTCAACGACGTGCTGAGCAAGCTGTTCGACGACGCAGGCCTGCTGCTGGTGGACTTCAAGCTGGAATTCGGTGTGTTCCACGATGGCTCCATCGTCCTCGGCGACGAATTCAGCCCGGACGGCTGCCGCCTGTGGGACAAGGACACCAAGAAGAAGATGGACAAGGACCGCTTCCGCCAAGGCCTCGGTGATGTGATCGAAGCCTACGAAGAAGTCGCCAAGCGCCTCGGCGTACCGCTTTAATCGACGCAAGCATCTGATAGCACGGAAAAAAATCTCGTTTGAGCTTTGCTTCCACGAAACAGGCTGTTATGATGCGCGCCGTTGGAGAGATGCCAGAGTGGCCGAATGGGACGGATTCGAAATCCGTTGTACCTTCACCGGTACCTAGGGTTCGAATCCCTATCTCTCCGCCATTATTGAATATGACTAAGCCCCTGTAATCGTTAGAGATTACAGGGGCTTTTTCGTTTTCTTCATACCATTTAGGGCATTTTTAGGGCAAAAACCTTTCCCTGTATACCGCTCTAGTCCGGCCTAAACCCCAACATTTTTGACACGATACCCGCCATGCTCTTGGTGTCCTTCGGTATCCATCTCCCGTAATGCTTTCGCACCATGGTTGTATCGGCGTGCCCCAGTTGCCTGGCCACCCATTCGACCGGAACGTAACTCGACAGCATTTGACTGGCAAACGTGTGGCGGCATTGGTTGGCGCCTCGGTGGCGGACCTCTGCTTTTTGCAGATGGGTAGTGAACCAGTTGCTTAATGTCTTGCCGTTCCAGAGTAAACCGCTGGTCGAACTGCGGAAAAGGAACCTGACTTTCATCTTCTTGGACGTGATGTTGTCGCGTTGGATAACGGTGATCTCTTCGGCTACAGCTTCCTTTGCGGCGGCAACTATCTCTTTCATTAATACGAGGGCTGGGTCTATGAGTTCGATGGCTCGAACCCTGGAGCGCTCTTTGGGGACTTTGAATTCTCCTACCACCAGTGCGCGGCGGACGTGTACAAGGCCGGCTTCAAGATCTACGTCTTCAACGGCGAGCCCGATGAGTTCGGAAAGGGACAATCCGGCCCAGCAGTTGAACTCAATCATTCGGGTGTCAGCTCGGCGGTCAGGATCTGCTTCGCCGATCTGCTTAATCTCGGTACGACTAAAAGGATCGGCATGTTCCAGGTCGACATCCGATCCGACGTTACTGATCCTGTCGAGCGGGTTAGCTTTCAGGATGCCATCGCCGAATGCATCGGCCCAAATACCTCGGACGACGGTAAAAATGTCATTCACTGTCTTCGGGGCCAGGCCTTGCTTGAGTAACTGTGCTTGAAACAACTCGATGTCGCTCTTACTGACGTCGACGATTCGACGCTTGCCGAATTTCTTCTCGACGTGCACAGCCTTACTGACGTAGTTGATGACGGTGCTCGACGCCTTGAGCGCGCGTTGAACCTCCAGCCAGCGGTCAATGCCTTCCTTTACGGTGCGCTTGAGCGAAGGACCGCCAGTCCCCGTGAACATGGCGGCTCTTGGCGAGTTGGGAAAGTGGGCCGCATAGTCGAAGCGGCTCTCTTTGATTTCCGCCAGAATGGTACGTCGCTTGTTGTCGGCGTAGGCGATAGCGGCCTTGTTTACCTTCGAGATCCCTTCCAGGGGTTCTCGGCACCGTTGACCGTTGAAGATGAACCAGATGCGGAGTTGCTTGCCGTTCATCTCCACGCCAGTTGGCATCTTATCGATCATGGCTTTCCTTCCATCCAGCGCTCAATGGCCGCGCGGTTGTAGACGATCACGTTAGCTGGGTCGTAACGCCAGTGCTTGCCCTCAAGCCACAGACCTTTGGAGCGGTATTTGCGAACCGCTTCGGTGCTTAGGCCGAAGACTGGGTAGAGCAGATCTTGGCGAAACCAGGCGCCTGGGGTGATGTATACGTCGAGTTTTTCTGCTGCGCTCATGATGCCACCTGCTTGCGATCGGCTAGTAACAGCGCGTTTCGCTCCGATTCCCACTTCAGGGCCGCCTCGGCATTCGTGAGTCGTTGCTCTAGGGCGTCGTAGTCCGACTCACGAACGCAGCGGATGTTTTGTGCGTTGTAGGACCAGAAGCGCTGCACGCTGTCACGACGATCTCGGCCATCAAGCAAGTCGCGCAGTGCCGAAACCGATTTGAACAATCCCTCCTTTATCTCATCAATGTCAGAACACAGGTATACCGATTCACTCCGAGAAGCACCCCATTTGCCAATGCTTGCCCGGTATCGTTTCGGCATGCAGTCAATCGTTAGCGTACTACTCGCCAGTGCTCTGCCAATATCAGTACACATCCAGTTTTCTCGGCGGCTAAAAGGATTGCCCGCTATCCGTTCAACCCATTCAAGTCGCACAAGGCCGCGCTTCTCCAGCGCTTTCATAGTCAAGTTTGTGCATGAGCGCTCGGAGTAAAGGCGACTGCCTGCCGCTAAACCATCGAGCAAGCGGCACTGGATGGGCGATAGGCCGTCGCGAGTTATCGGTTTCGTATTACTCATAAATCACCTCAGCAAATCAGTTGTGCCAGTGCCAGCAGGCACCAGCAGTACGCTGGGAGTTGGGTCATGGCTGCTGCTCCAGTTGAGCCACGCTTAGCGCAATCGCCACGGGTTGAACCCAGATCGGCATGCTGTTGAGCATGAAGGTTTCGCCGGCCTCGGCCAGCAACAGGGTGGTGCCCATCACGTGGGCGATTGCTTCAGCGGCTGCCGGTGGAACGGCGTTCCCGATCCGCTCACGCCAGGCTTGGTCGCTCAGGCCGTCCAGCTCAAACATTTCCTCTGGCTCGACCAGGCTTTGTAGCGCGGCCAGTTCCAGCGTGGTGAACGGCCGGTGCCAGGTGCCGTCTAGGCTTTCGATAACGCAGGTCAACCGCTCGTTGGCTTCCGGCATGCGGGGATCTGCAACAGACCACCGGCCGTTATCCTGGCGGGCACTGGCTGAAACGGCGCCGCACTGGTCGTTCCAGCTGGTGACGCCGTAGTGCCCACCGGTCAAGTAGGCATCACCCTTACCGCGCCTCATGCCTGGCCGTGGATCTTGAACAGCGAAAGCACCCTGGCCCGTGGTGCTGCCGGAAATCACCGTTCGCGATACACCATCCCACTGGGCCACGTTGTACTTGGCGTGCCCAATGCCTGGATCACGGGGATCTGCAACGCTGAACGTCCCCTGCCCGGGCGACTTCACGCCGATCACTGCGCCGCTGGTTTCGTCCCAGCGACGAACACCGTACTGCTGGTATTGCAGGGCGCCGGCGCTGGCACGTGGATCAGCTACCGAAAACTTACCGTTGGTTGGTCCGCTGCGTGCGGCTACGGTGCCGGCGGTTTCGCTCCAGTCGTGCACGCCCAGGAAGCCGTCCCGGAACTGTGGAACGATGACCAGGTCGCGCAGATAGCCGTCCTCGATCGCTAACTCATTCAGGCAGCGCCAGTCCTTGCCTGCTTCGACCAGAGCGAGCCGCACCCATGTTTTCCATTGCAGCGCCGGAACCCGGTGCATCGGGCCAGCGGCTTCTACATCGCCAGCCATGGGCATTCGGCCCAGGATCGAACCGACGGACTTGAGGGTTTTCTTTTCAGGCTCGTACAGGAAGGGCGGCACCTTCTCAATGTTCCTCGCCACCAACAAGAAGCGCTTGCGGCTTTGGGCCAGACCACCGATAACGCCGCAGTCGTGGGTGGTTTCTGCGACTGCATAACCGTAGTGGTTCAGCAGCTTGTTGATTTGGTCCAGCAGGTACCGGCCACGGGTTGCCAGGCGAGGCACGTTCTCGAAGACGATCAACGGCACGGGATCATCTTTCCAGGCTTCGCACATCAGCCATATACACCGCAGTGTCAACTCGTTGAGAGCTTGGTATTTGGGGGTAAGGCTCATGGACTCGGACAGTAAGCCCGACGCCCCTTTGCAGGGGCTAGAAATGAACACGGCATCCGGCCTGCGTCCGCCGGCGGCGCGTCGGATGTCTTCCGGGGTTGCCTCACGCCATTCCAGCGGTGGCTCTTTACCATGGAAGCGAATGTATTGGTCACGGGTGAACAGGTCCAGCAAGGTGCCTTTAACACCGCTCAATCGTTCGAAGTCTCGTAGTCCGGCCGGGTCAACATCGATGCCGCCGATGCACTCCCATTGAGCCTGAACGTTACCTACCTTGGGTTTGGCTCGGTTGAAGCCCTTGGCCCCACCACCGACGCCACAGCAAAAATGGAAGTGGGTGAGGGTGCGCTTAAGCATGAGAGGCCTCCCGCGCACCATGGCAGCTATTCCCCGCAGTGCGCATATACCCCACGACAGGCTGCGCGGGCGGGCGTCCCGAAGCGGTTAGCGTTGCATTGCTGACCGCTGCCCCGCGCAGCTTTCCGTGGGGTATACGTGCCTCGGCAGTGGCGCTGGAAGGAGCAATAATGCCTGCTGCTGCGCAGCAGAGACTGTTTGTTTCTGAACTGTCGACACCACTGGTGCTGCGGAGCAAAGCGGGCAGGGCGCTGGTGTTTTCCTGTTGGTTCTTCATGCCGCTTTCCTCCGATGTTCGACAGCGAGTTGGTCCATCAGGCGCTGGTGGTAGGTGAGTCGGGCTTCAGCGGCAGGCCATGGACGGATGATTTCAGCCATGGGTTGTATGCCGACCAAACAATCCCAGATAGCCGGATCGGTTGGCATGAGGTCGCGGCGTTCGGTCGCGAGAGCAATCAAGTCGGCCTGGTGAACGCATGCAGGAAGTTCCGCAGCAATGTCGAAGCGCTGGCACACGCGTTGCCATACCCAGTCTTCAAAGTCTTGGTATGTATGTATCCACTGCTTAAGTGGCTTGGTCATGTCGCCCAGGTACGCCTCTGGCGCGTCGTGGAGTAAGGCGGCGAGCTTGTGTTCTTCCGGCACAAGCTCGGCGACGATGCAGCTGTGTTGAGCCACGCTGTAGAACTCGCGGGTATGCCCGTTGAAGCGGCAGAGGTGTGCCAGTGAGTGGGAGATGTCCCGTGGATCGATCATGTCAGCGTCAGGCTCGAACAGATCAAAACGCTTGCCGGTATGGGGGAGGATCCAGTTCATGCGGCCTCCTTCACGAGATCGGCCAGCAGCAGGGCGTTTTCAGTTGTTTTATGCAATTCGTGGAGTGCGTCGTAACCAATCAGCGCTTTCAACTGCCGGTCAAATTCTTTGTTGTGGCGTGTTAATGCGCTCAGTTCCTTCATGGCCTTGGTGTACTGCTGTTGCAGTGTTCCAGCGGCCTGGGGCGTCAGACGCAGCATTGGGATAGCGCGACTCATGCTGCATCCTCCTGATAGAAGGAATCCAACTCGTCGGCCATGTTCAAAGCGTGGTCACGTAAAATGAGTGCTTGAGTTGCGTGGCTTTCCGATTTGATGGCGTGGAAGAAATCGGCGGCGAGTTTGAGTTTTCCCGCGATGGCCAGAAGGATCTGACGGTCCTGAGGTTCCCTGATCAAAATCAGTTCCAAGCGTTCACATCGCCGTGTGGCGTTTTCGAGAGCAGTAGCACCCGATGACTCGCCCTCCTCAATGCCCTGGATGTAGCCCTTAGCGTGGCCGTCGTCGTAGCCTTCGCCCCATCCGTCCCTTAAGCCGCCTCGGTACCCGACCCAATACAGAATGGCGAGTGCAATTACGAAGCTGATCAATGCGAAAATTTCAAATGCAGTCATGTGGTTTGCTCCTACTGTTGTGTTCCGCTTGGCTGGTGGTGCAGCGGTTGCGGTAGTGCAGCTGTTATCTAAGTGCGTAGGTAAAGACTCATCGCTCGTCTGGCTGGGGTTGAGTGTTTGTCAGTTCTTCGTCTGCGGCATCAGCCTGGGTATCAATGAAGATGGCCAGATGGCGGATGTCGATAAAGCGGGGGCGCTTGGCGCTGGTATCCAGAGTTGTGATGGGTAGCGCTACACGGCCGCTTGTCAGTGCGCGAGTGAAGTTGTCCTGGTTCAGATTGCTGAAGTAGCGTTCACGTACCTGTTCGACGGGCACGAGCAGGTCCCCGAGCGTTCGGTACAACAGGTCAACGGTCTGACTTCTGGGCGCTATCGGCAGGCGCAGTTCGCGCTGTACGGAGGCCGTCATGCTGCATTCGCCTTATCTACCTGCGCCTTGAGCGTGCCGAGCGTCAGCTTTCCGGATGTACGTTGCGTCGCTTCTTTAGTACGCGGTTGGTGGCTCGCTCGAATGTCACGGTTGATGGCTGCCAGGGCTGTACGTGCCGTGCTGCCAAACGCCACGAAACGCGGCAGTGGTGAGGTGCTGTCTAGCGGTTCGAGAACGGCGCCCAGCTCAACTCCCTCAATGCCATTGCCAAGGCGCAGCATGGCGCGAGCACGGTAGTTGGGGCCGAGATCGATCACGAGTTGGTCGAGAGCAGCCGCCAGTTGGAGGTGTTCGATTTGCAGCGGTGTGCCGGTGATGGTGAGGGAAACGTCGGCGGCGGTGGCGGCCAGGGTGAGGTTGGCAAGAATTTTCTCAGCCGTACGACGTTCTTCAGGCAGATTCAGTAGTTCGATCAATAGGGTGTCAATCAGTTTGCGGTCCATGTGTGTTCCCTCGGGGGTGGTTCCAGGCGATCTCAACGTGGGTGCGTACCAGATCGCGTAGGTGCTCCGGTACTTCTGCCAGCGCGGCGATGCGTTTCTCGCGGGTTCGCATTGCCGTGATCTGACGGGCGTACTGGCGCGGCCAGGCTTCGGGCTGTCTCATTAGGCGACTTCTCGCGGGTCAGGCACGGCTGGTGGGGTGGGGCGTTCAATCCCGATCTGGTTGGCTAGCCAGGAGATGCCGATCTCAGTCACGCGGGTGGTGCGTTTGTATTGCATGCCGTGCTTCTCGTGAAACCAGCGGCTTTCTCGGGTGACCAGAAAGTCTTTAGTCGCGGCTGGATTCGCTGGCAGGTTGTATTTATCCAGCAGACCTTTCTCGCGCATGCGTTGCATCAGCTTGCGGTGGCCCAGACCTAGGCGATCGGCTACGCGTTTGAGGGATAGGCTCATTGCGGTACCTCACGCGGCGGCTGCGAGGCTATCGCGGTAGCCTTGCAGGAATTGGTTAAGGTATTCAGCCAGGATTGCGTAGGCGCGCTGGTTGTCGGCGGGCAGGGTGAACAAGTAGCCGGCGTCGTCGAGTTCGAGCGTGGCGATATAGCCGCCGCGTGGGTTGCGCTGGATCTGGAGGGAGGGCACTAGTTCGTCGGCGATCAGGTGGTAGATGCCGCGCCCACGCCGGATAGCCAGACGTAGGGTGGCCTCTATATCGCTGACAGCTTCATGCTCATCTACGTCGGGCACACCGGTGGGACTGCGGCCATTGGCGATACCTTCGATAAAGCTCGCAACGCGCGTGGCGTTGTTTTTGCGGTGCTTATCGAGAGTGACTGATGTATTGCGCGTCCCGCAGATGCGCACCATCACCGTGATGCCGGCGGTGCATTGTTCGATCTCGACCTGAGCCGCTACGGATTGGCAGCCATCACACGAATGCAGGGTGTGATTGAAGGTGCCGCTAAGGTTTACCTGGGCCTGTAGACGGATGTAGGCGCTGGCGTTGAGAGATAATCTACTCATGCTGCACGCCCTCCATCGTCTGGATTGAAGGGGGTTGGCGTTGGGTTGGTGGTTGATTTGCGTTTGGTAGGGGCGAAGGCGCAGCCGTGGATTATGGCTAGGCGGCGCACCTCGAAAACGCGGCTTTCTGGGCACGTTGGTAGGACGTGCAACGTTGCGGTTTGCATGGGAATTGCCTCGCTCTGTGGTGGGAGAGTGAGGCAATTAAAGTTCTCTTAACTTTTTAAGTCAAGGCTACTTAATGTATTTTGTTAAGAGATCTACAGCTAGAGGGCTCCAGCGTGCCATACGGCCCGTCCTATGATGAGTAGATGACCAATGCTTGTATCGGTAGCGCTCTCATCCGGATAAGCGCGTTTGTCCTCGTTGTCGCTTCGAATTATCCAGCCATTGGTGAGCGTGTGGACTAAGCGCTTGATGCTGATGTCTCCGTCTGGGCGCTGAATTGCATAGATTCTGCCGTTCAAGGGCTCGCGCTGGCCTTCGTCAATCAGCAGCACATCATCATCAGCAATGGTCGGGAACATGCTCATTCCTGTGCTGTAGATGACCTTGAGGTTCTTTTCCTTCAAGCCCATTCGGGTAAGCCAGTCTCTCCTAAACATTAGGCCGCCGAGGTCTTCTATGTGGTGGTTTGTGTGACCCGGGCCTGCTCCCGCCTTGGCGGTGAATTGGGGAATCAGCACATGGCCCTCCTCGAGGGCACCGGCGTCATATTTGTCCCCTATGCCTTCGGCAAGCCACTGTGCTGAGAACCCGGTAGCGCGTGCGAATAGGAAAAGATTTTCAGCCTTGAGGCTCCCGTCTCCCTGCGCTAACTGGCTAATTCTGGCAGCACTCAGGTTGGACTCTATGGCCAAGACGCTGGCTTTCTTTCCGCACTTGGAAATGGCGTATGCGATTCTTTCTGCTGGAGTATTCATTAAGCTAGCTTAAGGCTTACTTTGTTTGGAGTCCTTCATTTGCTTGCCAAATAAGTTAAGTGTACTTACTGTATTGGGCAGGCAAACAGGAGAGCACCATGCTCACGACAGAAGTAATCGCCTTCTTCGGAGGGAAATCTAAAGTGGCTGCGGCTCTGAAAGTCTCCCCCGCTGCAGTATCGCAATGGGGCTCTGAGCCGCCGCAGTCACGCCAGTATCAGGTTCAAGTGCTTACAGATGGAAAGCTCAGGGCGACAGATAAAGCGTCAAGCCAGCAGGCCGCTTAACGAAGTAAAAGGCAGAGCGGCGCGGAGCAAACCAATACAACGCGCCGTTCCACCACCCCCCAAGGCACGGATGCCCTGGGTTGCCTGCTAACCCACCACGGTCTGCAGGCTGTAACGGCAAGGCACATGCGGAGCGTGTGCCTTTCCATTGGGGTGCAGCCGGACTTCCTACCACAGAGCAACCGGCTGCATGCGACCACTTGTGAGTGACCACGGCACAACTGTATCAAACAGGCGTGCGGCGGTCACTGGCAGAGTTTTTGGAGATTTGCCATGAACCGTAAACAGTTCAATTCCATTGAACGCGCACGGCGTTCGCTGTTGACCCTACCGCAAGCTTTGCTCCACGCGGCACGTGATTATCCTGGCGGTGCCACTGCTATTGCCGCTATCGACGGCGGCAACGCCACTACCCTTAATCATAAGCTGAGCCTGACCAACACCAGCCACACGCCCAATATCGGCGATCTTGAATTGGTGCTGGATGCAACGCGCGATCCGCGCATTGTAGATGCGTTGTTGCATCCCATTGGCTGGGTGGGTATCGACGTTTCCGAGTTGAGCGACACCGACACGGCGCAGTCGCTGATGGCAAGCATTGGCGAGTTGCTTTCTCGTGAGGGAGAGTTGGCCACGCATGTATCGGCTTCATTGAGTGATGACAAATTGGACGATGCCGAACTGGCCGAGTTTGAGCTGCTGGCTGAGCGCATGGTGCAGGCTGTGTTCAAGTTGCGCGCGGTACTCCGCAAGATGCATGCGGAGGATCTGACCTATGTCTGACAACGCAGATGTTGCTGATAACGTCATTGCTCTTAATCTTGCAGTGGCGATGGCCGCGCGACCTACTGCCAATCCAGGCCAATGTACGCTCGAGTGCGTGGATTGTGGGGATGTCATCCTAGAGGCTCGGCGATTGGCAATGCTTGATCGCGGCTGTACGCGCTGCACTGACTGCCAGGAGCTGGCAGACCGGCGTGGGGTACGGGCATGACCAATCACGAACTACTCGATGATGTGTTGGCTCAGTTGCAGGACTACGGGCTTAAACCAGAAACCCCATTGGTGATTGGTAAGCGAACGCGTTGCGAGTGCGACGGTGATAAGGCCCCGGAGAAAACGGGTTGGTATGTGATCTATGAGCATCTGACCGGTGACGGCAAAACACTGTATTGCGGCGCTTTTGGCGACTGGCGTCAGGGTGAAAAGGGCAGTTGGCAGAAGATCAAGCCAAAGGGCGGGCGGCTGAGCGCTGAAGATCGAGCGGTGATGCGCGCCAGGGCCGAGGAAGGCCAGCGCAAGGCCGCCCTGGCTGAGGACCGAAAGCACCGCACTGCCGCCCGGCGCGCTGCTGGTATGTGGAAGCACCTATCTGAAAAGGGCGGTTCGCGTTACTTGGATGCCAAGCGGGTAGTCGGCATCGGTCTGCGTTACAAGGCAAAGAGCGGTACGGCTTTCGTGCCGATGCGCAATGTGAAGGGCGATATTGTCGGGCTACAAGTGCTGTACCCGGAAAAGCAGGCTGCTACGGGCAGGAACAAAACCTACTGGCCGTACGGTTTGGCTAAAGAAGGCGCGTTTCATCTGATCGGCCCCGAGCCAGAGCCGGGCGACGTGATTTTGATCGCAGAGGGATACGCGACAGGCGCCAGCCTGCACATGGCGACCTCACTGACGGTGTGCATTTGCTTTGATGCAGGCAACCTGCTGCCGGTGGCACAAGCCATGCGCACAAAGTATCCCGGCCGGCAGTTGGTGTTTTGCGCAGATGATGATTGGAAGACTGTAGTGAATGGGCACCCGTATAACGCGGGGGTAATCAAGGCTGGCAATGCGTCGGTTGTGGTCGGTGGGCAGGTGGTTATGCCGGTATTCGACAACGACCGGGAAGACGGCTGGACGGATTTTAACGACTTGCACTGTGCTGAGGGCATGGACACGGTGCGCCGCCAGGTGTTGGCGGTGGTTCGCCCCTCTACCGATGAGGGGTGGCGTGAGAAGCTGCAGTACTCTGAAAAAGGAGGATTGATCGTACACCCATTCAACGTGGCATTGATTCTGGGTAACGATAAACGCTGGTCCGGCGTAATCGCCTGGGATTCGTTCAGTTCAAAGACGCGCAAGTTGCGCACGCCTCCGTATGGCGGGGGGAAGGGGGACTGGACCGATCTTGACGACATCCGGGTAGCACTGTGGCTTGCTGATGTTTACGGGCTACGGGTGAAAACTGCCCACGTTGTTGAGGCTGTAAGTGCGGTGGCGAATGACAACGCCTACCACCCGGTACGTGAGTATCTAGAAAGCCTTGAGTGGGATGGCGTGCGACGCCTTGAGCGTTGGTTGCAGGATCGGCTGGGTGTTATGGATAGTTCGTACACTCGCAAGGTGGGCAAACGATGGCTGATTTCTGCGGTGGCACGTGTGTGTCGGCCAGGCTGCAAGGCTGACTCAATGTTGATTTTGGAAGGTTTGCAGGGCGAGGGGAAATCCACGGCTGCTCGGGTATTGGGCGGCGAGTGGTTCATGGATACGTCATTTGATCTGAGCAGCAAAGACGCCTATCAGGCGATCCGGGGTAAGTGGATTGTGGAGATGGCCGAGCTGGACTCACTGAACAAGGCAGAGTCGACCAAGGCCAAGCAATTCGTCTCATCGCCCATCGATACCTACCGCGAGAGCTATGGCCGGCGGATGCTGGATGTTCCCCGGCAGAGCGTTTTTATCGGCACGACCAACCAGGATGAGTACCTGAAGGACGATACGGGCAACCGCCGTTACTGGCCGGTAATGTGTACCAAAGTAGATCTAGAGGGACTGCGAGCCGACCGTGATCAACTCTGGGCCGAAGCGTTAGCCTGTTTTCGCGCAGGTGACATCTGGTGGGTGGAGCGCGATGAGGCTGATGTTTTCGCGGCTGAACAGGATCAGCGTTATCAGGCAGATATGTGGGAAGACCTGGTGGTCGGCTACCTGGCCGACAAGCATATTGGCGATACCGTGACAGGCGCTCACCTGCTTGAGCATGCGCTTAACATCGATCCAAGCCACTGGGGTAGACCCGAGCAAATGCGCATTGGCAAGATTATGCATCGGATGAATTGGCCCCGGCGGCGCAAGGGTAACTGTGTGCGTGGTGTGCGCAGCTATGAGTATGTGAAACCGCCGGAGTGGAAGCGAGGGTCGGCGGTACCCAGACAGGAGACTGCATTTTGATCCCTGAAATGGATGAGATGTTGAAGCTGTGGGCGCTCGATATGCACGGTGGCGGCGGCCCTGACGGATCTGCCAGCAGCATGTTGGGTCAGTTGATCGATTGCCAGGGTGAATTGATTCGTGGCTCGCGCGGCGGTTCAAAGATGCTGCTGCCATGGAGTGCAGACATTGAGGTGATCGTAAACAAGCATCTGTCCTGGCATCTGGCCCAAGTGGTGCAGGAGCATTACCTGAACCGTGAAAGCGTGGAACGCCAGAAATGGGCGCACTGCGGATGTGGTCGGACGCAGTTTTATGCGCGCTTGCATTCGGCACATCTGGAGATCGCAGGCATGCTGCTGGAGCGCGTAGCTTGATGGTGCGGCGCGTCCCTGTACGGCCTGCTAGTGTTTTGTCGGGTGGGTCATCTGCGCGCCGCGTGTTAATTGATGATGGCCCACCGTCCCACCTTTTTTGCATCTTTCCCGCATGTGACGCACACACCCACATACGCGCGCGCGTACGCGCAGCGTTTATTAATTCTCCCTTTACATGGAAAAAGTAATAAATAGTAGGACGGAGGGGCGCCGCTTTGATTCATCGGTGTTTCAGACGTCGCGCCTCTCTTGAAAACAGTGGGACAAGAGGGTCCATGCCTGCGGCGCTAGAGCCAGTAACGTTATATGTCCGTTGATTGCCGGTGTATTGCCGTTGATTACCGTTGATTGCAGGGTGGCAGCGCTGAGCTCTTGCTGCCACCGGACTGGAGGGGTATAAATCAGTCATGTTCAAAGAGGTACGCAAACAGCGATCTCACCAAAAACCCGGCCTTTGCGCCGGGTTTTTCATTTCTCCTCAGACGTACTACTTCGTACAGCCAATTTTTCTTTTGGAACTGAGAAATGGAACGAGATCAGAAGCTGTTGGTGAAAATCTTAGACGTCTGCATCAAGGACTCCGATGACTGGAAGCTCAATTTATCGGCGAAGGATATTCGCAGCAAATTCTCCAGCGCCGAGTGTGTCCATTGGTCCGGTGTAGTCGTGGATGGCCATATCGAGCTGCTTGTAGATTTGGGTTGTATCAATGTTGAAGGGGACGCTCCGGATATACGTATCCAGCGCGTCACCAATGCGGGATATAACTATCTCGACAGAAGTAGAAGGTTGAGTTCGCGTAGCAGTGAACTACCCATCCACTAGACAACAACGTTTAAGAGCCCTGCCTAGTGCAGGGCTTTTCGTTTACGGAGTAGGCCAATGACGAACGAACAGCAAGCGCTGGCAGAAATGCCGATCTGGTTAGTGATCGTCCTGGCCCTGGTGGGCGGTGTGTCGGGCGAGATGTGGCGAGCGGACAAGGAAGGGACGCGTGGTTGGGCATTGATCCGACGATTGGCCCTTCGGTCCGGCGCCTGCGTGGTGTGCGGGGTATCGGCGATCATGCTGCTGTATGCGGCAGGCATGTCGATCTGGACGTCCGGTGCGCTGGGATGCCTCACGGCGATGGCAGGGGCAGACGTAGCGATCGGGCTGTACGAGCGCTGGGCGGCCAAGCGCCTTGGTCTGCGTGAAGCGCAAGCCAACGGTGAAGCTGGACCATAAGAATCCAGGGGCAATGACCATGATGCGACTTGAGATGCGTGACAACATCGACAAGATCGTTAGGGAGATGCGTGGGCTCAGCAAGTCGAAGGTGCCAATAGCCGCTGCCAAAGCGCTGACCTTCACCGCTGAACGCGTACAGGCGGCAGAGAAGGCCGAGCTGGAGCGGGTATTTGATCGGCCCACACGGTGGACGCTCAACTCGGTCTTCAAGCGCAGTGCCACGACTAGTCGCCTGTTTGCCCGTGTGTGGATCAAGGACGAAGCCAGCTCAGGCGTACCCGCGTCCAAGTACCTGCCGGTGCACATTGACGGTGGCAACCGACCACATAAGCGATTTGAGAAAGCGCTGATCCACTACGGCTTGATGCCAGCGGACATGTACGCCGTCCCTGGTCGGCGCGCCAGGATGGATGGCAACGGCAACATCAGTCGCGGCCAGATCGTGCAGATCCTGTCCGCACTCGGAGCAGCCGAGCGGGTGTCGGGCTTCATGGCAAACCGCACTAAGCGCAGCCGACGCCGCAACCGCAACGCACCGGACTATTTCGTGGGTCGGCCTGGCAACGGCACCGGCCCTTTGGGTATCTGGCAACGGATCGGCAACGGGGCACGGCCCATCTTGATCTTCGTCAAGCGTCCGACGTATCGGCGGCGCTTTGACTTCTACGGGGTAGCCAATCGCGTAGCGGAAGCCGAGTTCGAGCCGCTGTTCCGACGTGCCCTGGCACGGGAGATGGAGCGAGGCTGACCTCTTGTGGGTTCAAAGCATTTTTTCTAATAAAAACCTTGATTTTTCAATGATTTGTCTGGGTTTTGGCTTGACAGGTCGACCTGCGATTTAAAATCAATGGGTCCTTCCAGGCAGCGGGGCCATCGGGGTAATTCGAACCCCGACTTTTTTGCAGATTCAACCCGACATGGGGGGTTCCGCTTCCCTCCCAGCAACAGGACCAGATCATGCCAACCCAACATGAAATCGCCGAGCATCTGGACATGAGCGAGCGTAATGCCCGCGACGTGCTCAAGGGGCTGACTCTGGATTGGCAAACGGCAAGCATGGACGAGATCCGAACCGCCTACATCCGCGATTTGCGCGCGAAAGCCGCTGGGCGCGGGGGCAGCCAGCTTGAGGAGCTCAACAGAGCGCGGATCGATGACCTGCAGCAGAAGTCAGCCAACGGACGGTTGGTGTATTACGAAAAACTGCGCTCATTGATTCCCTCCGGCGAGGCAGAGCGTGCGCTGTCTGACTGGGCCAGTTTCGCAAACCGGGAATACCTGGGCGGCCTTGAACGCATCATTCAGGAAATCGAGAACGTGCAGAAACTCACGGTTGATCGAACAGTGGTGGCCAAAGTTGCTGGACCTACGACCGAGCGAATTGCAGGCTACGCGAGAAAACTTGGCGCGGAGCTTGTCGGCAGCAGCGGGGAAATTTAACCCGCCGCGTGACATCCCGACCGCGCACTACCTGAGCACCGAGTTTTACCTGCCCGCTGAAAGCGGCGTGCTTCATGGCCTCTACGATTTCCAATACACGCCTTACTTCCTTGGCGTTGCCGCCGCTCTGGACGATCCACGGGTGAGCGAGGTCGACCTGATGAAAGCGGCGCAGATCGGATGGACGTGGTTCTTGATCGGCTATCTGTTCAAGTTCATCCATAACCTACCGCGCCCGATCATGATCCTGTTCGCCAAGGAAAAGGACGGCAAAAACTTTCATGACGAAAAGCTCAAGTTCGGTGTGACGGCGAACACTGAGGTGGCCAAGCTAATGCCGGTCGACGTCAGCCGCACCTCGGGCAACCGTTGGGACCATAAGACCTTCCCGGGCGGGTTCCTCAAGCTGGTGGCGTCGAACTCTCCCGGCAACGTCAAGTCCACGTCCTCGGTGGGCTTGTCGGTGGTGGAAGAACCGGACGACACCAGCGACGACGTGAAGGGGCAGGGTGATGCGATTGCCCTGCTGGAAGAGCGCGGCAAGCGCTACCCCGGCTCTAAAATGCTGGTGGGCGGTACGCCGGCGATCAAGGGCGCGAGCAAGACCGAAGCGCGCCTGGCCCAGACCGATTGCCGGGTGTTGCCGATCATCTGCCATGCGTGCGGCCAGTCGCATGTGTTGGACTTTGCCCATATCAAGTGGCTCGACATTGAAGAGGACGCCCAGCCACACGAGATCTACGGCCGTGCGGATCCAGAGACCGCCGGCTACGGTTGCCCGCACTGTGGCGAGATTTGGGACGACTACCAGCGCAAAGAGAACATCCGCAACACGGTGTTCAATGCGATTGACGCGGGCGACCCTTATTGCGGCTGGGTGGCAACAAAGCCATTTGCTGGGCGTGCCGGGTTTATTGAGCTGAACGAACTGTACGCATGCCTCCCCGGTACCAGCCTGGCCGACATCGTGCGGGAGAAACTCAACGCCGAACACCAGGCGTCGATTGGCAACCTGTCGTTGTTGATCAAGTTCGTCAACCAGAAACAGGGCCGTGCCTACGAGTACAAATCCGATCTGCCCGAGGCCGATAAACTGGCTGAGCGAGCGGAGGACTACCCGGAAATGTTTGTGCCCATGGGGGGCCTGGTGATCACCGCCGGTGTCGACGTGCAGCACGATCGCCTGGCGGTGGTGATGCGGGCCTGGGGCCGAGGCGAGGAATCCTGGCTGATCTACTGGGGCGAGATCTACGGCGAGGTGGTGCTGCCTGACCAAGGCGTCTGGCTGGATCTGGAAAAGTTGCTGTTTGCGCCGATCCCACACGCCTGCGGCGCCAAGCTGAGGGTGCTGGCAACTTCGCTGGATACCTCGGACGGCACCATCACCCAGGACGCGGCGTATGCGTTTTGCCGTAAGCATCAGCGCAACGGCGTGATGGCGATCAAAGGCGCGAGCGAACGTGGCAACACCCGCGACGATGAGCGCCGGGAAATCTTCAGCGCGCCTCGGCAAGGCGTCGACACTGACAAAGAGCAAAAGGCCTCGAAGTACGGTCTGCGCCCTTACATTGTCGGTACCTCGCGGGCCAAGGATCTGTGGATTGAGGGCCGGCTGCCATTGACCGGTGATGGCCCTGGTCGGATGCACTTTTACAAAACGGTGCGCCCGGATTATTTCCGGCAAATCACCGCCGAAGTGAAGGCGCCCAGCCGGCGACACCACTACCGTAAGGTCTGGCAGAAAAAGGCCGGCCAACCGAACGAAGGTACCGACTGCGAGACGTATGCGTTGCACGCGGCCCGTTCCCTGAAAACGCATTTGATGCGGGAGCAAGACTGGGCAGGGCTCGATGCACAGATCCGTCAGGGTGCGTTGTTTGACCCACCCGAGCCGGATCAATCCGAGGCTGAACCCGTTCTCGAAACGGATGGGGATAGCCCGGAACCGACACCAGTCGAACCACCCAATCTCCCGCCCTCTGGCGGGAGAGTTGTTTCTGGGCGCCGTAGTGCAATGCGCGTGCTCTCCCAACGCAGGAATTAATTCATGGCTATCACCCTGGAACAAGCGCAGGGCCAGCTGCAAGCCTGGCTCGATGCGAGCATGAAGGTAAGCCAAAAGCAGAGCTACCGTATCGGCACCCGGCAATTGGAATACGCTGACCTTGCCGAAATCACCAAGACGATCGACTACTGGCAACAGCAAGTTGATCGCCTGGAGAGCGGTCGCCCTCGGGGGATCGTCCTGCGTGGGATTACGCCGCGATGAGCCGCGCGCCGAAAGTGCCAGAGCCGACGCTGCTGGATAAGGCCATCACCTGGCTCAGCCCCGAGCGCGGCGCCAAGCGCATGCACGCCCGGTTGACCATGACCGCCTTGGGTGGTTACAGCGGCGCGTCGAAGTCCAAGCGCACGTTGAGCGCCTGGACCCCGACGGCAGGCAGTGCGGCAGCAGATCTGCTGCCCGACTTGCCCACGCTTCGCGAACGCTGCCGAGACCTTGAACGCAACAACCCCATCGGTGGTGGTGCGATCAATACGGTGACGACGAAAACGGTCGGCACCGGCCTGGCGCTTAAGTCGGTGGTCAATCGCTCGATTTTAGGCTGGGACGAAGACCAGGCCAGGGAGTGGCAGCGGAAAACGGAGTCGCTCTTTAAGTCCTGGGCGGAAACCACCAGCTGCGACATCACCCGCGAGCAGAATTTCTATGGTCTGCAGGATCTGACCTGGCGATCTGTGCTGAGCAGCGGTGACGTCTTTACGTTGCTCACGCACAAAGAACAACCGGGTCAGCACTACTCGGCGTGCATCCAACTGATTGAGGCCGACCGGGTTTGTAACCCTAGCAACAAGGCCGACACGGAAGCGCTCACGGCCGGCATTGAGCGTGACGCCGATGGTGCACCGATCAAGGCTCACATTTTGCGCAGTCACCCCGGGGCACTCGGCGTCAAAGAGCGCGTTTGGGATGACCGTCCGTTCTTCAATGAGCGTGGCGGCCGCGTGCTGCTGCATGTGTACCGGCGTCGTCGGGTGGGCCAACCACGCGGTGTGCCGTACTTGGCGCCGGTGATTGAGAAGCTCAAACAGTTGGATCGCTACACCGATGCCGAGCTGGAAGCGGCGGTGGTGTCTGCGTTCTTCGCCGTGTTCATCAAGCCAGGGCAGAGCGGCAATCTGAGCCCTCTGGCATCGGCCGTTACTGGCAACACACCGGTAGGTGGCGATAAACCCGCCGGCCGGGACCAGGGCGGTTGGGATGGCTCACTCAGTGGCGGCATTGTCGCCGAGCTGGACGACGGTGCGTCGATCGATACCGCATCACCCGGTCGCCCGAACATGGCATTCGACCCGTTCGTGCTCGCCATGCTCCGGCAGATCGGCATGGCCCTGGAGCTGCCCTATGAGGTGCTGATCAAGCACTTTACCGCCAGTTACACCGCCGCGCGTGCTGCGGTGATGGAGGCTTGGCAATTCGTTCGCGGTTGCCGTGACTTCCTGGGCCAGCATTTCTGCCAGCCCGTTTACGAGCATTGGCTTGAAGAGGCTGTGGCACAGGGAGACATCGACGCTCCCGGGTATTTCGACCACCCGTTGCTGCGTTATGCGTACAGCGGGTCGCTATGGGTGGGTGATGGTCCTGGCACCGTTGATCCGCTCAAAGACATCAATGCCGCCGAAAAGCGCATCGATATTGGCGTCAGCACGCTCGCCAAGGAATCCATGCTTTACGACGGCAGCGACTGGGAAGAGAACCACGAACAGCGTGCGCTTGAAGTGAAGCGTAGGCGCGATGACGGCCTATCTGCCTCACCAACGGCTCGCCCCGAGGATGAGCCTGCGGCCAATCCTGATCTTCCTGAACGGACCTAACTATGAGCGACAACCCAACCGATGCACCTCCCGTGCACCGGGTGACGGCGTTCGACCTGGTATCACGCGAGCCCTGGGCCATTACCCCGGACATGCTGCAGACCATCACCGCCATCGCCCGCCGGGAGCATGAAGGCCCGGAAGCCTTGGAGGCCAGGCAGGGCAAACCCTTGCAGAACAGCCGCGCGGTGACCCAGCGCGGCAATGTGGCATTGCTGCCCGTCACCGGCCCGGTGTTCCGCTACGCCAACTTGTTTACGGCGCTGTCCGGTGCGACGTCGCTGGATGTGCTGGCCAGGGAGTTCACTACCGCCGTCGACGATCCGCGCACCGACACCATCATTCTGGTGATGGACACCCCCGGTGGTATTGCCAGTGGCATCGCTGAATTCGGCCAGATGATCCGCGCCTCGCCCAAGCGGGTGGTTGCGTATGTGTCCGGTAACGCGGCCAGCGCTGGCTACTGGATGGCTGCAGCAGCCCATGAAATCGTCATGAGCCGCACTGGCGCCGTGGGCTCCATCGGCACGGTGCTGACGGTGCGCAAAAGCGACGACGACGGCAGTTTTGAGATCGTCAGCAGCCAGAGCCCGAAAAAACGCCCTGACTTCAGCACTGAATCAGGACGTGCTGTGGCCCAGGCTCATGTCGACCGGCTGACTGACATCTTTGTCGAGGACGTCGCCAATTACCGTGGCCTCAGTGTTGAAACCGTTTTGGCCGACTTCGGCCAGGGCGATATGCGGATTGGCTCCGATGCCGTGGCATTGGGCATGGCAGACCGTGAATCCACCCTTGAACAACTCATCGCTGAGTTCAACAGCAGTTCTTCTGGAGAAAGACCTATGTCCACTACTAGCAACAGTAACGCACCCGCTCCAACTGCAGAAAAACCCGTTATCAACCGCGAATACCTGGCGGCGAATCATGCCGAGCTGCTGGCCAGCCTGGAACATGACGCGCATGCCGCTGGTGTCGCTGCCGGTGCTCGCGCTGAGTGCGAACGCATCCAGGCGGTGGAAGCCGCCGCACTGCCCGGACACGAAGAGCTGATTGCCACGCTCAAGTTCGACGGCAAAACCAGCGGTGCCGAAGCGGCAGCGCAGGTTATCGGCGCCGAAAAAACCAAACGTGCCGGTGCCCTGGCCGACATTCGTGCCCAGGCGCCTGCGCCGGTGCCCAATGCACTGACGCCACCGGCAGCCCCTGAGGCTGTGAAGGAGGATCCAGAGGCGCCGCTGGAGGAGCGTGCCAAGGCGACTTGGGACAGCGACAAGGAGCTGCGCGCCGAGTTTGGCACCTTCGAGGCCTATCACGGCTATCGCAAGGCCACGGAGCGAGGTCTGGTCAAGGTCCTGAAAAAGTAAGTACCGGGTAACCCCTTTCCACCCATGGCTTTGGAGAATCCTATGCCTCTTACACTCGATACCCCCCGCGCTTACGAGATCGGGGACATTAACGATTTGTCGGTTGCGGCCGGCGTGCAGATTTTCGAAGGCTCGGCGGTTGGCATTGTTGCGGCCAACGGACTCGCACGTCCCCTGGCGGCAGGGGACCTGTTCGTGGGCTTCGCCGATCGCGGCGTCGACAATCGAACTGGCGCCGCTGCAGCAGTGCGCGTGCGTCTTCGCGAAAAGGGCAAAGTTGAATTGCCTGTCACTGCGCTGGCTATCACCGACATCGGTAAGCCGGTGTATGCCAGCGACAGCGGCACGTTTCTGCTCACCGCCGCCGGTAACAGCCTGATCGGGCATGTTCACCGGTTCGTGCGTACCGGCATCGGCATCGTCAAGTTCACCGCCCAGGCCATCCCCGTAGCGGCCTAACGCAACACTCAACCCGTTTTCAGACTGTTTTTTTGACCGTATCCTTCTTCAGGAGAATCACCCATGGGTGCTGAAGTACTTTCCAGCCGTGCCATCATCGGCATGTTTTACGAACTGCTCGAGCAGAATGTGGGGTCGAACTGGATCGACGCCGTGTCCAACCTGTTCGACTCCGACCAGGCCAAAGAAACCTATCCGTGGATCGGCATGGTGCCGACCTTGCGTGAGTGGATTGGCGGTCGCCACGCCAAGGGCTTTATCAGCGCTGATCTCGAAATCGAAAACCTGCACTTTGAGGCCACCCTCGAAGTGCTGGTCACTGAGCTGCGCCGCGATAAAACCGGACAGTTGCGCATCCGCCTGGGCGAACTGGCCGACCGCACCAACGCGCACTGGGCACGACTGCTATCGGTGCTGCTGCTCAACGGTGAAAGCCAGACCTGCTACGACGGCCAGTACTTCTTCGATACCGACCACGAAGAAGGCCAGAGCGGCGTGCAGTCCAACAAGATCACCACCGACATTTCCGAACTGCCAGCGACACTTCACGGGACGCCCAGTCGGCCGAGCGTTGAGGAGTTTCAGCAGGCTGTTGCTCGATCCGTCACCCAGTTGACCAGCTTCAAGGATGACCAGGGCGAACCCATCAACGAACTGGCACGTGAGTTTCTGGTGATGGTGCCGTTCAACCTGCTGAGCGTTGCGCAGACTGCGCTCAGCGTGCCGCGCGGTACCAACATCAGCGAGATCGTCATGCCGGACAACGTGGTTGTCCGCGTGGTGGGTAACGTGCGCCTCAACGCCTGGGTCGACAAGTTCGTGACCTTCCGCACAGACGGTCGTTTGAAAGCGTTCATCCGTCAGCAGGAAACCGACGTGGCCATGAAAGCCAAGGCCGAAGGCTCGGAATTTGAGTTCGACAACGATGCCCATCAATACGGCGTCGACACCTGGCGCAACGTGGGTTTTGGGCGCTGGCAGTACGCCGTTCTTAACCAACTGGTGGCGTAAGCCTTTCGGCCTAACACCTCACTGAGGGCATTGATATGCCGAAATACCGCGTGGAACAGACGATCACCCTTTATGGGGGGGAACTGATCCTGAATGCGGCCCAGGCCAGTGCGCGTGCGCATAACCTGGAGCCGGTCGAAAACAAGAAGGGTCGCTACACCATCGTGTCGCCCGTTCAGTTCAAAGCCGGGGAAGTGATTGTGATCCCCGGCGAGCCGGACAAGGCGTTGGGGCAGCGGTTGACGAAACTGGACAAGGTCGCAGGAGAGCGTAATGCCGAATAAATCCTACACGGTGCTATCCGGCTCATTTCGCGGGCCAGATGACAAACTGACCGGGGCAGGGGGCGTGATCGAGTTGCCTGATGACGTGGCCCAACGCTTTCGCCACCAGTTGGAAGTGCTGGTGGTCGAGCCTGTGCCGGCACCTTCCGCTGCAGCTGAGGGCGGACGCAAGCCCGTCAAGGTGAGCCCTGATGCTTGATGAAGATCTCAGGGGCTTCCTTGAGGACTTCGACGTTGGCGGGATGGTAGATGGTCAGCCGTTTCTGGCCGCGCGGGATATGCCGGACGAAATCCACGGCATGGGCGGCACCAACAGCCAGTCGACCGGTTACGAGATCCTGGTCATCACCGCCGAGGCCGAGCGCTTGGGCATCGACAATCCCAAACTGATCACCGTCGGCGGCGTGAACTTTCGCGTCCGTGACCGCCGGATGATCGATGACGGCGCCTTTAGCCTGGCCTCCCTCACCAAGGTTTAACCCTCATGCCCTCGATTCAAGAACGCATCGTCGCAAAGGCGCAGGCGCTGATTCTGGCCGCCGGTACGTTGGCGGCAGACCGGGTGTATCGGAGTCGCACTGAGGCGATCAGACGGGACATGACGCCGGCGATCGTGCTGCGCCCTGACCTTGAAACCTGTGAGCGCGAAAGCGCTGCATTGGATCGCAACCAGTTCGAGCTGACGGTGGAAATCATCGCCCGAGAGGACACGGTCACAGGTGCTGCCTGGGATCAGGTGGCTGACGTGGTCAAGGTTGCCGTGCATGCGGTCCTGATGGCAGAGGACGCCTTTGAGGAAGCCGATCGGGTGCAGCGCTTCTATATCGACTGGATCGAGGACGAAGGCGACAACACCGCCGGCAACTGCATGGTGCGTTACCGCTTCACCTACCTGTGCAACACCGGCGACCTGACGGCCGGACCTACCTTTTACTGAGGAACACATTATGCAAATCGCATTCGGCAGCGGGTTGTTTTACGCGACTCCGCTGATGGACGCCTATGGCAATGCCATTTCCGCGCCGACCCCCATCCTGCTGGGCATCATGCAAGAAGCATCGGTGGACCTGTCGTTTGATTCCAAGGAATTGTTCGGCAGCGAGCAGTTTGCTGTCGACGCGGCACGGGGCCAGGGCAAGCTGACGGGCAAGGCCAAGTCCGCCCAGATCAGCCTGCTGCAGTGGAATCAATTGGTTTTCGGGCAGACCCTGACCACCGGTCAGGTGTTAGTTCATCACTCCACGGAGCCCACAGTGGTGCCGGCAGGGGCCACCATCACCGTGGAGCCTCCAGCGGGCGGGACGCTCTCGGGTGATCTTGGGGTACGGGGCGCCGGTGCGATCCCTTACGTACGGGTACTGAGCGCGCCGATCGCGGGGCAGTACACCTTTGATGCTGCAACGGGGGAATATGCATTTGCCGCTGCAGACGTCGCCAAGTCGGTGTTCATTGATTACCGCTACACCGTTACGACGGGTAAAAGCCTGTCGGTGAAAAACCTGCCCATGGGTGACATGCCGGTATTCCAGGGCGAGCTTGTCCTGAAATACAAGGGCAAGACTGTGTACGTGCGCGTGCCGAACTTTGTCAGCAATAAGCTGGGGATCGCTACCAAGCAGGACGATTACACCATCCCTGACTTTGAATTCACCGGCTATGCGGATGAGTTCGGTGAGGTGTGCTACTGGAGTGCCAACGAATGACGGTCGTGAATGTTCCCGGTGTTTCGTTCCCGTTTCCTGGTCGAACACTCGTGATTCCACCCTTGGCGCTGGGGGATCTGGAGCAACTGCTGGAGCGGATCAACGCGGTGATGGCCGGCAACATGGACCGGGACAGTATCGCAACGGTGATCGATGCCACGCATGCGGCATTGCGTCGTAACTACCCCGACATCGAGCGCGCAGAAGTGGCCTCGCTGCTGGATCTTCGCAACATGCGTGATGCGTTGGATGCTGTTATGAGTGCCTCGGGCCTGGAGGTCACAGAGTCGGCGCCGGGGGAAGCACTGGCCCCTTCGACTGGGGCCAACTCTACGCTCACCTGATCGCTAGCACCGGCCAAAGCCCGGTCACGCTTCGGCGTGATTGGGACATGGTCATGGTCGGCCATATGACCGACTACTGGCGTAACCATCCGCCTGTTCATGTCCTAGTTGCGGGTTATATGGGTTACAAGGCGCCTCAGGACGTCACTGATGCTCCCGATCTGGCGCGCGATCTGGCAGCGATGGCCGCAGATCTTCGGGACGATTTACCAGAGCATTTGCGCAGTGGCCTGGATGCATTTGTCGGGACTGCTTAGGTGTTTTTTATTCTATGCAATTGAGGTTCCGCCATGGATAGAAATATCGCATATCAGTTCACGGCCGGAACCCAGGGGTTCGACCGTGCAGTTGAAAGCATTGAACGGAACATGCGTGATGCCCGGACGACATTTAGTCGCGAGCTGAGGGCGATCAATACCGAGATGGTGGGTAGTCAAACCCGTCTCGCTCGTTTTGGTCCGGCGGTGAATGAGGCGTTCTCCGGCGTCAGCACCATCATGCGTTCGGGCCTCGGTGGTGTGGCGGCTGGCATCGCGGGTGTGTTTGGCCTGGGCGCTTTCAAGCTGGGCCAGATCGTTAGCGATAGCAAGGACGCGGCGATCCAACAGGAGGCTGCTTATCGTGGCCTGGAAGCGGTTGCCAATCACGCCGGTGTCGGTATTGGCCGGGCCATGGATGAGGCCAACAAGCTCGCCTCTGACGGCTTGCTCAGCGTCGGTGACGCAGCCAAAGCACTGCAAAACCTGCTCAGCCGTGGCTACAACGTTGACCAGGCGGTGGCGGTGATCAACCGTCTAAAAGACGCTGCAGCGTTCAATCGGCAGGCCAATCTCAGCATGTCGGAAGCTGTGGTGTCGGCCACCGAGGGCTTGAAAAACGAAAACTCGGTGCTGGTGGATAACGCCGGTGTTACGAAAAACGTCGCCAAAATGTGGGACGAGTACGCCAAGAGCATCGGCAGCAGTCGTGACAAGTTGTCGGACTCGCAAAAGATCACGGCCGAATACAACGGCATCATGAAAGAGACAGAGGCTCAGGTCGGCAACGCCGCCAAAGCGGCCGATGGATTGACCGGCAGCCAGGCCGAGCTCGACTCCAAAAGTAACCAGCTGCAGGTCACCATCGGTACCATTCTTGAGCCTGTCTTCATCAGCCTGAATAAGCGTCTGTCTGAAACCGCCAGTTGGTTCAACAACCTATTGAAAGGTATGACCGGTGTAGGCCTTACCGTTGATGAGGTGGCGGCGAACGTCGCGCGCTACGAAGCGATGTTAGGGACCGTCATTGCCGGACCGCGCGGTGGGGGTGGCAAGGCCCAACTGGAAGCCACGCTGGTCGAAGAGCGCCTGCTGCTGGAAAACATGCAGTTGGTTTCCAATAAGCTGGAAGAAGTCGACGCGGGTATGCGGTCCCGTTCCGCTCGCATTGAAGAGCAGCGACGAAAAGTGGCGGAGATGGCCGCGACCGGCGATACAGCCCTGACCAAAGCACCACAGCAGGGCAGGACAAGTCCGACCGCTTACGGCGTTGAAGTCGCCCGGTTGACCAAGCTAGAGCAGGCATACGCTGCAGCCGTCGAGCATCGGAAAAAAATAGTTGAGTCCACAACTTCCCCTAAAAAAGCGGATGACCCGGTAAGTGCGCCGACGAAGGCCACGTCACGGGTCAGTGAGTGGGCAGAAGCATTGGACGCGCAGAAGGTCGCTCACGCACAGCAGCAGGCCGAACAGGGCACCTTCCTGCAGTTCTCCCAGCAGCAGGAAATGCAGTACTGGCAGGGCATTCTCAAGCGCACGGATTTGAGCGCGGCCGAACGTTTGAGCGTTCAGCGCAATTACCTGGCGTCACTGAATGCGTTGCGCCGGCAGGACGAAGGCCAAGCCTTTGCCGATCTGCAGGCCCAGGCGCAGCAGTACCGCAACAATATGGACGCGCGTCTGCAGATCGCTCAGCAGACATTAGAGCGCAGCCGGCAACTCTACGGCCAGGACAGCCAGGAATACCGCAAGGCTGCGGCAGAGGTGGTCGCTGTCGAGCGCGAAAAGCAGCAGCAAATCACCAACATGAAACAGCAGCAGCTGGCTGCCGATCAGCAGGCGCGGCTTACCGATGTTGCACATGCCGAGCAGATGGCCCAGCTGGATCTGCAAGCCAACCTGATCACCCAAGGCCAGTTGCTGCAGGCCCAGGCCGAGTTCGAAAAGCAGCGGTATGCGATCGAAGCTCAGGCATTGGCCGAGCGTAAGGCGCTGCTGGAGCAGGATCCTGACCGCAACCCGGTCGCGCTGCAGCAGGTCCAGCAGCAGATCCTGGCGCTGGAGCAAACGCACCGCAACAGCATGGCGGTGATTGGCAGGCAGCAAACATTCGAGTCGCAAAGCAACTGGACGGGCATGGTCGACAGTTTGCGTACCAGTTGGTCGAGCGGGCTTACCGGCATCATCAGCGGCACCATGAGCACCCAGGGCCTGTTGCGCGGGATCTTCACCAGCATCGGCACCGCGTTCGTTGAGAACATGGTCACCAAGCCGTTGATGGCCTGGATGTTCGGTGAGACGGCTAAAACCGGCGCGACGGTAGTGGGTGTAGGCGCTCGAACGGCTGCAGAGGCAGGCGGTGCGGCCATGTCCGTAGCGATCTGGGGCGCAGCCACGATCAAAAACATCATTGCCAGCGCCTGGCAGGCCATGGCCGGTGCCTTTGCAGCCATGTCGGCCATTCCGATCATTGGCCCTGTCCTGGGCGCGGCGGCGGCAGTCGCCGCCGGTGCGTTCGTATTTGGCCTGGTGAAAAACGTTGCTTCGGCTGAGGGCGGCTATGACATCCCTGCCGGTACCAACCCCATGACACAACTCCACGAGCAGGAAATGGTGCTGCCTAAGCAATACGCCAATGTCATTCGCCAGGCAGCTAATGGGGAAGGGCAGTTAGGCGGTTCTGGCAACAGCTATCACTACCACGACAGCAGCGGCCGGATGTCGCCCGCTGATATTCGCCGTGGTGCCCGGGTGTTGGCTGAGGAAATGCAAAAAATGCGGCGCAACGGCGCCATCAAAACTTAGGGGGGCGAGATGTCGTTAGGACCTTTTTGGCCGGCGCGCTGGATCGCCAGTTACCCCGATATGGGCGCGGCGGCGGAAGGAGTTCTGCCGCGTCTGCCCGGGCAAACCCTGCTTTCAAAAAAAGCACCTGAGTGGAGTACCGGAGTGCAGAAAGCTGCCAGTGGTCGACGCCGGACAACGGCGTACTACCCGGCGCCGCTGTGGTCTTTCCAGCTGAGTTACAACGCCGTGCGCAAGCGCCCTGGGTTGGATGAGTGGTCGAGGCTGATTGAGTTCTTTAATCAGCGCAAAGGGCAATTCGGCGAGTTTCTGTTCTTTGACCGCAGTGATCACCTGGTAACGCTTCAGCGCTTCGGCACCGGGGACGGCACCACGCGAACATTCCAGCTTTCCCGGGAGATCGGTCACTGGGTGGAGCCGGTGTACGGGGTCGTCAATGTGGACGTCGTCACTGTCAGTGGTGCCCCTACTTCAGCCTTCACTGTGGATCAGCTGGGGCGCATCACCTTTACGGTGGCCCCTCCGATTGACGCGGCGCTGGTGTGGAGTGGGGCGTTTTATTTTCGCTGTGCTTTCGAGGCCGATTCGCTCGACGGGGCTCAGCCTTATCGCGCGATCTGGGAGCTCAAAAACATCGCGTTCACGAGTATCAAACCATGATTGATGCCACACCTGAACTGAAAGCCTTTCTGGCCACGGCGCGCAGTTTCGTCATGGCGGATCTGTACACGATTGCCCTGGCCAGCGGCCAGGTGCTGCGTTACACCGATGCGGGTTTGCAGATCTTCTACGCCGGACAGAACTACTCGGCCAGCGGGCCTCTGATCAAGCGCACCGGCGTACGTGCGGTGCGCGGGATTGAGGTCGACACGTTGAACGTGACCTTTACCGCCGGCATGGACGACACCGTGTTCGGTGAGCCACTGCTGCCATTCATTGCCGGCGGCGGTTTTGACGGGGCCACTTTGAATCTTGTCCGAGCGTTTATGGCGGACTGGCGGTCGCCCGTGGTGGGCACGGTCACACGTTTTATCGGGCGTGTCGCCGAGGTGGATCCTGCCGATCGCGAGCAGGCGACGGTGACAGTAAAGTCGCCGATCGAGCTGCTGGATACCAAGGTGCCCCGGGGCGTTTATCAGCCCTCGTGCCTGCGCACGGTGTACAGCGCCGATTGCGGGGTGAACCGTGCCCTATTTGAAACCGTGGGTGTGGTCCAGGGCGGCAGCACGGCCCTGCGTGTGAACTCCAATGTGCCCGCCACCCAGGGCTGGTTCGACCAGGGCGTGATTCGTTTTGTGAACGGTGCCAATGCAGGTGTGACAAGAACCGTACGCCGATTCACTGCCGATGGCGCCGTGACGATGATCCTGGGGCTGCCAGGCGTGCCAGTGGCAGGTGATCAGTTTCTGATTTACCCGGGTTGCCCACGGACGCTGGATGCCTGCACCAACAAGTTTGGCAACCGAGCGCGGTACCGGGGGATGCCGTTCATCCCCGTCGCGGAGACATCGGTATGAGCCCGTTCGAAGTGCTGCAGCGTGATGCCGTGGTCGCGCAGGCTGAGCTCTGGTTGCGCACGCCGTACCAGCACCGGCAGCACCTGCTCGGCGTCGGCGTCGATTGCGCCTGGTTGCTGATTGAGGTGTATCACGCCGCCGGGTTGATTCCCTCGATCGATCCCGGGGCGTATGCCCAGGACTGGCACCTGCACCGCAGCGAGGAACGCTACCTGGGTTGGCTGGAGTTGTACGGCCGGCATATCGACGTCCCACAGCGTGGCGATGTCGCGGTCTGGAAATTCGGCCGGACCTTCAGCCACGGCGCGGTGGTGGTCGATGAGCATCGCATCATTCATGCCTATCGGGACATCGGCGTCGAGTTTGCAGATAGGCGTGAGGAGCGGCTCTCCAGCCACACCGTGCGTTATTACACACTTAACCGATATGGAGTCAGCGATGGGGGGCAGCAGTAGTACTATTTCCAACAGTGCAACGCGCATCAACGCTCTGCAGATCCAGAGCAGTGCGAGTGGCAAGCCGATCGCCTGGATCGCCGGCCGCAATCGCATCAGCCCTAACCTCATTTATTACAGTGACTTTGAAGCGGTCGCAAAAACCACGACGAAAAAGTCGGGGGGTAAAGGCGGCGGCGGGGCCACCCAAAAAGACACAACCTACACCTACTACGCGGCCATCATTTTGGCCGTCGGGCGTGGGCCGCTGGGTGCGATTCACCGCGTATTTCGTGACAAAGAGGTGTTTTCGTCACTGGCGCAGATTGGCTTGAACTATGCCAATGGCACTCATGATCAGACCGTGTGGGGTTTTCTTCAGACTCGTCACCCGGCTGAGGCCATTGCCTATTCCGATACGGCCTACGTGTTTTCCAGCAGGTACCTGCTCAACGATAATGCCGGCGTCCAGAATCATACCTTCGAGGTGGACGGGCGTTATCAGGTGCCCGGGCTGCCGGATGCCAACCCGGGCGATTTCCTGCCCGGGCTTTTGCTCGATCCATTGGACGGTATCGGTTTTACCCCGGCATGGGTAGCGGATATGTCGAACTACCGCAACTATTGCTTGGCGGAAAACTTACTGCTGAGCCCAGTGCTCGACGAGCAGTCGCCGGCGAATGAAGCGATCGCGCGCTGGTTGCAACTGACCAACAGCGAGATGGTGTGGTCTGCTGGTCAACTCAAGGTGATCCCCTACGGCGACCAGGCCGTCACCGGTAACGGCGTGACGTGGTTTCCGAACATCACGCCAGTGGCGGATCTGACCGATGACGATTTTCTTTCTGAGGATGGTGAGCCTCCGGTCTCGCTCAAGATCAAGAGCCAGGCCGACAGCTACAACGAAGTGTCGCTGGAGATCCTCGACCGCGACCATGAGTACAACACGGACGTGGTGCGTGCGCCTGATCAGGCTGCCATTGAGCAGTTTGGCTCCAAGCCGATGGACACCATCAAAGCGTACGAGATCTGCAATATCGCCATCGGCGCCCATGCGGCGCAGTTGTTGGTGCAGCGCAAGCTGTATGTGCGCAATGAATACGAGTTCTCCCTCGGCTGGCAGCATGTGCTCCTCGAACCCATGGACCTGGTGACGATCACTGAGCCTGGCTTGAACCTGCATCAACGCCTGGTCCGGTTGATTTCGGTCGAGGAGGACGAGCTGGGTAAGTTGGCGATCGTGGCCGAGGATGCGTTGCTGGGTGTCGGCAGTGCCCCGAATTATCCAGTACAGAGTAAGAACGGTTATCAGGGCAATCAGAACGTCGCGCCTGGTCCTGTCCTGGCGCCCATCATGTTCAACCCGCCCGAGAGCCTGCTGCCCGCCGGCACATTGCAGATCTGGGGCGGTGTTGCCGGTGTGGGTGAAGCCTGGGGAGGTTGTGAGATCTGGATCAGCGCTGATGGTGACAGCTACCGGTTAGCGGAGACGATTTACGGCAGGGCGCGCATGGGGCAACTGACAACGACTCTGGCCGCTGGAAGCGACCCCGATACGGTCAACACCTTGTCAGTGCAACTGGCAGCGGCGACGGAGCTGGCTGCCGCCACTACTGCAGAGGCGGACAGTGGCGCCACGCTGTGTTGGGTGGCCGGTGAGCTGCTGAGTTACCGAGACGCGGTGCTCACGGGCGTCGGAGGCTATGAGCTGAGTTATCTGAGACGCGGACGTCTGAGCACGGCCATCTCCAGTCACTCGGCCGGTTCACCCTTTGTGCGGTTGGATGATGCGGTCTGGAAGTACAGCTACACGTCCGACCAAGTCGGCAAGACTGTCTGGGTCAAGTTCCGCTCATTTAACGTGTTTGGTCGAGCGCTTGAGGATCTGGCGGATGTCACTGCCTACAGCGTCACGTTGTCGCCGGCTCGTGTAGCGCCTGATACCGCGCAAAACCTCGCCCTGGTGGGTGCCTTCGAGGCGCCGTACTTCACCGTCAGCTGGGTGGCCGGAGCTCGTGCCGAGGATCGCTTGGTACGTGTTCGTCACGCGGGCAGTAATGCCCTCCTGCGAGAGGTGGCGACCACCAGCACGGCATTCACGTACCAACGTGAAGATGCGCTGGTGGATGGTGCGCTCATTCGCAGCTATCGGGTGGAGGTCATCGAGCGCAACGCTGCAGGCCAGGCACAGTTGGTGTCGTTGTTGGTCACCAATACGGCGCCGGCGCCCGTTACGGGAACCGCCGCCTCGGTCACTGGCACCACCACCGCGGATGTCAGTTGCGCGGCCAGTGCAGCTGCAGACACGGCGGGCTATGTGTTTGTGTATTCGACAGAGGAGGACTTTGATCCGGCAACTGCAGGAACGGTCGGCTATCAAGGCGTATCACGCACCGGGCAGATCACGGGACTGACGCCAGACACCACGTATTACCTCTGCGCTGCAGCGTACGACACCTGGAGCAGTGTACGCAGTCAACTCAACTTCGCCCCGGCGATCACCTTCAACACCTGATAGAGACTCATCATGCAACCTATTCAATTCTTTGCCGCAAGGGCTGAAGACGGCGTGCTATTGCCTGGAGCAACGGTGAGTGTGCTTGTCTCTGGGAGTGAGACGTTGGCGCCGCTGTTTTCCGATGCAGCGGCGGCCGTTGTCCTGGCCAACCCCATGCATGCCGATGCCAGTGCACGGGTGTTCTTCTACACCACGGCGGCCCGCATCGATATTCAGATCGGCTACGCGGGGTACCGAGCGCCGCTGCTGCAGGGCATCGGTACCAGTGATCCGGTGGATATGATCAATGCGGAAATTGATCGTCTCAACCGCGATATGGTCGATGGAAAAGTGCATGCCACTGTCGCTGCAGGTCTTCTGGCGACGGTCGACGGCCAGTCTTTTTACGTCGAACCCACCTCGCCAGATATATCGCGCAGTCTGTATGTGCGGGTCAGTGCCACGGAGGCCAGGCACGTCTCCGATGACCCGTCTGTGGGTTACATCGCAGAGATAGACGTGCGCACCTCGGCAGTTGAGAGCGGCACGTTTAACGGCTTGGAGCTACGGTTTGTTCGACTGGCCGTAGAGTCCGGTTACACCTGGGCGCTGGTCGACTCGGTTGGACGCATGGCGTTGGGGTGCCGGGTGGATGGTTCACTCGTGGGTAAGTTCATGCTGCGCGACGGCACCGTCGATCGCAGCACGCTGAAGCTCGACCTCGACGGATTCATCGCCAAGGCGTTGGACCCTCAGTCGGGATACGCGTGGGCAGTGATCGATACCTTGGGCCGGATTGGTCTGGCTCTTCGAGTGGACGGTACCGTTACCGGGAAATTCTTGCTCGGCACCGGTGCCGTACCTCGCAAAGCGCTGGGGGCCGATCTGTCGGGCTTCATTGCCGTTCAACTGAGCCCAGAGTCCGGCTATGTCTGGGCCGTTGTTGATGCGGTTGGCCGCATTGCGCTGGGCATCACCACAGCCGGCAAAACGGTGGGTAATTTTGATATTCATATTCCCGATGTGACAGGGATTGAATACCTCAAGCCGGTGCACGATCTGCTCTGTGTGGGAGATTCCCTGACAGCCAACAGCAGTCAGGTCACCTGGCGCGAGCAACTGGCGCCACTGATCAGTGCGCGGACCATTGTGAATGGCGGTATTGGCGGGCAGACGTCTCGCCAGATCGCCGCACGTTTCGGCGCTGGTACCGCACTAGTGACCGTCACGGACAACCAGATCCCGGCCTCGGGTTCGGTGACGGTCACGGCGTTGAGCACCTTATTGCTGTCCACGCCCGCGACCAATTCCGGCACCTACACGTTGCCAGGTACCTTGGGCGGCATCCATGGAACGCTGACGTGCACGCACAGTGAGACAGGGGACTCGTCTGACGTTTACACGTTTGCTCGGGATACCGCCGGAGACGCCCGATACAGCGCGCCCAAGTCGCCGTTTGTACCCGACGTGCCCGGTGACGGGTTCTACACAGAGATTATCTGGATGGGTCGAAACAACCTCGACAACATCGAGCAGATCAAGGCCGACATTCGAGCCATGGTCGGTATGCAGAAAACTGTTGAAAAGCGCTACCTGATCATCACGCCGCCGCTTGGCGGCAACCCGACACCGGGCACGTCGACGGGGGAGGGTATTGGTACCGCTACCTACAACAACTGTGTCGCGCTGGAAGATTGGGCCACCACCGAGTACGGCGATCGCGTGATCAAGATCCGCGAGTGGTTGATGCAGTTCAACGACGGCAGCGCCGACGATCTCGACGACGTTGCTAAGGGCGTGGTTCCGCGTTCGCTTCGGCTGGACATCATTCACAACACCACGATCAGCAACGGGCATATCGCTCGTCGCATCGCCTACGAAATTAACCGGAGGTCCTGGTAATGGCCGGACAAAAAACCGTACTGGATGGCATCACCTTCACCGATACGACGTTGCCCATTCTGCGCTCCGATGCGTTGCTGAGTGCAGGGTCGCTGTATTTGTTCGACTTGGGGCATAGCTTGGGTGGTGTGAGCGGAGTGCCGGCAGCTGGAGCCTCCATTCCCAACATCGCTTACGCCGAAGCGGCAGCGGTGCTCGGCGCGGGTACTGAGAGCAGCTTGGCGGGGGTGTTCAGCAGTAATGCGGTCGCAGCTGACGCTCTGTTCGAGCGGACGCCCAAGAAGGGCCTGCACGCCATTTACAGCCAGGTTAACAACACGGTGAGCGGTCATGGCTCACAGATCAATGTCGCAGCTGCGATTCGCGACTACATCATCGCTAACAAGACCCACCTGTTCTATTTCTCGGTATGGGCTCATCGCACACGCGCTGCGCTCTCTACGGGGCATCGTTACATGGAGATCGGTAGCGGCGGTAACTTCCTGGGGTACATGAGTGGCGCCGGAAACACAGGCAAGGCTTCCGGGCTTTACAACGTCGTCGGCGGTGCCAACGCCGTGGCCAATCGGTACTCCTCGATGCGAGCGTCCGCTGGTAGCGGTGATACGGTGGCGGCAGCGGCCGGGAGTATTATTTTCGGAAACGGCGGATCTGGTTCCGCGCTGACCAATCAATGCCCCTCGGACATTTTCTATCGCGGCTACTGCGAGGATCTGACCGTGTCAGGGCGAACCTACGCTGACGTCGACGCCCTCGACAAGGCGTTATGGGATGCCGCTTTCGCGGCAGGTGGCCGGTTTGCTGGTGACACTTTCACGGCGCCGTCGACCTTTCCATAAATTGAGTCGAACACCTCCATGCCCGCCGCTATGCGGGCTTTTTTTCGCCTGGAGAAAAGACAATGGCACGACTTACAGCTATCCAAGCGGGCAGCCGCAATGCGTTGGCCTTCCTCGACATGCTCGCTTGGTCCGAGGGGACCAGCACATCGCCGGCCACTACCCAGGATGGCTATGACGTCATCGTGACGGGCATCGACAGGAAACCTGAGATATTCACGGATTTCAGTGATCACCCCTTCGCAAAGGGACGCCGCTCGAAGGTCATCAACAGCAAGGGCCTGACCTCAAATGCCTCGGGCCGTTACCAGCAGATGCTCAAGGACTGGCCGTATTACCGAACGCTGTTGGCCCTGCCTGACTTCAGCCCTATCAGCCAGGACCTGCTAGCTCTGCAGCACATCCGCGAATGCCGCGCGCTACCGGACGTGCATGCCGGCCGGGTCCAAACCGCAATCGCAAAGTGCCGGAATATTTGGGCAAGCCTGCCTGGTGCGGGGTATGGCCAGCGTGAACATCGGCTTGACGACTTGATCCAGCAATACCGCTTGGCGGGTGGAGTGCGGTCATGACGGCATTACGGAAAGTGTCCCGCTGCCTGGCCCAAGCCGAGGAGGATCGTCTGTATTTCTCGTGCCCTGGCTGTGACATCGCCCATGGTGTATCGCATGGAAATGGCCCCGGGCCACGTTGGGGGTGGAATGGCAATGTAGAGGCGCCGACGTTCACGCCGAGCATTCTGGTCCGATACACCTGGTCGGACGGCCCGAGGGTTTGCCATTCGTTCGTGACCGGTGGGCGCATTCAGTTTCTTGAGGACTGCACTCACCATCTGGCGGGGCAGACCGTCGACCTACCCGATTGGGAGGATGAGTAATGCTGACCACACCACAGAAACTGGCAGTCTTGCTGATCGCGATGATCATTGCGTTCGGCGCGGCCTGGCAGGTGCAAGCGTGGCGTTACACGGGAAAGCTTGCGAGCCAGGCCGCGCTGCAGGCTGACGATCTAAACAATCTGACTCAGGCCGCACTGCGCCAGCAGCAGACCGAGCAGGACAAGCGCCTGGCCACAGAGCAACAACTCGCCGTCTCCGATCAACTGCGCACCCGAGAACTGTCCGATGCCAAACGTAATCAGGCTCTATTGCGTGACCGTCTTGCTACTGCTGATGTACGGCTGTCAGTCCTTCTCGACGCCAAGGACCCAGCCAGTGGTTGCAACGTGTCTGCCACCCCCGGCACCGTCGGCGTGGTTCATGCAGCCCGTCGAGCCCAACTTGACCCAGCGCATGCTCAACGAATTATCGGCATCACCGATGCCGGCGACCGAGGATTGATCGCCCTGCAGGCCTGCCAGGCCTACGCAAAAGAAGTTTCTAAATCGAAGTAAAAGGAGCGGCCGGGTAAGATGCGTCAACATCCAGCACGGCCACCTTTCCCGCAGAGTTCCCCTGCAAGTCCAGCCAAGGCTCCTGCTTTGTGCACAAAGCGAAATGAGCCTAGCACTGTTTATTCATACAGCAAAGGTCTTGCTTTTATGTCCACCCCCATAATCCCTTGGATGGGCGGCAAGCGCCGCCTGGCCGATCGCCTTATCCCGCTCTTCCCACCCCACGAATGTTACGTTGAAGTCTTCGCCGGCGGTGCCGCGCTCTACTTCATGCGTCCCCAGGCCGCGCCGGTTGAAGTCCTCAACGACATCAACGGTGACCTGGTGACGCTGTACCGCGTGGTGCAGAACCACCTGGAAGAATTTGTTCGCCAGTTCAAGTGGGCGCTCAGTTCGCGCCAGGTGTTCGAGTGGCAGAAGATGACCCGCCCTGAAACCCTCACTGACATACAGCGCGCGGCTCGGTTTTTCTACCTGCAGCACCATGCCTTTGCTGGCAAAGTGACGGGGCAGACGTTTGGTACTGCGACAACAGGCCCGGCCATCAATCTGTTGCGGATCGAGGAAAATCTATCTGCAGCTTGGCAGCGCCTTTCCGGCACCTATGTCGAAAACCTGGGTTGGCTAGAGTGCGCAGAGCGCTACGACCGTGACCACACTTTCCACTACATGGATCCGCCTTACTGGCAGACGGCTGGCTATGGCGTGGACTTTCCCTTTGAGAACTACGAGCGGATGGCCGATTTTATGCGCCGTTGTAAGGGCAAGGTGATGGTCAGCATCAACGATCATCCTGAGATCCGGAGCGTCTTTGATGGGTTTCACTTCGAGATGATTGATATTCGATATAGCACCGCCAATCAGCGGCAGGGGAAAGCGGAAGTCAGCGGAGAGTTGGTCATCATGAATTGGGAGCCGGCAGCATTGGGCAGCCTGTTCTAATAGGAGCACGTGCCGCCGTGTTGAGCGGTAGCGCGTTGTCCTCATTGAACTAAAGTTGCCCTTTAGCTTGTATTGCAGTCTTTCAATCTCACATTGGGTAACGAATGGATAAGCAACTCGCAGGTCTTTCATTTCTGCTTACCCTCGTGTGGATCTCCTCAGTCGCCTTTGTCATGTGGTACCTCAGTTGATGGGGCCGGCTCGATCAGTTCTGGCCCCTGATTTCTGACGTTTCCCACTGCCTTACCTACGGGAAACCATTCAAACTCTTCCGTGGGTTGGCACAACTCCTTTGCAATTTCCTCCGCTCGCGACGGAGTTATGGTGGGGTCAAGCCACTCGTTGGCATGCTCCGGGGTCAGCACAAGCGGTCGCCGGTCGTGAATGTCGACCATGCCCTGATCGCTGGCGGCAGTGATGATCACAAAGCCATCCCCCTCGCGCGGCTCCACTCCGGGCGTCACCTGAGCCAGTCCGCCGTAGAACATCGGTGCTTTGCTTTTGAGCCTGATGAAGTAGGGCTGCTTCTTCTTCGGGTCGTCAGGATCCTTGACCCACTCAAACCATCCATTTGCTGGCACAAGCACGCGGCCGTTCGGCCAAAGCTGTTTGAAGAATTTTCCGGTCGTTACTGTCTCGACTCTTGCATTGATCGGGTCAGGCCTTTTCCCCTTTGCCCAGAATGGCGACCATCCCCAGCGGACCTTGTCCACGCTCAGACCTTCTTCCAAACCCCGAATGACCTCAACACGAGTGCTCGGCGCGACGTTGTAGCGCTCAAGGGGCCACTCGTCGTAGCCATTGATTACGATCTGCTTTGAGCCCAGTTCCTTCAGGTAGTGGCCCATGGGTTCGTAGATCGAGTAGCGTCCGCACATGATGTCACCCGTCGAAATGTCCTACATATGAGATTGACCGCGCGTGGACGAAATCGTTAACTGTATATTCATACAGTTAATCACCCGAAGGCTCGCGTCATGAATGTCATAATCCTCGGCCCGCTGATGGGGGGCGGCATCAAGCTCCCCCTTTATTCATTCAAAATCCCGGCCGGGTTCCCGTCTCCGGCTGCGGATCACATTGAAAAACACCTGTCGCTGGACGAGATGTGCAACGTCCGTGCGCCGCACGTTTACCTGGCGCGGATTGAGGGTGACAGCATGCAGGGTGCGGGGATGTTCTGTGGCGACTTGATTGTGGTGGACCGCTCAAAAAATGCCAGGCATGGCCACATTGTCGTCGCGGCGGTGAACGGTGAGCCGGTGTGCAAGCGGCTGCATAAGTCGGGTAACGACATCATTCTTATGTCCGAAAACAAGAGCTATCCGCCGCGCTACATACTGGAAGGCGACGAGCTGGCCATCTGGGGTGTCGTCACAAACAGCGTGCGCGATCATGACCTCCTCCCAGCATAAGCGGGTTTTTGCGCTTATCGACTGCAACAGCTTTTACGCAAGCTGCGAGCGGGTGTTCAGGCCGGACTTGGCGAAGACGCCCATTGTCGTGCTGAGCAACAATGATGGTTGCGTCATTGCCCGCAGTTACGACGCCAAGCCGTTCGTGAAGATGGGCGCTCCTTATTTTCAGATAAAGGACCTGCTACGCCAGCACGGCGTCCAAGCATTCAGCAGCAACTACGCGCTTTATGGCGACATGAGTGAAAGGGTCATGACGGTCATTGAATCGATGGTGCCTGCCGTTGAGGTGTACAGCATCGACGAAGCATTTGCTGATCTCTCCGGCATGCCCGGCGACCTTACAGCGTTTGGTCGAACGATCCGTGCTGCGGTGCATCAATCAACTGGCATTCCGGTCGGCGTAGGCATAGGCCCCACCAAAACCTTGGCAAAGCTGGCCAACCACACAGCCAAGCGGTTGCAGGCCAATACAGGTGGGGTGGTGGATATCTGTGACCCGTTCAAGCGTGACTGGGTGCTGCGCAACACGGCCGTATCAGATGTTTGGGGTGTCGGCCGCAAGATGAAAGCTCATCTGGAAGCAATGAATATCCTAACGGCGATGGACTTGGCCAAGGCCGACCCTACCATGCTCGGCAAGAAATTCAGTGTGGTCATTGAGAAGACCGTCCGTGAGCTATCCGGAATCAGTTGCCTAAAGCTGGGCGAAGAGGAGCCGCCGAAGCAGGAGATCTGCTCCAGCCGGATGTTTGGCAAGCGCCTAACAACCATCGAGCCTATAAAAGAGGCAGTGGCTACCTATGTACAGCGCGCAGCCGAGAAGCTGCGGGCGCAGAACTCGTTGTGTAAGAAGATTCGCATCAGCATTCGCACCGGCATGTTCAACCCCGATGAAGAGAAGTATGCCAATGGCGCATTGGTTGAGTTGCCCTACCCAACGAACGACGTGCGCCTGATGACGAGAGCAGCCACTGAGGCAGTTAACCGGATATTCCGACCTGGCTTCAACTACAGCAAGGCCGAAGTTCTGCTGATGGATTTGCGGCAGCCTGGCGAGTATACCGATGACCTTTTTGCACCCTGCCAGCCACAAGTGGCTGAAAAAGTGATGGGTGTCTTGGACGAAATCAATCAGAGGTGGGGGAGTGGCACACTTCGCACCGCGAACGTGCCTTCTGATCCTGATTGGGGAATGCGTAGGGAAATGATGAGTAAGAGCTTTACAACCAATTTTCATCAGCTTTGGACGGTAAAGTGTAACTGAGCGGATACCTAAAGTGAGTAGTGACTCTGGGAACATCTTGATCATAAAAAAACGAAATATTAGGTGAAAAGCGAAACCTTTTTTGAGTCTCCATAGACAATTTTTCTGGCAGGTTTATTGTGATGCCTAATTGTTCGCTAATTTTAATTAGGTATGAGTGATGAGAGAAGAGTACTTAGAAGTTGTTAAGGTTTTTGAAGAGACTATTTTGAATTTGACGAGAGAGGTTTATGCGATTGTAAGAGCTTCTGTTCAAATAAGCGATAGTTCGATTTTGATATCTGAAAATGCGATGAGAAAGGGGGGCGGTTGTCATGAGGATGTCAGCAATTTAGTCGAACGAATCGCCCGTAGAGATGCTGGCGATTTGACGGGGGCAGTGGGGCATTTGCACGATGCACTTAAGCGCAACTTGCAAATCCTTATTTTACATGCAGTTGATAGTCTGGAGAGTGGTAAGCGAACGCTTAGAGACTACAAACCGGTGCAAGATGAGGCAGGCATAGATTATTTTATCACTACGATGAGTGGGTGTGTTTTAGAATTAAAACGTCTGCAAAGATACGTTGAAAGTTCTTTTGTGTCCGTTAACGTTGAGAAGTAGTTTAAATGCATGTTATTTAATGGATCGACATTGAATGATTTTTTGTCGAACTAGGCGCTTAATTTTTAATATTTCATGTGATGAAGATGGATAGTGGTTTTTAGATTTTTTACGTAGAAGGAGTTTTGTTTCGTGATCTTGGTAGGTGGACTCTAGTGTAATGATTAAAAGCAGCATTTCCTCGAGTATCTTCAAAATCATCTGTTTTGTATGAAATACGCTTAGGTTGTGAAAATCCATTGCCTCTGCCACTTCGAATCGTGTGATGATTTTTTGTATGGCTGAGCCGTTGTACTTTTTTTTGGAGGTTTTCATTATTTTAGCAATTTTTTGATCCTGACTTTTTATATGGTTCTCGAGCGCTGCTAAATGCGTGTTGATCGCGTGTAATAACAATTTCAATTCGCGAATGCAAAGGTCGACGTTGGTAAGGTAGGCGTTGTAAGTCATTGATAGTTATCCAATGGTTGTTTAGTTTGATCAGGATTGTATTTTTTTATTTGGTGAGTGCAAGTGGGGTCCATCTTTTTTTCGTTTTTGTGATGTGTTTCGGCGTTTCATAGCTTATAGGCACGTGGAGAGTGTGGTTTTAGGCTATGCTCCACATCTTAAAAAGGATTAAACAACAGAGGCCAAGGGGGGCAGTGAAAGCAGTGGGGTAGAGGGTTTTATGGTTAAAAACTTGATTTCTTCAGTTCATATAAAAGACGAGAAAAGTCTTCAAGATTATTATAATAATTGCGGGCTGGCCCCGGCGTTAACTTTCGAAAGCGCTAGAAAGTTTGACTACAAAAAAACAACCTACTCGCTTGGGGATGTGCAGCTATGTACTACCAGTAGCATTTCAGGTTGGGGATTCGAAAAGCAGGTTGCGACTGATGTTTATTTTATTTCATTCACCTATGCAGGGCTCTCAGCTTGGGAGATGAATAAGTTAGGGAGGGTCAAAGCTCTGCAACAAATGTGTATTATTGACAGTTCTCGGTTAGTACAAGGGCAATTTAATCCAGGTACGTCAACTGATACGATAGTTATTGATGCTAAATTGATTCACAAAGAGTTTTCCGCACTACGTGGTTATCCTGTGCTGAAAAGGATTGATTTCGAGCCTGTGTTGCCAAAAAACTCTCAGGCGTGGAATTATATTAACTGCATAGCAGGTGCGATAAAGTCTGGGTTTAATTTTATAGGTGGAGATTGCTCCCCGCTCTCAGGCTCATATCTCAAACAGGCTTTACTCACTTCGGTTCTTGAAACTGTTCCCAGTAATCAAGGGTCAATAATTGAATGTAATACTAAAAATAATCTTCCTCGGCATATATCAAGGGCTATTGATTATATGTACGCGCATGCTGCGGAACCTATACTTTTAGCTGATATTTCTATCAACGCACATTCTAGTATTAGGAATCTACAGATAGGATTTAAGAAATATAAAGAAACTACGCCGATGAGGTATCTGCGCATGATTCGACTCGCGAGGGTAAGATCAGATCTTATCTCTCACGATGTATTGCTTCCATGGCAAACAGTTGCTGCACAATGGGGTTTTTCAGATATGCAACTTTTTACGAGATATTATCAGCAAGTTTATCATGAAACCCCGTTTAAGACGGTTTACAGATGTAAAGGAGGGGCTATGACCACGTGACTTCGGTGAGGCCATTGCGCGCAGCTGTGTGAATGCTTATGGGCCTGCTCTTCACTCTGAAGCTTTTGGGGATCCTCTCGATTCCTGCGTCGCAGCAGGCCCAAAATAGTGCTATTTGATCATCCATGTGGTCAAGTCTAATTCTGAACTCTTTAGGTTGGCCATTAAGTTTGTAGCTGATAGAAAAGTGCATGAGGGTCACTGTTTGGAATGGTGGGTTATTTTAGCTTGGTGGGCGTGACATAATTCCAGTGATTTAACGCAATTTTATATGTTAAAAGCGAAATTTTTATACCTGTTAGATTGTATTTCCTTTGCATGGGCGTTGTTAAAGAGCTAGCTTATGGTTGTGGGCGAATCCTAGATTTCCTTGTTTGGTGACTTTAATGAGGAGGTTTAGATAGGTCGAGCGTGGGCAGTGCGCTAAAAACCATAGCGGCATGGAGTAACCACTCGTCAGGTGATGGTTGCTGTATGTTTTTATGGTTAGGTTATTATTTTCCGCCTTGAGACGTATGCTTGTTCAGTTGCTGGAATGCTTGTTTTAAAGTCCTGTATTAAATATGGGAGTTTGATTTTTTGGTACGTGCGATTCGTCAATAGGTCATGAAAGTAGCTTTGTACATGGTCGTAAAAATAACTTCCTTTTGGAATTACGGGTATTCATATGCTGAACACGATTAGGGCCCGCTACACTGCCGCTTTTTGTGGGTTCGCTTTACTAATTGCAGTGCTCACTGTAGTGGGTATCGATCTTTTAGTGGCGCCCAGTTTAACGAGGACTGACGAGCATCAATTAATTAATGATGCCGCCGAAATAGGCGAATCTATAAAAACTGAACTAGCTCGTGTTCAAGCACAACAACGAGTCATCACTGAGGTCGTGGCTATGCTCGACAGCGATGACATTGACCGGCTCTTGCCTAGTATGGTGAATCAGCAGGGCGAGCAGAAGATTTTCGGTGGTGGTATTTGGCCGCTGCCGAATAAACGAGGTGTAGGTCGAGATAAGTACAGTACTTTTTATCACCGTGATCAAAGTGGAAAGTTGGTTGTTAATACTCATTGGAATGCTCCCGAATCAAAAAATTACTTTGAGCAGTCATGGTACTTAGGTGGATTGGAAAGTCCTCCCGGCAGATGCAATTGGGCGGCCGCGTACCGTGATGAGGCCAGCCCGGAGCCTCGGACTAATTGTGCAATGGTTATCAAAAAAGACGGGGCTGCATACGGGGTAGCCACGATTGACGTGACTTTAGGCTTCTTCAATGAGCTCGTTTCCAGTAAAGAGCGAGAAATTAGGGCGGAGCTGATGATTGTGGAGCGAGATGGCAAAATACTCAGCAATCAGCCTGAAATACCTGGCGACATTGTGTTGAAAAACTTGGACGATTTGGCCAGCCAGTACCCATTTGCTGGTGCGCTAAGGGGTGCGTTGAGGGAGCAGAATGCCACTCATACCACTTACACCGGCAGGGATGGTCAAGAGTTTGCTTTATATGTGCAACCCATTCAGGGGACGCCTTGGTTTCTTGGGGTTGCTCAGTCAACCAGCGTGCTGAATGCGCAGAGCCACAAAGTTCTGACAACGTTGGCAATGCTTCAGATCCCTGTTTTGGTGTTGATGCTGATATTGGTCGTGGCGGCACTACGCCATTTAATGAACCGCCTCGCCCTCCTTAAAATGAATATTGATACTCTCTCCGCTGGGGATGCTGATCTGACAAAGCGAGTGGACATAAAATCAAACGATGAGGTCGATGCTGTAGGCCACTCCGTAAATAAATTTGTCGCGTATTTACAAAAATTAATGCTTGAGGTGTCCGATTCTTCTTCAGTGATTGCTTCTGGAGTAGAGCAGCTCCGTGATCATTCTCGCCATACAAATCATGTGTTAGGTCGACACGTCAACGAAACCGATCAGGCTGTCACAGCTATTACAGAAATGAGCTCTACAGCTGAAGATGTCGCTCGGAACGCCGCTCGCACTGCAAGCCTCACGCATGTCGCCAATGAAAATGCCCGGGTTTCAAAAGTGGTAGTAGAGGATGCTTCAGAGAGCGTACGCGATCTGATTGTTGAAGTAGAGCAGGCCACGAACAAAGTTAGAGCCATGGAGTTAGATGCTCAAAGGATCAACTCGGTTCTTGTCGTGATTGGTAAAATTGCCGGGCAGACGAACTTACTGGCACTCAATGCTGCCATTGAAGCTGCTAGGGCTGGCGAGCAGGGACGTGGCTTTGCGGTAGTAGCTGATGAGGTAAGAGCTCTCGCAGGACGTACTCAGGACAGTACCTCTGAGATAAATGAAATGCTGACCAGACTGCAGCAAGGTGTGGGGGCAGCAGTTTTGGCGATGGAAAGCACTAAAGCACGTTGCCAGGCGACAGTGGTCAAAACATCCAAGGTAACTGAAGGGCTAGACAATATGGCCGATTCGGTAGCGACGATTAACGACCTAAGTACTCACATTGCTACAGCGGCCGAAGAGCAGAGCTCTGTCGCGGACGAAATTAACCGCAATATGATCGCAGTGCGGCAGATAGTTACCGAATTGGCCTCGGGCGGCATGGACAGTGAGCGTAGCACTGCAGCGTTGGCAGCTTCTAATGGAAAGCTGATTGAGGTAGTGCGTCGGTTCAAACTTTAGAGCAAGGCAGGAGGGTTCTGTGTGCAGGGAACTGCAAATGCTGCGGATCGTGAAAGATAAATTTCGTATCTACCTGTTTTTTAAATGAAAAAATTAGGGTTTCGGAAATTGCATACATCGGCTCTCTTCGGGCCGATTCGACATGAGAGACGGGTAAGGATACGCGTTTGGTGGTACGAAAGTGGTACGGAGAATACCCATTTGGTGCAGACCACGTAAATCAAAGTCTGAGCGAAGAGTAGGTCCAGTCCATCATAGGTAGGGTTGAAATGGAGAATTGCGGAGCAACCCGCTGAATTGCGGAGCAGAAACAACAAGAGCCTACGACAGAAATCTGCGTAAACCCGTGATTTTAAATGGTGCCCCGAGCTGGGATCGAACCGGCACGTCCAAAGGACGAGGGATTTTAAGTCCCCTATGGATCCGCGTATGGTCAAGAGATGCCAATCTGGGCAATTCAGAAGTCGATTTTGCTTCTGCAGGAGATTTGGAATAATCAATTCCGTTTCGCGATTATCGTTATAGTTTCAATTTCGAATCGTCATTCTCCCTCGCGATACACAGCTATGGTTATAGAAAACCGGGAAATGCTGTCATGAATGACATCCAGGCTAGCGAACTTAGAGAAGCTTTGATCGCCGTGCTTAGTACGGCGGCATCCATGGGGATAGACGTCGAACTTCTGGGCAAACTGGCCGCCTCGGAACTGTTAGATGAGCGAGCTCTGGCTGGAAACAAGACCTATGCAGCCGGTGCGGTATACCAGTTAGGCGTGTGTTTGGGGTACATCTTAGAGCCTGGAGATTCGAACGTGCTTTAGAGCTTGGGATCAGGACGCTTCAGGGATTGGCTGGGTGTCTGACAGACAATTTCATGGATGAATCTCAGCAACAAGATTAGGGCAAAAATAGGGCAAATTCAGGGCCGCCATAGGCCGCTAGGCCCCGGCAAGGTTGCCTCGGCCCCCTGTTTTTTATGGCCCTGAGCGGGCTACGCGGTAATTGGAGCGGGTTCGAATCCCTATCTCTCCGCCATTACATAGAAAAAGCCCCGTAGCTGAATAAGCTACGGGGCTTTTTCGTTTCTGAGAGTTTGGGGCAGAGCTACTCGTTCCGAGCAGCAAACAGGGCCGCAGTGGTTGTTTCCAGCAGGCACAACCAACCGTATTCCATCTTCAAGCATGCCTTACTGGCTTGATCAGGCTTTCTGCTGGAATTCCAAACATCTCATGCAGCTTCCAAATCATTGGCAAGGTCAGCGCTCGTTTTCCATTCAGCACTTCATAAACACGATTCTGGCGGCCAATGGCGGGAATAAGATCAGCCGCCGACAGGCCAGACTGTTCCATTCTGAAGCGAATGGCATCGATTGGGTTGGGCAGGTCCATGGGAAAGTGTTTGGCTTCATAGGCCTCGATCAGCGTGATCATTACGTCAAAGTAATCACCTTCCGGGGTGCCGGGTTCTGGTTCGTTGTCGAACAGTGCAGAGACAGACTTGAGCGCGTCCTTGTAATCCTGTTCGGTGTGGATAGGTCGGATGTTCATGGGTTACTCCGTTTCGACGGTATCGGCGTCAATTGCGTCGTACTGCTTATGTGTACCGACAAACTTGATGTAGACAGCGCCATAGCGATAGGCCACGGCGACCACGAGCCTGTAGTCGTTACCTTTGATGTTGAAGACGACCCTTCGGCTTTTGAGAATGCTAGCGCTGCGAAAGTGTTCCTTGATGTCAGCCGGGTTTGACCAGTCGGCGTTTTTTACTTCGTCTATCCAGGCCAGGAACGGTTGCTCCGAATCCGGGTGCTTGTGCCAAAAGGTTTTGAGTTGACTGAGTGCGACTATTCTCATGGGAAAATCCTAGTCCCGCCTTGGGACTTTTGCAAGTGGGCACATGGGAGCAAGCAGTTTTCCAGACGGGTGTCATGGGCTCTCAAGGCATTTCTCCACATAAGGCATTCCCCTTGTAACCGTGCATGACCGGTCCCAGGAACATGAAAGGACCACAGGCATATAAGGGCGAGGGAGCGGGATGTGAGCGGCACACGGGGAGCTTCAGGGGTATTGGAACTACAGCCCAAAGCGTCACGCCGCACCATGCTCGTTCAGGCGGGTTCTGTTGAGGGGTGGTGCGTACGTTTTTCTGTTCAGGAAGTGAAAGTTGTGCGCCGATGCAGCCGTATAGGCAAGAAATCAGTGCCAGAGTAATGACGGCTTTTTCCATGTCAGACCTGCTGGTGGGGTAATCCTTTGATGTTCCCAGTATTGTCGTTGGTGGGCGCCGTGCTCGTCGATACTGCAAATAACTCACTGATATTTATAACTTCCCATTTCCTGGGTGTACGCCCCTCAAGTCTTTACCCACACGGCCGAAACACTCTCGTACGACATCGTATCCCCAATAAGAGAGTCCCCCTAAATGTCCCTTCGCAGCCTGTCCATCGCCCGCCGTGCGGGTCTGGGTTTTGCCCTGATTGCTTTGCTCGTGGCCCTGCTGGGTTTTTTTGCACTGTCGAACATGGCAAGCATCCGCGCCAGCGCGGTGCAGGTGGAAAGCGGGCTGGTGCCGAAGATGCGGCTGGTGGCGGACATTCGTGAAATCATGCTGCGCATTCGTACGATCTCTTTGCGCATGGCCCTGGACCCGAACCCGGCGAGCATCCCGCAATACCGTAGCCAGATGGACACCCGCAGCCAGGACCTGAGCAAACGGCTGGCCGACCTCGATGCAGTGATCGACACCCCCGAAGTACGCACGCTCTATGACCAGTTCCAGGTCTCGCTGCGCCAATACCAGCAAGGGCTGGCGCAGTCGTTCATCCTTGCCGACAAGCAGCAGGGCGCCGAGCTCAACAAGTTGTTGCTGGTGGATATGAAAACCGTGGTGGATGGCTCCGGGGCCCAACTCAATGCCCTGGCCGACTACTACAACGCCCAGATCAACCAGCAAGGCCAGGCGGCCGAATCGCAGTACGGCCGTTCGCGCACCATGGTGTTCGGCTTTGTGATCGTGGCCGGGTTGAGCACCGTGCTGCTGGCCTGGTTGCTCACGCGCAGCATTGTCGGCCCGCTCAGTCATGCCGTACGGGCTGCCGAGAACGTTGCCGAAGGTGACCTGACCCAAACGGTGGACGTGAGCGGCGACGACGAAGTGACGCGCCTGCTCGTGGCACTCAAGACCATGCAGGCCAACCTGCGCGGGACCTTGCAACTGATTCGCCAGTCGGCCGGGCAGATGGCGTCATCGGCCACCGACCTCAACGGCATCACCGACCAGAGCAGCCGCAGCCTGCAAAAGCAGACCGCTGAAATCGAGCAGGCCGCCACCGCCGTCAACGAGATGACCTCGGCGGCGGATGAGGTAGCGCGCAATGCGGTGTCCACCTCCGAGTCCACTCGCCTTTCCAATGAAACCGCGCGCGAAGGCCAGCACCGTGTGGGTGAAACCGTCAGCGCCATTCAAGCCCTGAGCACCAACATCGGCGAAACCTCGACCCTGGTGCAGAACCTCGCCGAGCAATCGCGGGATATCGGCAAGGTGCTCGATGTGATCCGCTCCATCGCCGAGCAGACCAACCTGCTGGCACTCAACGCTGCGATCGAGGCGGCGCGGGCCGGTGAGTCCGGGCGTGGCTTTGCGGTGGTGGCTGACGAAGTCCGTGCACTGGCCCACCGTACCCAGCAATCGACCCTGGAAATCGACCAGATGGTGACCGCGATGCGCACGGGGTCAAACGAGGCGTTGAGCTCGATGCAGTCGAGTACCCAGCGTGCCACCGACACTCTGGCTTTGGCTGAGGGCGCGGGGGGCGCATTGAGCCAGATCACCGACTCCATCGACCAGATCCACCAGCGCAACCTGGTCATCGCCAGCGCCGCCGAGGAGCAGGCCCAGGTGGCCAAGGAAGTCGATCGCAACATCGTCAATATTCGCGACCTGTCTGCGCAATCCTCTTCCGGCGCCGGGCAGATCAATGGATCGAGTCGAGAACTGGCGCAGCTGGCCGTTTCCCTGAACGAAGCCGTCGCAAGGTTTCAGCTGTAGTGACATGCGCGGGCTAGTTCAGTGTCGACTCGTCCACGATCTCGATATTGACGGCCTGCCAGTCGCCGCCCGGGCCCCTGACCAATTCGTAGGTGACCGTCTGCCCCTCGCGCAGCCGCCGTCCGCCCTGGGCGGTGGTGGCACTGCGAAAGAAAATGTCCTGCTCATCGTAGGCGGCAGTCTTGCTGCTGATGGAGATTGCAGTCTGTGGAGTTTTCCTGGGCATGGCCGTTCTCCTTTCCAGTGCAATAGGTGGCCCGTCGGGGCAGGTATGTCTGCGGGCATCAAGCGGGTCAGGACACGATTTGGACTTTATCGGCCTGCATGCCTTTCTGGCCCTGTACGGCTTCAAAGGTGACCTTCTGGCCCTCCTTCAATGTTTTGAACCCGTTGCCCTCGATTGCCCTGAAGTGGACGAACAGGTCGGGGCCGCTCTCCGGCGTGATGAATCCGTAACCCTTTTCATCGTTGAACCACTTCACTGTGCCGTTCTGTCTGTCGCTCATTCTTCCTGTCCTCGAACCGGTGTGCCCCGCTGCAGATTCGTCGCGGTAACCATAAGCAAAGTCCCGAAGCCGCTGCTCGTCAACGCGCCACGGGACCAGCGGTACTGTCATTCCTGACAGGTTCGCCGCCTGTGCCGTTGCGCGATACTGCTTCGTTTTACCGTGGGTTTTCGCGCCGCGCGGGCATTCGGTTTTCGCCGCCTTCGGGCACCAGGCAGGTGCCTTTTGGCGTGGTGCCCCTGTCCCTTCTAACGCTCGCCTGCCGTCCCATCCAGCCCACGGCGGATCTTTTCCAGCAACTCATCGATGTGAAACGGCTTGGAAATCAGATCCATGCCTTCGCCGAGGAAACTTTGCCGGTTCGCGGCATTTTCCGCGTAGCCGGTCATGAACAGGATCGGCAAGGTGTGGCGGATCTCGCGTGCCACGTCTGCCAGTTCGCGCCCGGTCATAAAGGGCAGGCCGACGTCGGTCAACAACAGGTTGATGCTCGGGTCGCTGCGCAGGCAGACCACCGCTTCGTCACCATTGGCGGCCAGGCTGCAACGGTAGCCGGCGTCGGCCAGGATTTCGGCGACAAAGCTGCGCACCGAAGGCATGTCTTCGACGACCAGCACATGTTCGCCCTGGCTCTGGCCGGGTGCGGCCAGAGGCTTGGTCACGATGCTGGCAGGCCCGCTGGCGGCGGGAAGCATGATGGTCACTTCGGTGCCCTGGCGGGTCACGCTGCGGATCTGTGCATCGCCGCCGGACTGGCGGGCAAACCCGTAGATGGTCGACAGGCCCAGCCCGGTGCCCTGGCCCAGCGGCTTGGTGGTGAAGAAAGGGTCGAAGACTTTGTCGATGACGCTGTGTTCGATGCCCACCCCGTTGTCCCGCACCGACAGGGCGATGTAGGCGCCGTTTTCCAGTTTCAGGTTGCCACTGGAGTAGGCCGGGTAAGTCGTCACCCAGACAGTGCCGCCCTTGGGCAGCGCGTCGCGGGCGTTGATCACCAGGTTCAGCACCGCACTTTCCAGCTGGATCGGATCGACCATCGCCACGGCAGGGTTGTGGGTCAGCTCCAGCTTCAGCGCGATATGTTCACCGATGGTGCGTACCAGCAGTTCTTCCAGGGAGCGGATATGCGCGTTGATATCGATCGGCCGTGTGTCCAGCGGCTGCTGGCGGGCGAAGGCGAGCAGGCGGTTGGTCAGGCCGGCGGCGCTGAGGGCCGAGCTCAACGCTGCATCGGCATAGGCCATGACCTTGTCGGTGCGCTGGGTCTCGATGCGTTTCTTGATCAGCTCCAGGCTGGTGATGATCCCGGTCAGCAGGTTGTTGAAGTCATGGGCAATGCCGCCGGTGAGCTTGCCCAGGGCATCCATCTTCTGCGCCTGCAACAGTTGCGCCTCGGTACGTGCCAACTGGGTGGCGGCGTTGGCCAGCTCGGCCTGTTGGTGCCGCTCGCGGTGGCGGTGCTCGGTGACGTCTTCGACAAACACCAGGCTCAATTCGGCGCTGCGGTAGGGCGAAACCTGCCATTCGGTCTCGCGCAACTGACCGTCGACCTTCATGTGCAGGGTGCCCTTCCAGCGCTCGCCGGCAGCCAGGCGCTGGCACAGTTCCTGGAGCACGCCGAGTTGATCGGCGGCGAAGCACTCCAGCAGGGCGTCGGGGTTGAGGTTGTCGTGAATCAATTGGGCGAAGGCGTGGTTACATTCGTGGACCTTGAGCTGCGCATCCATGACCGCAATCGGTGCGCTGATATTGAAGAATATTTCGCGAAAGCGTGCCTCGCTCTCGCGCAGCGCATATTCGGTGTCGCGCACCCGCAGCAAGGTCCGCAGGGTCGCCAGCAGCACATCGGGGTCGATGGGGTGGATCAGGTAGGCATCGGCCCCGGCATCCAGGCCGGTGATGATATCGCCGGTCTCGATGGAGGCGGCCGACACGTGCACCACCGGCAGCAAGGCCGTGACCGGATCGGCGCGCAGCCCGCGTACGATGTCGAAGCCGCTCATGTCCGGCAGGTTGACGTCGAGGATCAGCCCGTCGATCTTTTGGCTGGCGATCAGGTCCAGCCCTTCCTGGCCGGTGCCGGCCTCGAGCACGCGGTAGTCATGGTTCTCCAGGCGCCGGCGCAGGGCATAGCGGGTCGCCGCGTTGTCGTCGACGATCAGCAGTTGGATGTCACGGTTCATCAACAAGCCCGCCAGGAATAGAGAGAGGAATGATCACGAAGAACATCGAGCCCACGCCTGGGGTACTTTCCACGCCGACGCGGCCGCCGAGCAACTCGGCAAAGCGTTTGCACAGCGACAGCCCCAGGCCGGTGCCGCGCAGGCGTTTTTGCAGCGGCGAATCGATCTGGGAAAAGTCTTCGAACAGGTTGCTGTGCAATTCGGCCGGAATGCCCAGGCCGGTGTCGTGCACGGCAAAGCGGATTTCCTGATCACCCACTCTTTGCGCCGACACTCGCACTTCACCTTGCACCGTGAACTTCAGGGCGTTGGAAATGAAGTTGCGCAGGATCTGCGCGAGCTTCTTGTCATCGGTGTACAGCTTGGGCAAGCCGATCGGCTCTTCGAAGATCAAGTCCACCGACGTCGCATCGACGATCGGGCGGAACATCCCGCGCAACGCCGAGAACAGATCGAACATGTCGAACCAGGCCGGCGAGATCGTGATGCGCCCGGCCTCGATCTTGGCCAGGTCCAGCAGGTCGTCGACCATTTCGCGCAGTTCGCGTGCCGAGCTGCGGATAAACCCGACCTGTGTGTGCTGCTCAGGGCTAAGGGGACCGTCGAGTTCGTCGGCCAACAGACTGGTGATGCTCAGGATCGAGCCCAGGGGCGTGCGGAATTCATGGCTCATGTACGACAGGAAACGGCTTTTCAGGTCCGACGCCTGGCGCAGTTGGTCGGCCTGGGTATCCAGCTCGGCATAGAGTGCCAATACGCCCTGGTTGGTTTCGTCCAGTTCGGCGCGCAGTGCATCGGCTTCCAGGCGAAGCGTTCGCACTTGCTCCTCAAGCGAAACGGTGGTGTCAGCCATCGATGGCCTCCAGGGCAATCACAAAGACGGTAACGTCATCCCGGCCGCGACAGAAATCACGGTGCAGGACGGCGGCGATCAGGGCGGGGTGGCGATGGGAAAGCCCGGGATAGTCCGCCAGGTTCCAGCGTGACTGCAGGCCGTCGCTGTAGAGGATCAGCATCTGGCCACCCACTTGAGCGTAGTCGAAGGGCTGCGCCTTGCGAAACTGCACGCCGACGATCCCCGGATGGGACGCCAGCCCGCGGGACTTGCCGGGGCCGATCAGGCTGGCGCCGATATTGCCCACCCCGGTAAAGCGCAGGCTGTCTGCCGTGGCATCGTACTGCGCCACGGCCACGGCTGCGCCGCGGGTGCCGTTCATGCCGATATGCAGGTCGTTGAACAGCTCGCCTGCGTCGAAGAAGGCGTCTTGGGCAAACACCGCTTCGCCGGCCTGCGCCGCGCGTTCGGCTTCGCTGCCATGGCCCAGGCCGTCGGCTACCATCACGCTGAACCGGCCGGGTTCGATCACCAGGTGCCAGGCATCGCCGCAGGCCGGGTCGTCGTGCAGGGAATGCTGGCTGACGCCGTAGCGCATATCTTTGCTGGCCGATGCCCGTGGATACAGGCGCGCCAGCATCGCCGTTCCGCGCTGATCGGCGTACACGTCGAACACCTGGGCCACACGCGAAATGGCGCCCATGCCGATGCCCTGGGTGCCGCCGGTGGAAAAGCCGTCCACCAGGCAACTGTCCAGGTCAAAGCCCTGGCCACGGTCCACGGCGATCAGCTCCACGCCCTGGTTACCCGTGAGGCGCAGATGCAATTGGCCATGGGCGGCATGCTTGAGGATATTGCTGGCCAGCTCGGTGGCCACCAGTGCCACGCGGCCGGCATCGGTCTCGTCGAAACCCGATTGTTCGGCCAACTGTTGCGCGGTGCGTCGGGCATGGCCGATCTGGCTGACATCCTCGATCAACAACACCTGGGTCAGGGCACTGGGAATATTCAGGCCCATCGGGTAATCGTCACGCGGGTGCCCTGGCCGGGTGCGGTGTCCAGTTCAAACTCGTCCACCAACCGCTTGGCGCCGGTCAGGCCCAGGCCCAGGCCGCTGCCGGAGGTCCAGCCGTCGGTCATCGCCAACTTGAGGTCGGGGATGCCCGGCCCTTCGTCGCGAAAGGTCAGGCGCAGGCCTGGGCGGTGGTCTTTTTCGACCACGGCCCAATCCATATGGCCGCCGCCGCCGTACACCACGGTGTTGCGCGCCAGCTCACTGACGGCGGTGACCAGTTTGGTCAGGTCGATCAGGCGCATGCCGCATTCCTGGGCCAGCTTGCGCACCAATTGTCGGGCCAGCACTACGTCCTGTTCGATGAGCACCGGGTGAGTGCCACTGCTGGCCTGGGTCATGAGTGGTCTACCCGGTCACGCAACAGTTGCATGCCGCGCTCGACGTTCAACGCGGTGGCCACGCCCGGCAGGGTCATGCCCAGTTCCACCAGCGTGATCGCCACGGCCGGCTGCATGCCTACCAGCACGGTCTGGGCATCCATGATGCGCGACAGGCCGGAAATGGTGCCGATCATGCGGCCGATAAACGAGTCGACCATGTCCAGCGCCGAAATGTCGATCAGCACGCCCCGGGCCGATGTACGGCTGATGCGCTCGGACAGGTCGTCCTGCAGCGTCAGCGCGAGCTGGTCATGCATGTCGACCTGGATCGTCACGAGCAGGAATTCGCCCATCTGCAAAATAGGGATACGTTCCATGCTTAAACAGCCTTGCTGATGGTGACGCCCAGGCGTTTCAGGGCCAGCGCCAAGGCATCCGCCAGGTTGGCCTTGGTCACCACGCCTTGCAGGTCGAGGCCCAGGTGCACGATGGTCTGGGCGATCTGCGGACGCACGCCGCTGATGATGCAGTCGGCCCCCATGAGGCGGATGGCCGTAACGGTTTTCAACAGGTGCTGGGCTACCAGGGTGTCCACGGTGGGTACGCCGGTGATGTCGATGATGGCGATTTCCGAGCCGGTGTCGACGATGCGCTGCAGCAGGGACTCCATGACCACCTGGGTGCGTTGCGAATCCAGGGTGCCGATCATCGGCAGGGCCAGCACGCCGTCCCACAGCTTGACCACCGGGGTGGACAGTTCCAGCAATTCTTCCTGCTGGCGCTTGATCACCGACTCACGGGATTTCTGGAACGTACGGATGGTGTGCATGCCCAGCGCGTCAAGCAGCTCGGAGATTTCCCACAGTTGTTCGGCCAGTTGCGTCGGTTGTTCGGCGTACTCCCGTTGCAGCAGGGCGAACAGCGGGCCCTTGAGGGCAAAGATAAAGCTGGCGGTCTGTTGCGAGTCCTGGCCGACCAGGGCGCGGCTGTGGGAGAGCTTTTCCAGGAATACCCGGGTTTCTGCCCAGTTTTCATGGTTGACCGGCTGGGAACCGCCTTGCTGCAGCGCCGCGATGAGCAGGTTGAGGAAGTCGTTGGCCTGCTGCCGGGTGTCTTCGGCCTTGACGTTACGCGTGGCCCCCGAAGCTTCAAGGCTGGCAACCCATTCGGTCAGCAGGGTCGGGCGATGGGTGTGCAGTGCCTGGATGGTGTGAGCTTGCAGAGTTGCCACGGGAAACCTCCTTGAATGCCTTGTTGAGTGGCATGCAATTTATACTAAATTGAAGTGCTTTGAATTGTTTCGAAGGTTTTCGTTCATTTGCCTCAAGCCCTGTGGACCGGGCGCTTCAGACTGGTGGAGGCGGGATGGGGGGCCATGCTGCCGTCGATCGCGATACTGGCGTCGGAGCAGCCCATTTGGCTGAGTGTGCGGTGGGTGGAACCGCAGGTGATGGGTAATGTGGGCTTGATCAAACGCCGCGGACGGAGCTGGCCGCCGGCGGCGCTGGAATTGGAGCGGTTGGTGCGCGAGATGCCGTTTCGGTCAGTGTGCCACCGAGTCCAGGCCGGTGGATTGCACCACCGGTTGTGCCTGGGGCGACGCGAGGAATTGCAACAAGGCCTTGGCCTGTGCAGGGTGTTCGGCATTGACCGGAATGCCCGCCGCAAAGCGCGTCACCGATTGCACGTCTTCCGGGATCTTGCCGACGTACGTCACACCCGGCACCGGCAATAACTCCGCCACCTGCTGCAAGCCCACCTCGTAATCGCCCTTGGCGACCTGTTCGGCCACCGGGAGGCGTTCGATCATGGTGCCTTTGGCGGGCATGCCGAGCTTCTTGAACAGCTCTTTCTCGACATACACACCGCTGGCGCTGTCCGAATACGCCACGGACTTGGCCTTGCTCAGTACGGCCTTGAGTTCGGCATCGGTGCCGATCGCGGGTTTGGTCGCACCTGCCTTCACCACCAGGCCGATGCGCGAATCCGCCAGTTCCACGCGGGACGCCGGGTCGACCTTGCCTTGTTTGATCAAGTCATCCAGGGCATAGCCGACCATGATCACCACGTCGGCATGTTCACCACGGGCCAGGCGGTTGGGAATCGCTTCCGGCGCCTTGCCCATGGACGGGCCGAGGACGGTATCGAGGGTGTCGCCGCTGTGCTGGGCGTATTGCGGGCCCAGCAGTTTATAGGCGGCGGTGAAGCCACCGGAGGTCATCACCTTGAGTTCCTCGGCCTGGGCCGTCAGCGCCAGGGCACCGAGGGCCAGGGCCGCCAGGATCTTGAACAAAGGCCTCATCACGCCGCCCCCTGCATCACCTGCCCGCGTGCGTTGGCGCGACGATACAGCGCCAGGGTCGAACACAGCGCGCACACCGCAGCGAACATCATCCAATAGGCCGGCGAGGCCTTGTCTTCAGTGATGTGAATAAACCAGGTGGAGATCGCCGGGGTAAACCCACCGAAGATCGCGGTCGCCAGGCTGTAGGCCAGGGAGAAGCCCGCCACGCGCACTTCCACCGGCATGATTTCCGTGAGGGCGGGGATCATCGCGCCGTTGTACATGCCGTACAGGAACGAGAACCACAGCAGCGTCTCCAGCATATGGGCGAAGCTCGGTGCATTCACCACGTAGGACAGCGCCGGATAAGCCGTGAGCACCGTCAACGCGGTCATGGCGATCAGCACCGGCTTGCGGCCGAAGCGGTCGCTCAGGGTGCCGCCGATCGGCAGCCAGACAAAGTTCGACACCGCCACCAGCAAGGTCACCAGCAGGGCGTCGGAGGTGCTCAGTTGCAGCACGGTCTTGCCGAAGGTCGGCGCGTACACGGTGATCAGGTAGAACGCGGTGGTGGTCATGGCCACCATCAGCATGCCGCCGATGACCACGGTCCAGTTTTTCACCAGTGTGGCCAGCACCTCGCGCATGGTCGGGCGATGCTTGCGGTTGGCGAATTCTTCGGTTTCCTGCAGGTTGCGACGCAACACAAAGATAAAGGGGATGATCACGCAACCGATGGCGAACGGAATGCGCCAGCCCCAATCGGCAACCACCGCCGGTTCCATCCACACGTTCAAGCCATAGCCCAGGGCGGCGGCGACCACGATGGAGATCTGTTGGCTGCCCGATTGCCAACTGGTGTAGAACCCCTTGCGGCCTGGGGTGGCCATTTCAGACAGGTACACCGACACACCGCCCAGCTCCGCACCGGCCGAAAAGCCTTGCAGCAAGCGGCCCACCAGCACCAGCAGCGGGGCCCACAGGCCAATGGTGTGATAGCCCGGCACCAGCACGATCAACAGCGTGCCGCTGGCCATGATCGACAAGGTCACGATCAACCCTTTGCGGCGACCGACGTCATCGATATAAGCGCCGAGGATGATGGCGCCCAGTGGGCGCATCAGGAAGCCCGCGCCGAACACGGCGAAGGTCATCATTAATGACGCAAATTCATTGGCGGCAGGGAAGAACGCGGCAGCGATGTAGGTGGCGTAGAAGCCGAACAGAAAGAAGTCGAATTGTTCAAGGAAGTTGCCCGAAGTAACGCGGAATACCGCACCTACTTTCGAACGGGCAGAATCGGGCCGGGAAGGGCTAGTCATGGGTTTGTGTCTCCAGCGTTCTTTTTAAATGCTTGTTTCGCGTAAGACCGAGGATAGTGGCTGACACATTTAGAAATGAAAAGTGAAAAATATGGATTGATTAATGTCTGTTGGTTATGAATTTGCGTGCCTGTCAAAGATCCCGCTCTGTTCTATGCTGGAAGGTATGACCCATTCTTACGGAAGGGAGATGGCTATGGGCAATGAACCGAAGCGCCAAGATGAGCCGGAGCATGAGCAACCCCGGCGACATGAAGAGGAAAAACCCCAGACCTGGAAGCACCCGGACGACGGCACTGAGCTGTCCGAGCGGGATCAGGAGCGTCCGCTCAAGCCCTGATCAATGTTCGGCCGGAGCCAAAAAGCACCCTTGACGGGCCATGAACTGCCTCCACGAAGGGCTCTCCGTGGGGTCGGGTGTTACCTGGGTCGGGGTTTCGAATTCCGCCAGCGCGGCGCCGGTATCGGCATTGATCACCTTAACGCGACACCACCCACTGTCGGCGTCGGCAATCCCGCCTTTGAGCAGGTAGCGTCCCTGGGCGGCGAACTGGGTGTTGAACTCAATCACACAGCGCCGGCCGGCGCTCGCCAGGCCCGACACGATCAAGTGCAGCGGTTGGTCGGCGGCGATGTCCACGTAACCGTCGGGGCGCGAAGTGCTGCTGTGCACCGCAAACAGTGCGGTTTCCTTACTCGGCGTTCCCACCCTGCCTTGCAGGCATTCATGATCCGTCGAAACGCTGACAGACAGCCATTCGTTGTAGCTGGCGTGGGTGCTCAACTCACTTTTGAGCTGCGCGCGCGGGCCTTCGAGCGGTGCCTTGTAGGGCGTCATGGCGGTACATCCGGCCAGTAACAGCGGTAGTGCGATGTTGCGGATGTTTATCAAGGCAATAGCATCCAGTTCAAAGAAGGGGCGTTATGAAACCAGCAACGAAACAGGAAAACCCGAGGCCAGCACCAGGTACGCCACCACTGCTGCCAGGCACAGGCCGACGAACACCCGCAACAAGGTGCGGGCGGTGGGGCGGGTGACAAAGCGGATAAGCCAGAGGCAGAGTCCGGCCACCAGAATGGCCAGGCCAAAAATGACCAGCACGGTAGTGTTCCTGCGACGTTCGAGCGCTGTTTATAGTCCCAAAGCCGCGTGATGAACAGTGTGCACATAGACGCGGCCGGCCCGGCTTTCTAAACTGCGGCTTGTCTTGGGCTAGGGGCAGGCGCCGATGAATCGCAATGAATTACGCAAGGCCGACATCAACCTGATGGTGGTCTTCGAAGCACTGATGCTCGAGCGCAATGTGACGCGGGTGGCCGAGAAGCTGTTTCTCGGCCAGCCGACCATCAGTTCGGCCCTCAACCGTCTGCGCACCCTGTTCAACGACCCGCTGTTCATTCGCGTCGGCCATCGCATGGAACCTACCGCGCGCGCCGAGGAAATCATCCAGCACCTGTCGCCCGCCCTGGACTCACTGTCGTCGGCCTTGAGCCTGACCCACGATTTCGACCCATCCATCAGCACCATGACCTTTCGCATCGGCCTGTCCGACGACGTCGAGTTCGGCCTGTTGCCACCGTTGTTGCGCGCCTTGCGCCAGGAAGCGCCGCAGGTGGTGTTCGTGGTGCAGCACGTGGACTATTGGCGGATTCCCGATCTGCTGGCGTCCGGCGATATTACCGTCGGCATCACCCAGACCCGTGGCCTGCCGGCGAATGCCAAGCGCAAGCTGCTGCGCCACATTCGTCCGCGACTGCTGCGCGCCGATGCCTCGGACACCCCGCTGACCCTCGATGAATATTGCTCGCGCCCCCATGTGCTGGTGTCCCACACCGCCAACGTGTCCGGGTTTGCCGATGAGTGGCTGGCGGAAATCGGCCGCAAGCGCCATGTGGTGTTGTCGGTGCCGCAATACAGCGCATTGCCCGCGCTGCTGGCCGGGACCGACCTGATCGCCAGCCTGCCGGACTACACCGCCGAGGCCATGGCGGTGTCGGGCAACCTGTTCTGCGAGCCGTTTCCGTTCGAGACGCCGACCCTGGATTTGTCCATGGTCTGGCTCAGTCATGTGGACACCGACCCGGCCGAACGCTGGGTGCGTTCGCGGCTGGAAGCGTTCATGAGCGATCGAGGTCAGGCGAACAAGGCCTGAGGCTTTTATCCGTGCTATATCTACAGACTTTCCTACGAATGACTCGGAGTCATCCATGCCACACCTGCACTTGGAATACACCGCCAACCTGACAAACCTGGCCGTCGAGAAAACCCTGTTGCGGCTCAACAATGTGCTGATGGCGTCCGGGCAGTTCGGTTCCGAGTTCGATATCAAAAGCCGCGCCGTGAAGCTCGAGAGTTTTCAGGTCGGCACCTCCCTCAACCCACGCGCTTTCATCGCGGTGAAGCTGTCGCTGCTCAGCGGGCGGTCGCCGCAGGTCAAGCAGCAATTGTCGCAAAGCCTGCTGGCAGCGTTGCAGGATCTGGGCGACTGGCCGGCGGATCTGCAGGTTTAAACAATGTCCAACTGGTCGACATGGATCGCGATTCCTACAGCAAAGTCGCGATCGGCTAACCCTCACCACAGAAGTCAGAGTAATCCCTGATCCGCACACACCTTCACCACCTGTTCACGAAACCAGGTATTGGCACTGTCCTGTTCACTGCTTTCATTCCACTGCATATCCAGGGTGAACCCCGGCAACCCGTTGGGGGCCTCGCAGTGGCCGAACACCGTCGCCGGTGCCAGCAGTTTCTGCACGCGGCGCGGCAGGGTGACGATGAAGTCGGTGCCGGTGATCATCTTCAGCGCCGCGCTGTAGCTGTTGGCGCGGGCGATCACCTGGCGCTTGTGGGCCTGGCGCGCCAGCCAGCCGTCGATCATGTTGGTGTCGGAAGTCCATGGCGTAGGGAACACGTGGCGCCGCTCGACGAATGATTGCAGGCTGAATGCCGGCTCGCGCGGTGCCGAGCGTTTATCGAAGACGCACACCAGATCGTCCTCCAGCAGCATCTGGGTCTTGAAGTCTTTATGGGCGCGGTGAAAGTGCGGTCCGAAGCAGATCACCAGGTCCAGGCGGCCCTCGCGCAGGTCGTCGGCGGGGATGTCGGCTTCCAGTTTCTGCACATTGACGATCACCGGCAGGTCGGCGCGGTCGAAATGCTTCAACAGGCGCGGCAGGATCAGTTGTTCGAAGTACTCCGGCGCGCAGACATTGAAGGTCACGGCCTTCTGGGTCGGGTCGAAGGCCTGGCCACCGGCGTGGCACAGGTTGATGCTTTCGAGGATCTTCTGCACATGGGCGTACATGGTAGTGGCCTTGTACGTAGGCCGCATGCCCGCCCGGGTGTTGATAAACAGTTCGTCTTCAAAACTGGTCCGCAGTTTCTTCAGGCTGTAGCTCACGGTGGACTGGCTGACGAACAGCGTTTCTGACACGTCGGTAACGCTGCTCTGGTCATAGACGGCGATAAACACCATCAAGTCCTGCATATCGAGTTTTCTGAGCAAGTTACTGTTTAACATCGGTTTCGTCCGTAAACCCCATGTACCGAAGTCAGTACAAGACAGCGCGAAAGCTTAACGGAACGGCCGTACCAATAGAAAGCTCTGTAGGGCGTTTCTATGTTTGTCGTGAGACAAATACTGTTTACAACACGACGTCAGCGAATGTGTTCTGCGTAATGCCTTGGGTTGAAGCGCGTGACGATCAGCAGCATCACCACGACCACCGCCGTCAACGACCACCAGGCCCATTCGAAGCTGCCCAGCTGGTCGCGGATCATCCCGGCGATCAGCGGCGACAGGCCGGCAATCAGGTAGCCGATGCCCTGCACGAATGCGGTAAGGCCCCCTGCGCGGCGCGGGTTGTCGAGGTGGTCGAGGGACAGGATCAGGCTCATCGGGAACAACCCGCCGATACCCAGGCCCAGCAGGCACGGCCACAGCAGACTGAGGTGTTGCGGGCTGAGGATCAGGCCGCAGAACCCGAGGATGATCAGCCCCAGCAACACCGCCACCACCCCGCGTTTATCCCGGCGGCGGTTGGCGATGGCCGGCGTCACCAGGCCGGACACCACCTCCATCGCGGTCAGGAATCCCAGCAACAACCCGGCATTCTGTTCGCTCCAGCCTTGCTCCACGTAGTACGGCGCCAGCCACGCCAGCACGCAGGTGTAGGACGCCGTACCGAGGCCGAAAAAGATCGCCAGCAACCAGGCGCGGCCGTTGCCGAAAAACGATTCCTGAGGACCGGCGGTGGCTTGGGGCAACGGTGGCAACACCGAGCGCTGGGCGTACCAGAACACCAGGGCCAGCAACGCCAGAAACCCCCAGATCGCCAGGCCGATGCGCCAACTGCCGGTCTGCACCTGCACGAAGGGGGAGAACGCTGCCGCCAGCGCCGCGCCGCCCATGATGGCGGTGACGTAGAGGCCCATGAACAGCGAAACGTTGTCGCTGAACCGCGACTTGATCAGGGCCGGCATCAACGCCTGGATCATGGCGATGCCCACACCGGCGGCAATGGCGCTGACGATCAATTCCAGGGCCGAATCCAGGAACAGCCGCGACAACGTCGCCACGCCAATCACCAGCAGTGACAGCACAATGCTGCGGTGCTCGCCAACGCGCTTGGCCAGGCCCATGCCAAAGAACATCGCCAGGCCCATGGCCATGACCGGCAACATGGTCAGCAACGCCGCGCTGCTGAAACTCAACGGCACGTCGCCGCGAATCGACGACAACAACGGCCCCACGGCGGCCATCGACGGCCGCAGGTTAAGGGCGACCAGCACGACGCTGATCATCAGCCATACGGCGGTGGTGGGTTTTGCCTGAACGTTTTCCATGGGCCTGCCTTGAGTGAACAAGGGTGAATCAGGCCACGCAGGGGGGAGGGGGGCAAATGAGAAAGTCGCAGGGACTATCTAAAAATTGCGGTTAACTGAAACACCGCAAGTCAAAGTGTGAGAGCGGGCAAGCCCGCTCACCACAGTTACAGTGTTCCTCCTTAACTGACTGGCATTAGGTGCAAGCTCCCTCCCATATTTGTTCTGCGTCGTCAGATAGACCGGATCACATGCTTGATCTCCTGAAACGCCGCCAGCCCCCACGGGCCCAGCTCACGGCCGATACTGCTCTGCTTGTAACCGCCCCATGCGGCCTGCGGGAAGATCACCTGCGGTGAGTTGATCCACACCAGCCCGGCCTGCAAGGCATTCGCCACGCGCTCGGTGGTCTCGACGCTACGGCTGACCACGCTGGCCACCAGGCCGAAATCGCTGTCGTTGGCCAGGGCAATGGCCTCTTCCTCAGTGGCAAAAGCTCGTACACACAGCACCGGGCCGAAGATTTCTTCGTTCCACAATGCACTGTCCAGTGGCACGTCGGTAAACACCGTCGGGCGAATGAAGTAGCCCTTCGCCAGATTCGCCGGGCGTTCGCCGCCACACACCAATCGCGCGCCAGCCTCGACGCCCCGTTGGATATGCCCCAGCACCCGCTGATACTGCACGCGGTTGATCAGCGCGCCCATTTCCACGTCGTCGGCAAATGGGTCGGCGACGCGAATTGCTTCAGCCCGTGCCTGCAAGCGTTGCAGGAATTCATCCGCCATGCTGTCGGCCACCAGCACGCGGCTGGTGGCGGAACACATTTGCCCGGCGTTGAAAAAGCCACCGCCACACGCCAGTTCCACCGCCAGGTCGAGGTCGGCATCCGCCAGTACCAGCAGCGAAGATTTACCACCCAATTCCAGGCTTACGCCCTTGATGGTTTCCGCTGCGCGTTGCATCACCTGCACGCCCACGGCGTTGCTGCCGGTGAAGGAAATCTTCGCCACGCGACGGTCTGCGGCCAACGGTGCGCCAACGGCCAAGCCGGTGCCGCAGACCAGGTTGAACACCCCCGCCGGGCAGCCTGCGTCAGCGATGATTTGCGCCAACTGCAACTCCGCCAATGGCGTTACTTCCGAGGGCTTGAGCACTACGCAGCAACCGGCGGCAAGGGCCGGGGCGAGTTTCCAGGCGGTGGTGACCATCGGGAAATTCCACGGCACGATCAACCCCACCACGCCGCACGGCTCACGGCGCAGGCGCGCGCTGAAGTCGTCGCTGGGCAGCGCCACCGAGCGGTCCTGGCCGGCGTCCATGTCGTCGGCGATACCGGCGTAGTACTCGAACGTGGCGATCACATCGTCCACATCGATGCCGGCTTCAAACAGCGGCTTGCCGTTGTTGCTCGATTGCAGGTGCATCAACTGTTCGCGCTGCGCGCTGACGCCTTGGGCGATTTTGCGCAGCAGGCTGGCGCGATCACGGCCGCTACTTTTCGACCAGTCGATAAAGGCCGCGCTGGCTGCATCCACGGCCTGGGTCACGGCCTGCCCATCGCCGACGCTGACGCGGGCCAGGGTCGCCTCGGTGGCCGGGTTGATCACCTCCAGCACGTCATGGCCGGCCCGCCATGCGCCGTCGATATACACACCGTTCACTACTGCGCTCATACCGATGTCTCCTTCATCCATAGGTCCTGGTCGATCTCAATCAGCGTCGGCCCTGGGCGATCGGCGGCGGCGCGCAAGGCGTTGCGCAGCTGTGCAACGCTGTGAGCGCTGTCGGCAGCACTGCCGAGGGCCTTGGCCACGCCGATAAAATCCGGGGTGTAGATGTCTACGCCGACCGGTTCGATGGCGCGGTTGAGCATGTATTTCTTGATCTCTTCATAACCCTGGTTATTCCACAGCAGCACGATGATCGGCGTGCGCGCTTCCACTGCGCTGGCCAGTTCCGGCAGGGTGAATTGCAGCCCGCCGTCACCGATCAAACACACCACCGGTTGCCCATCGCCACGGCCCAACCAGGCGCCGATGGCGGCCGGCAGGGCGTAGCCCAGGGTGCCGTAGCCGGTGGAGGAGTTGAACCAGCGGCGCGGGTGGTCGAGGTTCAGGGTCAGGTTGCCGCTGTACACCGGTTGGGTCGAGTCGCCCACCAGCACGGCGCCCGGCAGTGCTTCCAGCACCGTATTGAGGAACAGGGTTTGCGCGCGGGTGGCGGCGTCCCAGGTGGGGACCAGTTCGGCCCACAACCGGGCGACGCGCTGAGCGCCCCAGTCGGTGTGGCGGGGGCCCAGCGGCGTGCGGTTCAAGTCGGTCAGCAAGGCATCGGCGGCGATCTGCGCATCGGCCACCAGTGCGAGGTGCGGCGGGTAATTGCGCACGGTCTGGTCGGGGTCGATATCGATGCGCAGCAGCGCGCCGGGTATCTCGAAGCCACCGGCGAAGGTCACGTCGTAGTCGGTCTCGGCCAGCTCGGTGCCGATGGCCAGCACCACATCGGCCTCGGCCACCAGCGCGCGGGTAGCGACCAGGGACTGGGTGGAGCCGATCAGCAGCGGATGCTCGGAAGGCAGCATGCCCTTCGCATTGATGGTCAGGGCCACCGGCGCGCCGAGGGTTTCGGCCAGGCGAGTCAATTCGGCGGCCGCCTCAATCGCGCCGCCACCGGCCAGGATCAGCGGACGTTTGGCGGCGGCGAGCAACTGGCTCATCTGCCTGACCGCCGCCGGTGCCGCACCGGCACGGGCGATGCTGACCGGTTGACTGCCCAGCACTGCATCGGCGTTTTCCACCAGCACATCCAACGGAATCTCGATATGCACCGGGCGCGGCCTGCCGGCCTGGAACAACGCAAACGCCCGCGCCAGCACCGCGGGCAGCTCCGCTGCCGACATCAATGTATGGGAGAACGCCGCCACCCCGGCCATCATCGCGCCTTGGTTCGGCAGCTCATGCAGCTTGCCGCGCCCACCACCCAATTGGCTGCGCGATTGCACGCTGGAAATCACCAGCATCGGGATCGAGTCGGCATAGGCCTGGCCCATGGCGGTGGTGATATTGGTCATGCCGGGGCCGGTGATGATGAAACACACGCCCGGCTTGCCACGGGTGCGCGCGTAGCCGTCGGCCATAAAGCCGGCGCCCTGTTCGTGGCGCGGGGTGACGTGGCGGATGCTCGAGCGGGCCAGGCCGCGATACAGCTCCACGGTGTGCACGCCGGGGATACCAAACACCTGGTCCACGCCGTAGCGTTCCAGGAGGTTGACCAATACTTCGCCGCAGGTCGCCATAGGTGTCGCTCTTGTTATGGAATCGTGGCGGTATTGGACCGGTTGGCCCGTAGCGGCAACAATCGATAAAAAGTCATACTAGCCATGTCCTCACGTCATGGCTGCGCCCATATGAAACGCCTTCCGCCCCTGCCCGCGCTGCATACCTTCTGGGTCACGGCCCAGTGCTGCAACTTCACCCGCGCCGCCGAGCAACTGCACATCACCCAAGGCGCGGTGAGCCGGCAGATCGCCGGCCTGGAGAGCCATTTGGGCTACGCCTTGTTCCAGCGCCAGGCACGGGGGTTGAGCCTGACCGAAGAAGGTCGCGAGTGGTCGCAACGGGTGCAGCAGGTGTTTGGCCTGCTCGGTGACGCGCTGGAACAGATCGGCAATCGCCGCCAGACCCTGCAAATCAAGGCCTCCACCTGTGTCATGCGCTGGTTGTTGCCGCGTCTGATGCAATGGCAGCGGGAGCGCCCGGACGTGCCGGTGGAACTCACCACCACCGTGGCCTACAGCGTGGATTTTCGTCGCGAGCAATTCGACGCGGCGGTGATCTATGCGCCCATCGCCGAGCAATCGGCCGAGGCGCGGCACTTGTTCGATGAGCAACTCACCCCGGTCTGCGCCCCCGCGCTGCTCGCCGGTTTGCACACCCCGGCGGACTTGCAGCAACAGGTGCTGTTGCACCCCACCCGGGACGAGCGCGATTGGGCGCGGTGGCTCAAGGCGGCGGATACGCGGTTGAGCAACTTGAGCCAGGGGCATCATTTCGAAACGTTGGACTTGGCGATGAACGTGGCCTCCCAGGGCTCCGGGGTGGCGATGGGCGACAGTGCGTTGATGGGCGAGGATCTCAAGGCGGGGCGCTTGGCGATGCCGTTTGAACTGCGCGTGCCGACGGGGAAGGGGTACTACCTGGTGTATCCGCCGGGGACGGTGCCGTCGGCAGGGCTTGAAGCGTTGATGGACTGGTTGGTGAGCCAGGCACGACAGTCGTAGGCGCTGGAGGTCCAAATGTGGGAGGGGGCAAGCCCCCTCCCACAGGTGTCAGTAGCCGACGGTGAAGCGCTGGCGCGAGTGCTTCGGTGCTTCCACTTCATCGAGCATGGCGATGGCGTAGTCGGCAAAGCTGATCGAGCTGCTACCGTCACTGCTCACCAGCAAATCATCCTGGCCCAGGCGGAATTTACCGGTGCGTTCGGTGCCATCGAACAAGGCCGACGGCGACAGGAACGTCCAATCCAGGTCCTTTTCCTGACGCAGCACGTCAAGAAACTCGGCGCCTGCACTGGCTTCGGCCTTGTATTCGGCAGGGAAGCCCGCGCTGTCGATCACCCGCTCGCCACCGGGCAGCAGCAACGAACCGGCGCCACCCACCACCAGCAGGCGTTTCACCCCGGCTTTTTTCACCGGGCCGATCACAGCGCTGGCGGGCAGCGTGGCGAAATGTGCCGCGCTGATCACCACATCGCTGCCGCTGATGGCTTGTTCCAGGGCATTGGCATCCAGTGCATCAACCTGCTTGACGGTGACGCCGGGGCGTACGGCCAGCTTGTCGGTGTTACGCGCGATAGCCACCACGCTATGCCCACGACGCAGGGCTTCTTCCAGCAATTGGCTGCCGGCACGGCCGGTGGCCCCAATGATTGCGATCTTGCTCATGATGTTCTCCAGTACGGTCAGGGTTTAAAGCCATTCACCACTTCATTTCGCCCTTGGCGACTTTGGCGCTGAGTTCCAGCGAGCTTTCGTCGGCGAGGGTGGGGTAGCGCTTTTTCATGGCCGCGATCAGGGCGGCGGCGTCCTTGGCCTTGGCGGTTTCTACGTCGAAGGCCTTGATGTAGTCGGCAGTAAAGGCCACGGATTGCGGCGATGGCGTGCCCAGGTAGTGGCCCGGAATCACCGTGCGAGGTTTCAGCTGTTCGATGCGTTGCAGGGTCGCAAGCCAGTCTTTATGGGATTGCGCGCTTTGGGTGTCGGCCATCCACAGGTGAATGTTTTGCGCGACCACCACGCCCCCGACCACGGCCTTGATCGACGGGATCCACACGAAGCTGCGGTCCGGCTGCGGGCCATCCAGGCCGATCACCTCCAGTTGCTGCCCTTCAAGGGTCAGGCTGTGGCCTTGCAGCACCTGGGGCACGATGGTTTTGCCCGGTTTGTCGGCACCCATTTTCGGGCCCCAGAACTCAAGTTTGCCGGCCACGGTGGCGTTGATATGGTCGACCACCGGTTGCGGTGCCAGGACCTTGGCGTCGGGGAACGCGGCCGTCAGGGTGTCGAGGCCGAAGTAGTAATCCGGGTCGCCGTGGCTGATGTAGATGGTGGTCAGGTGTTTGCCGCTGGCGCGGATCTTCTGCACCAGTTGCTCGGCCTGGCCTTTGCCGAATTGTGCGTCCACGAGGATCGCGTCTTTGGCGCCGCTGACCAGCACCGAGCTGACCGGGAAGATCGCCGCCTCGCCTGGGTTGTAGACATCCAGGGTCAGGTCGGCCGCCGCTGCATGGCCGGCAAACGCCAAGGCAGCGGTGAAGGTCAAGCGCTTGAGGGTTGAGAACATCGGGCAGCTCCAGCAGTGGATTCAAAGGATGCACAGAGCTTAGTTGCACTAAACCGAACTAAAAATGCGATGCTGGGACATAGTTTGTTTCTGAAATCGGGCAAATCATGGATCGTCTTCAAGCAATGCGCGTGTTTGTCACGGTGGTGGACCTGGGCAGCCAGTCCGCCGCCGCCGATCATCTGGACCTGTCGCGCCCGGTGGTGTCGCGTTACCTGGCCGAGTTGGAAGACTGGGTCGGCGCGCGCCTGTTGCACCGCACCACCCGCAAACTCAGCCTTACGGCGGCCGGTGGCGAAACCCTGCCACGCTGTCGGCAACTCCTGGAGTTGTGCGGCGATATGCAGGCCGCCGTCAGTGAGCCTGATAATGCGCCCCGTGGCCTGTTGCGCCTGAGTGTCAGCACCTCGTTCGGCCAGGCGCAATTGGCCGAGGCCATTGCCGAGTACGTCAAGCGCTACCCCTTGGTGACCATTGACCTGCAAATGCTCGACCGCACGGTGAACCTGGTGGATGAGCGCATCGACCTGGCCATCCGCACCAGCAACGACCTGGACCCCAACCTGATCGCCCGGCGCCTGACGGTCTGTCGCTCCGTGGTGTGCGCAACCCCGGCCTACCTGTTGGAGCACCCGGCGCCGCAGAAAGTCGAGGACCTGGCCCGGCACAACTGCCTAACCCATTCGTACTTCGGCAAAAGCCTGTGGCATTTCGAGGAGCACGGCGAGCACGTGTCGGTGCCGGTGCACGGCAATATCACCGCTAACGAAGCCAGTACGTTGTTACGCGTGACGCTGGCCGGCGCGGGTGTGGCGATGCTGCCCAGCTACCAGGCCGGCGATCACATTCGCCGTGGTGAACTGGTACGTCTGCTACCCGAGGCCGAACCCCGGCAGATGAACATCTACGCGGTCTATGCGTCGCGCAAACACATGCCATCGGCGTTGCGCAGCCTGCTGGATTTCCTGGTGGTGAGGTTCCCCGAGCAGCCGGTGTGGGATAGGGGGCTCTAAGGCGACATAACCCTGTTGAATGTCGCCCAATAATGGCAACTCGCCCTGGTTGACCTATGCTTTAAACAGCACCCTGTAGATCCGCTCAGAGGTCTGTGCCATGAGCATTAAAACCCGCAAATACCTGATGATTTTCTTCCTCTGCGCCCTGGCGACCGGGCTGTATGGCACCGCCGCCTACCGCGTGGAGCAGACCCGGATGCAGCCGACCTTTGCGATCAGCTGCCATCAGGACCAATGCGTTCCCCACACCGGCAGTTTCAGTGCACTCAGGTAGGCGGCTGTTCGGCCTTGAGTTGCTCGCGAAACGCCTTGGGTGAGAACCCGACCCGTCGGCGGAACAGCCGAGAGAAGTTGGTCGGGTCGGAAAAACCCAGTACTTCCGACATTTCATTGATGGTCATGCTGGTGTAGGTCAGCAGGCGCTTGGCTTCGAGTAATTGACGGTCATGCATGATCTGCAAGGCAGGCTGCCCGCCCAGTTCCCGACACGTCCCATTCAGGTGTGAGACCGAGATACCCAGTTTGTGGGCCAGATCCTCAATCTTCGGGTGTTCCCGATAGTGCTGTTCAACCAATTGCGTAAAGCGCCGGAAATACTCGCGGCCCCTTGGCGCGCGCGGGTGGCGACGCTGGATGGCCTGGCGGCTGATCCACACCAGCAGCACACTGACCAGCGCATGCATCAGCATGTCCCGGGCCGGTTGGTCGTCGGCGTATTCGTCCTGCAGGCGGGCGAACTGGCTGTTGAGGTAATCACTGTCCTTGCCCGCCGGGTAGCTGCACAGGGTCTGCAAACCGCCTGCCGTTGCGCCCAGTTGGGCTTGCAAGTGGCTGACCAGCGGTGCCGCCAGGGTGACTACATAGCCTTCCACATCTTCGGCAAAGCGAAACCCATGCACGCACAACGGCGGCAATACCTGCAGCGTGGCTTCTTTGAGGGTGGTGCGCAGGCCTTCGATTTCCAACTCGGCCTGGCCTTTGTGCACGTACAGCAATTGGCACAGATCCGCGTGCCGGTGGGGCTGGATTTCCCACTGGTATTCCCGACTGCGCCGGGAAATGGTTTCGCAGTGCAACAAATCGGGGGTCGGCCATTGCTGGCTTTCTCCGTAAAGCTTGAAGACCGGAATCGCGGTGTTGGTCATGGTTTCAATCCGATACTCAGGACAGTGGTGCGGTAATCGCCCAAATTGGCAAAAAGCGCAGGTTTTGTCGCAGTTTTCACCTTCTTATACTGCGCACTCAAGTGAAAACTGTCAGCCACAAGATCAATGACAACTCTTTCACTCGATCCGTTCGGGTGGAACTTGCGGGCGATAAAAATAATGAAAACCCTGAAAACCCAAGTCGCCATTATCGGCGCCGGTCCCTCCGGACTCTTGCTCGGCCAGCTGTTGCACAACGCCGGTATCCAGACCCTGATCCTGGAGCGCCAGAGTGCCGACTACGTACAAGGCCGCATCCGCGCCGGGGTGCTGGAACAAGGCATGGTCAACCTGCTGCGCGAGGCGGGCGTGAGCCAGCGCATGGATGCCGAAGGCCTGGTGCATGATGGCTTCGAGCTGGCGCTGGACGGCCAACTGACCCACATCGACCTCAAGGCGCTGACCGGCGGCCAATCGGTGATGATCTACGGCCAGACCGAAGTCACCCGCGACCTGATGGCCGCCCGCGCCGCCGCTGGCGCCACCACCCTGTATGAAGCGCGCGACGTGCAGCCCCATGATCTTAAAAGTGATCGACCCTGGCTGACTTTCGAGCATCAGGGCCAGGCGTTTCGCCTGGAGTGCGACTACATCGCCGGTTGTGATGGGTTCCACGGTGTGGCGCGCCAGTCGATCCCGGCTGAATCGCTGAAGGTGTTCGAGCGGGTCTACCCCTTCGGTTGGCTGGGTATCCTTGCCGACACCCCGCCGGTGCACGCGGAACTGGTGTACGCCAAGCACCCACGGGGCTTTGCGCTGTGCAGCATGCGTTCGCCGACGCGCAGCCGCTATTACCTGCAAGTGCCGGTCGAGGAGCCCGTGGATGAATGGTCGGACGAACGCTTCTGGGCGGAACTGAAAACCCGGCTGCCCAGCGCCTTGGCTGAACAACTGGTCACCGGCCCCTCCATCGAAAAAAGCATCGCGCCCCTGCGCAGTTTTGTGGTGGAACCGATGCAGTACGGGCGCCTGTTCCTGCTCGGCGATGCGGCCCATATCGTGCCGCCCACCGGGGCCAAGGGCTTGAACCTGGCGGCCAGCGACGTGAGCACCTTGTTCCGGATTTTGCTCAAGGTGTATGGCGAGGGGCGCGTGGACTTGCTCGAACGCTATTCCGCCATCTGCCTGCGCCGGGTGTGGAAGGCCGAACGGTTTTCCTGGTGGATGACCTCGATGTTGCATCAATTCCCTGAGTCCGACGGATTCAGCCAGCGCATTGCCCAGAGCGAGCTGGAGTACTTCATCCACTCCGAAGCCGGGCGCCAGACCATTGCGGAAAATTACGTCGGACTTCCTTACGAGCCTATCGAATAGCCTGCTATCGTATCGAGCATTCCCGCGGGCCGCCTTTTCCCGCGGGCCTTGCTCGAAGGTTCTGCCGTGACTCAGCTCAATCAGCCCGCGCCACCGCTCCCCGCGGTGCGCAGTATTCTCGCCTCGTTGATGATGGCGATCTTCCTCGGTGCCCTGGACCAGACCATTGTCGCCGTGTCCATGCCCGCCATCTCCGCGCAATTCCACGACGTCAACCTGCTGGCCTGGGTCATCTCCGGTTATATGGTGGCGATGACGGTGGCGGTGCCGATCTACGGCAAGCTCGGCGACCTTTACGGGCGGCGGCCGATGATGCTGATCGGCATGGGCCTGTTCACCGTCGCTTCGTTGTTCTGCGGCATGGCCCAGAGCATGGAGCAACTGGTGCTGGCGCGGGTGCTGCAGGGCATCGGCGCCGGCGGGATGATCTCGGTGAGCCAGGCGATCATCGGCGACATCATCCCGCCCCGTGAGCGCGGGCGCTATCAGGGCTATTTCAGCAGTATGTACGCGGTGGCCAGCGTGGCCGGGCCGGTGTTGGGCGGCTACATGACCGAGTATTTATCCTGGCGTTGGGTGTTCCTGATCAACCTGCCGTTGGGCGCCGGTGCCTGGTACGTGGCCCATCGCACCCTGGTGGGGCTGCCGGCACCGCAACGCAAGCCGATCATCGATTACCTCGGCACCGTGCTGATGATCATCGGTCTCACCGCCTTGCTGTTGGGCATCACCGAAATCGGCCAGGGCCATCATTGGCGTGACAGCCAGGTGCTGGGGCTGCTGGCCTGTGCCCTGGTGGCATTGACCCTGTTCGTCTGGCACGAGCGCCGCGCCCGCGAGCCCTTGCTGCCGATGCACCTGTTTGCCAACCGCAGCGCGGTGCTGTGCTGGTGCACGATTTTCTTCACCAGCTTCCAGGCGATTTCCCTGACGGTGCTGATGCCCTTGCGCTTTCAGACAGTGACCGGCGGCGGTGCCGACAGCGCCGCCTTGCATTTGCTGCCCCTGGCGATGGGCCTGCCCATCGGCGCCTATTGCGCCGGGCGCATGACCTCGGTGACCGGGCGTTACAAACCGATGATCCTAAGCGGCGCGCTGTTGAGCCCGCTGGCGATCCTGGGCACGGCCTACAGTGCGCCCCAGGATATGCTGCTGACCGGCGTGTGCATGTTGCTGTGCGGGATCGCCGCCGGCATGCAGTTCCCCACCTCCCTCGTGGGGGCGCAGAACTCGGTGCAGCAACGGGACATCGGCGTTGCTACCAGCACCACCAACCTGTTCCGCTCCCTGGGCGGCGCGGTGGGGGTGGCGTGCATGTCGGCGTTGCTGCTGGCGTTGTTGCAGGACTCCAGCTTCGCCCACCTGGCCAGCGGTGCGCTGGTGGTCGAAGGCGGTTCCGGCAACGTGCTGCTCGACGGCCTGAACGCCGCGCCAGGCCCGGCGCAGGATGCCCTGCGCGGGGAGCTGGGGGTGACGTTCAGGCATTTGCTGCTGGTGAGTGCGGGGGTGTCGCTGCTGGGGTTGGCGGCGGCGATCGCGATGCCCAATCGCGTGCTGCGCGGGCGGGAAGACAAAACCCGCTGACTGACACAATAGAGATTTGATGTGAGAGGGGCTTACCCCCTCCCACATTTGAATGCATTCCAGTTCAGATCAGGGGCTGTAGTAACCCACCGCAACCATGAAATGCCCGGCCTTGCGCACATACGCATGCTTGTTCTCGACCTTATCCGTCACCGGGTTTTTCCAACGGTACTTGTATTCCCCCTGGTCCTGCTCGGCCATCAGCTTGAGGATCGGCTCGCCCACCGGCTTGCCGTCGGGGTCCTTGATCTTGCTGAAGTCGGTGTTGATCAGGCGCAGGTTGGTGCCATGGGCCACGTAGCGCTGGGTGTTCAAGTCCACGACAAACACATAGAGGTCATCCTGCAGGAAACCGCCCTGCAATGAGTTGATGGCCTTGAGTGTGCCGGCTTCATCCTTCAGCAATGCGTTCACCGCCTTGTTGCGCAGGGCCCGGGCCTGTTCCGGGGTGGCGCGGGGCAGGTAATAACCCACGGCCAGGATGCGCTCGCCGACGCGCTGGTAAAACACATGCTTGTGCTCGACCTTGCCGTCGTTCCAGTTCTGCCAGCGGTAGTCGGCCTGTTGGATACCCTGGCCTTCCGGCACCTTGAGCGCGTCCTTGAATGACTGGCGCAACTCTGGCCCGAGTACCTCGGACACATCCCGGCCGATCAAGGCGGAGGAGGGCCCGCCGCTGGCCAGCAGCACGCCCTGGGTGTCGACCACGAATACGTAGCGGTCATGGTCGACAAACTCGCCTTGGCGGCTGAACACGGCGAGCGCCTTGTCGCCGTTGCTCTGGTAGTAGGCCAGGGCTTTTTCCAGCAGGGCCTTGGCAGCCTGGGCGTCCTCGTCCTGAGTGGTCGCGGCGTGTACCTGGCTGAAACACAACAGCAGCAGCCAGGTGATGCGGAGCAGTCCCTTCATGTCCCGTCCCTCGTTCTTATTGATGTGAGCACAGCGTAGACGGCTCTGGCTCAGGGCGCCGCCAACCATTGGCTGACGATGCCGTCGTAGACGCCGGTGGCCACGCTCAGGTGCAACCACTGGTCGACATAGCTCTTCCACGCCACATCATCACGGGGCAGCAGGAAGGCTTTTTCGCTGTACTGCATCTGCCGCTCCGGGTTGACCGCGCACAACCCGGGCTTTTGCTTCTGCTGGTAACGCGCTTCGCTGGCGTCGGTGATCATCACGTCGGCCTTGCCGGCCAGCAGTTCGTCGAAGATGGTCACGTTGTCGTGCAGGCGGATTTGCGCCTGGCCCAGGTGGGCGCGAGCGAAGACTTCGTTGGTGCCGCCCGCCGGTTCGATCACGCGCACCTGGGGCTGGTTGATCTGCTCCACGGTCTGGTAGCGCTTGACGTCGGCGCAACGCACCAGCGGGATCTTGCCGTCGACCCCGAGGGACTGGCTGAAGAAGGCTTTTTTCTGGCGTTCCAGGGACACCGAAATCCCGCCCACGGCGATGTCGCAGCGCTGGGCGAGGAAGTCCGGCATCAGGGTTTTCCAGGTGGTGGGCACCCACTGGATCCTGGCATTGAGGCTCTTGGCCAGGGACTCGGCCATGGCAATGTCGATGCCTTCATAGCCGCCATCGGCGCGCAACGAGGTGTAGGGCTTGTAGTCGCCGGTGGTGCAGACGCTGAGGGTGCCGCGCTCAAGCACCTGGTCAAGGCGCGAGGGGGCGGTGTCGGCCAGGGCGGAGGTGGCCAGGCTTGCCAGTACGCACAGGGTTATCGTTGTTTTCATGCGATCGGGTCCTTGGGGCATGCTCGGGGGCGGTCATTATTTCCAGCAAGGGCCAAGGTAGCAAGGCGCGGCGAATGTTTAGCCAAGTCGCAACCAAACTCCGCCAACCCTGAATTTAAACACCTATGCGGGCGTGTGACGCTGGGCGCATCTCTATCATTGTGATCCACCCATGGGCGGCTCCCCCGACACTCACCCTGCGACACTGCCCTCCGAACTCGCCTTCTGGGCCCTGTTCCACTGCCGCCACGCGCGCCCGCCAGACTCCCTTCTCCTACGCTGATTTACCCCACGGATGACGCACCCTTGTGCGCGCCTGCCTGAAACAAACGTAAGAGAAACCCCCATGAGTATTTTTGCCAGCCTGCACGAAGCCCACGCCTTCCTTGAACAGCATCCGGATATCGAGATGTTCGAGCTGTTTATCCTCGACAACAACGGCGTGCCGCGCGGCAAGTTGCTGCACCGCGACGAATTGCTGGCGGTGTATGAAAGCGGCCGTCCGCTGCCCAGCACCATCCTCGGCCTGACCATCAATGGCGACGATGTGGAGAATTCCGGGCTGGTGTGGGAGGTGGGCGATATCGACTGCCGCGCCTACCCGATCAGCGGCAGTTTGCAGCGCATGCCATGGCGGCTGATCCCGACCGCTGCGGTGCAGGTCAGCATGCACCCCACCGAAGGCCTGCCCGCCACCGTGGCCGACCCTCGGCATTTGCTGGCCAAGGTGATCGAAGGCCTGAACGCCGACGGTTATTACCCGGTGATGGCGGCGGAACTGGAGTTCTACCTGCTCGACCAGAATCCCGACGGCAATGGCCGCCCGCAACCGGCGCGGGACGTGGACGGCGGGCGTCCACGCGCAACCCAGGTCTACGGCCTGCGTGAGCTGGAGCAGATCGAACCGTTCCTCGCCGACCTTTACAGCGCCTGCAAACTGCAAGGCATTCCGGCGCGCACGGCGATCTCCGAATACGCCCCGGGCCAGGTGGAAATCACCCTGGAACACCGCGCCGACGCCCTGCAAGCCATGGACGAAGCGGTGCGCTACAAGCGCCTGGTCAAGGGCGTGGCGCACAAGCACGGCATGGCGGCGTGCTTCATGGCCAAGCCGTTCGATGACCTGGCGGGCACCGGCATGCATATGCACATCAGCCTGGCCGATGCCGAGGGCAACAACCTGTTCGCCAGTGAAGCCGCCGACGGCACGCCACTGCTGCGCCACGCAGTGGGGGGCATGCTCAGCACCCTGCTCGATTCACTGCTGATGTTCTGCCCCAACGCCAACTCGTATCGCCGTTTCCAAACCAACAGCTATGCGCCGCTGGCCGCCACCTGGGGCGTGGACAACCGCACCGTCAGCCTGCGGGTGCCGGGTGGTCCGGCCCATTCCCGGCATATCGAACACCGCATTTGCGGCGCCGATGCCAACCCTTACCTGGCGGCGGCCGCGATCCTGGCGGGCATCCACCGTGGCATTCGCGAACAACGGGACCCCGGCGCCCCGGTGGAAGGCAACGGCTACGCCCAGGCCAAGGCGTTGCTGCCCACCGATTGGCTCACCACCCTGCGCGCGTTGGAAGGTTCCGATTGGGCGCGAAAGGCGTTCGGCAGCGAGTTCCTGGGCGTGTACCTGGCGGTGAAACATGCTGAATACCGCCAGTTCATGGGCGAGGTGGGCGAGCAGGACTGGCGTTGGTATCTGCATCAGGCGTGATGGTTTTTACGGTGGTGAGGGCTTCGACCTTTTTTTCACGTTGCAAGGGTTAAGCTGCGAATCAAGGTCGTTCACTACCGTTTCAGTCACATGAGCCTGCGATGTCGCCACAACCTCCTTCTTCCATCGAGATCGAATACGCCGAACGCTGTGGCCTTGAGCACGCCAGGGTCTGCGGTGACACGCGCCCGCCCGGTCTGCGCCAGCGCCTGGCGTCATGGCGCGACGAGTGGTTGGTGCGCCAGGCGCTCAAGGTCGCTGGCGAGCCGGGGCTGATCCTGGACCTGGCCTGCGGCTCGGGGCGCTTCTGGCCGGTGTTGGCCGAGCACGTCAACCGGGTGATCCTGGCCTCGGACAATTCCCAGGACATGCTCGACCACGCCCGTAGCCACCATCCGCCGTCATTGCTCAAGCGCGTCAAGACCTTCCAGGGCTCGGCGTTTTCCATCGGCTTGTCGGCGAATGCGGTGGATTGCATTTTCTGCCTGGAGTTGTTTCGTCATGTGCCCAGCAGCGAAGGGCGCATGGCGTTGCTGCGCGAGTTTCACCGGGTCAGCCGCGACACGGTGATTGTGTCGGTACCCTCGCGTACCGCCGTGGAAGAGGAATTTCGCCAGGCCGGGTTCAAGGTCTTGAGTCAGCAGGAATTCATGCCGGGCTCCAGCCTGTGGCGGGTCTACGTTCTTCGTAAGAAAGGATAACTCCTACTTGTCGGACTATTCTTCATCTCCTGTCTGAGTTTTCATGGTTGCCTGTGCACTGCGGATGCTCGCTAGCCCCGTTCGCGATATATACTGCGCGCCATTCTTCAAGGGAGAGCCGTGTGGCCATCGATATTCACTGGATCTGCGACAACGATAGCCTCGGCCAGCATTGCGCCGAATGGCAGCAGTTGCCATTCGTCGCCCTCGACACCGAATTCATGCGGGTCGACACCTTTTATCCCATTGCCGGGCTGATCCAGATCGGTGATGGCGTACGCGCTTACCTGATCGATCCCCTGACCATCGACAACTGGCAACCCCTGGCCGCGTTGCTGGAGAACCCGGCGGTGATCAAGGTGGTGCACGCCTGCAGCGAAGACCTTGAGGTGTTGCTGCGCCTGACCGGCAGCCTGCCGGTGCCGTTGTTCGACACCCAATTGGCCGCCGCCTACCTGAACCTCGGCTTCTCCATGGGCTACTCGCGCCTGGTGCAAGCCGTGCTCGATATCGAGTTGCCCAAGGGCGAGACCCGCTCGGACTGGCTGCAGCGGCCATTGTCCGAGACCCAGGTGAGCTACGCCGCCGAAGACGCCGTGCACCTGGCCGAGGTCTACACTCGCCTGCGCCCGCGCTTGTCGGATGATAAATACGCCTGGGTCCTGGAAGACGGCGCCGAACTGGTTGCCAACCTGCGCCGCGAAGTCGACCCGTACGAGGTCTACCGTGACGCCAAGCTGGCGTGGAAACTGTCCCGTGCCCAGCTCGCCGTATTGCGTGAACTCTGCGCCTGGCGCGAGCAGCAAGCCCGCGCCCGTGACCTGCCGCGCAACCGCATCATTCGCGAACACTCGCTGTGGCCCCTGGCCAAATCCCAGCCGGACAACCTCGCCGCCCTGGGCAAGATCGAAGACATGCACCCGCGTACCGTGCGCCAGGATGGCCAGTTCCTGCTGGACCTGATCAAGCGTGCCGGCAGCGTGCCCATGGACCAATGGCCGCCGGCCGTGGCCGAACCGCTGCCGGTGGACGCCGCCACGCTGATCAAGCAACTGCGCGCCCTCGGCCAGACATTCGCCGAGCGCCTGGAGATGGCGCCGGAACTGATGCTGCGCAAGAAAACCCTCGAAGCCCTGGTTAAAAGTGGCTACCCCGATGGGCCTTACCAATTGCCAGACTCGCTGCGTGGCTGGCGCCGCGAGTTGATGGGCCAGGCGCTGCTCGACAGCCTGGCCCCTGCCGGAGAACAGCCTTGAAACGTATTTGCTCCATCTATCGCAGCCTGAAAAAAGACGGCATGTACCTCTACGTGCTCAAAAGCGACGCCCTGGAGCGCGTGCCGGAGCCCTTGATGGCGGCGTTCGGCAAACCGCACCACGCCTTCGACATGGTGCTGACGCCGGAGCGCAAGTTGTCCCGCGAAGACATCATCGTGGTGCTGGAAAATCTCGACAAGCAGGGCTATCACCTGCAAATGCCGCCGGCCGAGGACGAGTACATCGAGCACCTGCCCGAAGAGCTGCTGCGTCGCAACGACCCGATGTGATCGGGCAGTGCCCAGCCCGGGGCACAGGTTTCAATGGAATCGTATTAGTGGGCGGTGGCCGTAGGGAAGCGGGCGGCCGTCTGCACTGTTTTTGAAAGGTTTGAACCATGCGTGTTCTGATTGCTGAACAGGATCACCCGCTCTACGCCCAATTGCTCAATGACGCGGCGCCGGACCTGGAGGTGCTCACCAGCGGCGACTCGGCCGAGCTGTCGCGCCTGGCCGCCGATTGCCCGGTATGGCTGGGCCAGCCGGACCTGTTGGCGACGCTGTTGCGCCAGGGACACCAGCCGCAGTGGCTGCAATCGACCTGGGCCGGCATTACGCCGCTGCTGGCCGAAGGCTTGCCCCGCGACTATCGCCTGACCCGCGCCGTCGGTATTTTTGGCCAGGTCATGGCCGAATTTGTCCTCACCTACATGCTGGGTCACGAGCGCGAAGTACTGGCGCGACTGGTCAGCCAGGTCGAGCGCAAGTGGGACAGCCGCACCGGCCAGAGCCTGGCGGGGCGCAAGGCGTTGATCGTGGGTACCGGCGACATCGGCCAGCGTGTCGCCGAGTTTCTCGTGCCGTTCGGCGTCAAGCTGTACGGCATCGCCAGCACTGCGCGGGAACAAGCGCCGTTTATCGAAGTGGCCGGGCTCGACCAACTGGGTCGGTTGGTGGGGGAGGTGGACTACGTGATCAACCTGCTGCCCAATACACCGAACACCCATGACCTGTACGACGCCGCGCTGTTCAAGCAATTCAAGCCGACCGGTTTGTTCATCAACGTCGGGCGCGGTGTGGCGGTGGTGGATGCCGATCTGGTCGAAGCCCTGAAGGAAGGGCACCTGGCCGGCGCGGTAATCGACGTGTGCCGCCAGGAACCGTTGCCGCAGCGCCACCCGTTCTGGACCGCCTGGGGCCTGCTGTTGACCGGGCACAGCTCCGCGCCGACCTCGCCGCCGATGATGGTGGAGTTGTTCCTGGAAAACCTGCGCGCGTACCAGGCCAAGCAAGCCTTGCGTGGGGAAGTGGATTTCGAGCGCGGTTACTGAGGCGGCGCTGGGAGAAAATGTGGGAGGGTGCAAGCCCCCTCCCACATTTTGAGATTGCGTCAGTTTCAGAGGCTGAAATCACCTTCTGACACCAGCTCGCTCAGCGGCTTGCGCGGGCTTGGCGCTTCACGGCCTTGCAGGTACTCCGGCAAGGTCGATTTGTCGCCCAGCTTGCCCACCGCAACGGCGGCATGCAGCGCATAACCCTGTGGAATCTTCAGCTCCTTGCGGGTCAGCTCCTGATCGAAGCCGGCCATGCCGTGGGTGTGCCAGCCGCTGAGGCTGGCTTGCAGCGCCAGGTGGCCCCAGGCCGAGCCGGTGTCGAAGGTGTGCCACAGTGCCGGGGTTTCTTCCGTGGCGCCGGGGGCGATGAAGTCGGTTTTCGAGGCAATGATCACCAGGGCCGACGCATGCTGTGCCCAACCACGGTTGAATTCATTCAGCAGGCCCAGGAAGCGCTCCCAGTCCGGCGTATCACGGCGTGCGTAGAGAAAACGCCAAGGCTGCGAGTTGTAGGCCGACGGTGCCCAGCGTGCGGCTTCGAAGAAGCTCAGCAGGGTTTCCTGCGGGATGCTCTCGCCGGTAAAGGCACGGGGCGACCAGCGTTCGGTGAACTGGGTATGGATCGGGTAATCGGCAACGCGTGTCATGGGCAGCTCCTGATCGTCAATTCGGCGCTCAAAGCTACTGCGCCCCCGCTAGACTGACAAGTCTTGTCATACCGACAGTCGTAAGCGCTTGGCCCCAGGGGCCTTGGGCACTAGACTGGCGGCCTTTTCACCTACCGATACCGATGTAGAGCCATGGCCGCCAAAGTCGAACCTTTCTGGATACGCAAAACCCTTGAACACCTCGACCAGGAGGAGTGGGAGTCGTTGTGCGATGGCTGTGGCCTGTGCTGCCTGCAAAAGCTTGAGGATGAAGACGACAACAGCGTCTATTACACGCGCATCGCCTGCAAGCTGCTGGACCTGAAAACCTGCCAGTGCACCGACTACCCCAACCGCCGCGCCTCGGTACCCGACTGCATCCAGCTCACCCCGGGCCAGGCCGACCAGTTCAAATGGCTGCCGCCCACCTGCGGCTACCGCCTGGTCAGCGAGCGCAAGGACCTGCCGTTGTGGCACCACCTGGTCTGCGGCGACCGCGATGCCGTGCACCACGAACGCATTTCCCAGTCCGGGCGCATGCTCAGCGAAGGCAGCGTGCCCGAGGACGACTGGGAGGATTACCTGATCTTCCGCGCGGGCTGAGCAAGGAGTGTGTATGAGGGCGGGAACCAAGCTGGCGGCAAGTCTGGTGTTGCTGGCGTTGAGCATGCCTGCGTGGTGCGCGAAGAAAGTCGACCTGGATTATCACGTCAAGCTGCTGCCCCAGAGCGAGCAGGCCGAGGTGCGGGTGAGCCTGTCCCAGGGTTCGGCGGTGCGCAGCCTGAACTTCGACCTGGGCCGCACCGGCGACTACAGCGACTTCAAGGCCGATGGCCAGTGGAGCGTCAATGACCACCGTGGCCTGTGGCAACCCAGCGCCAGCAAGGCCAGCCTGACCTATCGGGTGCGCCTGAGCCACGCGCGCAAACCGGGTATTTACGAAGCGCGGATGACCCCGAGCTGGGCGCTGTTTCGCGGCGAAGACCTGGTGCCGCCCGCACGCCTCGACCAGCAGGATGGTGTCGAACTGGTCTCGCGCCTGGTGTTCGAACTGCCGGCCGGCTGGAAAAGCATCGAAACCGCCTGGCCGCGCATCGGCAAGAACAAGTTCCGCATCGACAACGTCTCACGCCTGTTTGACCGGCCCACCGGCTGGATGCTCGCCGGCACCCTGGGCAGCCGCCGCGTGCGCCTGGGCGAGACCGAAGTGACCATCGCCTCGCCCAAGGGGCAAGCCATGCGGCGGATGGATGTGCTGACACTGCTGACCTTTGTCTGGCCGCAGGTGGAAGCGGCGTTCCCACGTCATCCGGCCAAGCTGCTGGTGGTGGGCGCCAGCGATCCGATGCGCCGTGGTGCGGTCTCGGCGCGCGACTCGATCTACCTCAACAGCCGCACGCCGCTGGTCAGCGAGAACGGCAGCAGCCCGTTGATCCGTGAAGTGGTGCAGGCGATTGGCCGCTTCAACGACCACGACACCAGTGACTGGATCAGCGAGGGGCTGGCGGAGTACTACGCCATTGAGCTGGTGCGCCGTGCCGGTGGGGTGACCGATGAGCGCTATCAGGCGATACAGGCGCGCTTGGCCAGGGATGGCAAGGACGTGACCAGCCTGCGCGGCGACCACGTCAGCGGTGCGACGGTGTCACGGGCGGTGGTGGTGTTGCAGGAGCTGGATCGCGAGATCCGCGTAAAGACTCACAACAAGCGCTCCCTGGATGACCTCGCGCAGGCGGTGATGCGCGCCAACAGCATCACCACTGCGGAGTTCGTGCAGTTGGCGGAGAGCATCATCGGCGAGTCGTCGGTGGTGCTCGACAGCAAGTTGTTACGCTGAGTCTTCGCCATACAAAAAAGTGGGAGAGGGCAAGCCCCTCCCACACTTGAATCTAACCAGTGGTTTTAACCGCCTTCTCAGCCGCCACTTCCGCCTTGGTCTTCAGGTTTTTCAGCTCTGCACCGGCACGTTCGATCTTCGTGCGCACGCTGTTCATTTCCTGGCGGCCCTGTTCCAGCTTGTCTTTAAGCGCGCTGTGCCCGGTAAAGCCGCGCGCCAGGGCCACGCCGCCGATCGCCACCTGAATCAGGCCGAAAATCCCGCCACGGCGCAGGCCTTTGCCCACCATCATCACGCCACCGGCCACTGAGCCGATGCGCTCCCAGCCGTGCACGTTCTGGGTGGGCTGATTCTGGAAGGGGGTGTGTTCGATGATAGGTCGCAAGGTTGTGCTGTCGCTCATGATCTGTCTCCAACAAGGTCAAGTGTATGCAGCTGACTGCGCGCAGGCGCCGGATGTTCCCAAAAGATCAGTACTTGGGGCCCGAGCGGGTGTTGTTGCCCTTGGCCATGCGGTCGTAGAGCACCACGTTGACGGTGGCGGCCAGGTTCATGCAGCCGGTGGTGGGGATGTACACGACGTCTTCGCACCAGTCGCGGATGTCTTTATCCAGCGACCCGTCTTCAGGGCCGAAGATATACAGCGCGCGGTCGGGGTGAGTGTATTCGGGCAGCGGGCGGGCACCGTCCACCAGCTCCACGGCGACCGGGATGCAGCCCAGGGGCAGGATCTTCTTCAGGTCATCGATGCCGATCAGCGGAATGTCGTGGTGGACCTTCTTGGTGTCGGTGACGAAGTCCCGGGCGCGCTCGTAGCGCACGCCGGTGTAGAACACCGAGGCCACGCCGTAGCAGCCGGCGGCACGCATGACCGAGCCAACGTTTTCGGGGGATTTGGGGTTATACAGACCGATGCAGCTGTAGCGTTTATTGCCCACGGGGAAGGGTGCCTTGGAGAAAAGCGGCGATTATACGGCCTGAAGGTGGTGTATTGCTTGGGCTAACGCTATCGGGAGCAAGCCCCCTCCCACATTTGAAAGTGTTCACGACTCAAAATGTGGGAGGGGGCTTGCTCCCGATGAGGCCAGGACAGGCGACGACACTCTTCAGTCGTCTTTCTTCATCAACCCCGCCAACGCCGCAAACGGGTTATGCGTGGCCTTGGCGATCGTCGGGCTGCTGGTGGAGCCTTCGCCGAAGTACTGCTGGTCGGTGTAGCGCGAGTGTTCGTTGTCGTGGCAGTACAGGCACAGCAACTCCCAGTTCGAGCCATCCTGGGGATTGTCATCATGATTGTGGTTACGGTGGTGTACGGTGAGTTCGCTCAAGCGCTTGCCGGCGAACTCACGGGCGCAGCGGCCGCACACGTGGGGGTACATCTTCAGGGCTTTGTCGCGGTAGCCCATTTCCCGGTCGCGCTGGGCATCGGCAAGGATGCGGTCCAGCTTGGCGGTGTGGGAGGGCGGGTTGGTCGAGCTCATCATGGCTCCTGGCTGTTTGGTGGTCACGGATAGCGTTGATTCTAGCCGCTTGCGTCGCAAATGACCGCTGGGATCGATTTACTTTACTCATAAGGATCTGAAAAACATGCGTCTGCTTTCATGGACTGTTGCACTGCTGCTGTGTGTCGTTACCCTTCAGGCCCAGGCGTTCTCGACGCCCCAGCCCGGGCAGGTGATCGAGGTTGCCCTTGAACAGTTGCATCCGACCCAGGCGGTGGTGGGCTTCGACCAGATCTACTACAGCCTGGGCCTGTTCGCCGATAAACCCGCCAAGGTCTTCGATGAATACTGCGAAACCAACGGCCAGGGTGAGGCCGGCAAGGTGCCCGACAAGGCTGACCTGCACCAGCCCGACAGCTTCACCTGCAAGGACCCGGTGGGCACCCATCCCGAGGACATGAAAACCGTGGTGGTCGGCCCTGCCGGCCAGCTGTACCTGACGGACGGTCACCACAGTTTCACCACCTTGTGGGAAGTGCCCGGTGGCGGCCCGCGCTTGAAGATGTGGGTCAAGGTCACCGACGACTTCAGCAACAGCCCGAACATGGCGAGCTTCTGGCAGCGCATGGAAGCGGCCCGCAAGGTCTGGCTCAAGGACAACCAGGGCCAGGCCCTGCCGCCGGAACAACTGCCGGCGCACCTGGGCTTCAAGAACCTGCAGGACGACACCTTCCGCAGCCTGGTGTATTTCACCCGCAAGGCCGCCTATGGCAAGCCGGATGGCGGCGAGATCGCACCGGAGTTCCTGGAGTTCTATTGGGGTAACTGGCTGCGCACGCAGATTGATCTGGGCCAGTACAACCTGAACAAGAAAGGCGGCTACAAGGACGCTATCGAAGCGGTCGCCAAGCGCATGGTCGGCCTGGCGCCGGGCTCACAGGTGGGTGACAGCGGTTTCACCGCCCATCAACTGGGCGGCATGACCCGGCTGGACCGCGATGAGCTGGAGAAGACCTTCGACAAAAAAGTGCCGTACGTGATCGACTACCGCAAATCCCACGACTGACAGGGATCAACATGTGGGAGGAGGGCGTCTTGGGAAGCGTGCTCAGCCCTTGAGCTTCTCCGCAATCCAGATGGTGTGCCGGGTGCCCTTGTTGCCATGGGCAAACACCTGCACTTCCTCGGCCTTGAAACCGGCCTTGCGCAGTTTGTCGCTGAACAGTTTGTCGGCGCTGGCGGACCACACCGCCAGCACGCCCTTGGGCCGCAGGGCCTTGGCGCAGGCAGCCAGGCCACCGGCGGAATAGAGCCAGCTGTTGGCCTTCTGCGTCAGGCCTTCGGGGCCGTTGTCGACGTCGAGCATGATCGCGTCAAAGCCCTGGGGCTCGGCCTGCAGCACCTTGGCCACGTCTTCCATGCGGATCACCGTGCGTGGGTCCAGCAGTGGGCGACCGGACTTTTCCCCCAGGGGCCCCCGGTTCCACTCCACGACGCCGGGCACCAGTTCCGCCACCACCACTTCGGCGCTCTTGCCCAGGTGCTTGAGCGCCGAGGCCAGGGTGAAGCCCATGCCCAACCCGCCGATCAGTACCCGTGAGCCCGGGCGCCCCGCGACCTTGCGGCAAGGAATTTCCGCCAGCGCGTCTTCGGAACCGTGCATGCGCGTGTTCATCAACTGGCCGCCGTCACCGCCCTGGATCTTGATGACAAAGTCTTCACCGTATTCGAACAGGCACAAGGCACCGCCGTTGTCGGGGATCGGGGTGGTGTCCAGCAGAACGAAACGTTTCATGGAAATCTCATTGGGAAGGGCATTCTTGCGCGGTTGGGAGTAGCCTTACGACATTCCGGTCAGGCCATGGAGCCATCGATGAAGTGCAGCATTCTAACGGTCATTGTGTTAAGCGCGCTCGCATTGGGTGCGGCGCAGGCTCAGGAGTTGCAAACCGTACCGGTGGCGCCGGCACCTAGCCCCGGCGCACCGGGCACGCCAACGCCGACGCTGTATCCGCAGATCACCCCGCCGGCCGTGCCGAAGACGAACGGCTCACCGCCGTTGGTGCCCATCGTATTGCCGACACCGCCCAAGGACCAGACGGTGCCTGGCCTGCAGCAGAACGACAGCAAGCCGAAGACCCCCGGCGGTTAAAACTGTTGGGAGAGTAATTGCCCATCGGCCATGCGCAGGCGCTTGGACAACGCGATGGCGATTGCGCGGATGATCTTCGCCGCCACACGCGGCGTTTCATTGAGCATCTTTTCCAGGGCGTCCTTGCCCAGGTTCAACAACACGCAGTCGCTGGCGGCCACGCAACTGGCGGAGCGCCGCTCGCCGTCAAGCACGGCCATCTCCCCAAAGGCCCGGCCGCTGCGCAGGGTGGCAATGGTCAGGCGCTGGCCGGTGTGGTTGGTTTTCTGCACCGCCACCTGGCCGCTGTGGATGATGCACATGAAGGTGCCGGCATCGCCCTCGAGGAAAATCACCTCGCCCTCGGCAATGCTGCTGATATTGAAGTAGCCGGCGGCGACGTAGAAGTCTTCCGGCAACAACGGGTCGAACAGGCCGCAGTCCATGAGCATGTCGCGGATTTCGGTATTCATTAAAGTCGGGAGTGCCATGGCTGCAATCTTGGTCCATCAATCAGTAGGCGGTCCTGTGTTCAGACAGGACCGCCCCGCTAAGTTCCTTAAACCAGCCCCAGCGCCTTGAACACAAATGCATATTCGAGTGCTACGTCACGTAATCCCTGGTAGCGACCGCTCATCCCGCCATGGCCGGCACCCAGTTCGGTCTTGAGCAACAGCAGGTTGTCGTCCGTCTTGGTCGCGCGCAACTTGGCCACCCACTTGGCCGCTTCCCAGTACTGCACGCGGCTGTCGTTGTAGCCGGCGATCACCAGGGTGGCCGGGTAGGCGTGGGCGCTGACGTTTTCGTACGGCGCGTAGGCCTTGATGCGTTCATACACCGCAGGCTCTTCGGGGTTGCCCCACTCGTCGTACTCGGTGATGGTCAGCGGCAATTCCGGGTCGAGCATGGTGTTGAGTACGTCGACAAACGGCACTTCTGCAATCGCCGCCTGGAACAACTCCGGACGCTGGTTGAGCACCGCGCCGATCAACAGGCCGCCGGCACTGCCGCCGCTGATGACCAGTTGCCTGGAGGTGGTCAGTCCCTCGGCGATCAGGTGTTCGGCACACGCGATAAAGTCGCTGAAGGTGTTCTGCTTGTGTTCCTGCTTGCCATTGCGATACCAGGCTTCACCCAGTTCGCCACCGCCGCGCACATGCGCAATGGCGAAGGCCACGCCACGGTCCAGCAGGCTCAGGCGTGCATGGGAGAACCACGGGTCGAGGCTTGAGCCATAGGCGCCGTAGCCATACAGGTACAAAGGTGTCGGCTTGCCGAGCTGGTCGCGCTTGACCACCAGGCTGATCGGCACCTGGGTGCCATCGACGGAGGTGGCCCACAGGCGTTGGCTGACGTAGTCATCGGCATTGAACACGCCGAGCACCGGGGTTTCCTTGAGCACCTGCTGCGCGCCGCTGGCCAGTTCCAGCTGGCGCACCTGGGCCGGGCGGTTCAGGGCTTCATAGCGCAGGCGGATCTTGTCGCTGACGAATTCCAGGCTGTTTTGCACGTAGAGGCTGTAGGCGGCGTCGGGCAGCTCCACGCGATACGCCGGTAAGCCCTGGGGGTGCACTTCGATCACCGGCAGGCCGCCGATGCGCAGGCTCAGGGTCATGGCGCCGGTGTTCAGGCTGACACCGTCGAGCATCACGTCATCGCTGTGGGGGATCAGGTTCTGCCACTCATCCTCGGTCGGCACGTCGCCAATGTCGGTCGCCACAAACAGGGCGTAGTTGATGCCGTCACGGTTGCTGCGGATAAACCAGGTCCACGCGCCGTTCAGTTGGCCGTGGTCGACATCGTATTCATGGTCCTCGACCCGTGGCGCCAGGCAGGTGAAGTCCAGGTGCGGATGGTCGGCATCCAGCGCCCAGACCTCGCTGGTGGTCTTGCTGCCGAGCGAGAGCAGCAACTGGCGCTCGGAGCTGGAACGGTAGCAATGCAGGAAGAAACGCCCGTCGGGCTCATGGAACACTTCCTGCGCCGCCGTGCCGTCCAGGCGGTAGCGATACAGCTTGTGCGGGCGGTGGGTGTCGTCCAGCTCGCCGAAGAACAGGGTCAGGCTGTCATTGGCCCAGGTCATGCTGCCGTCGCAATCCTGGAACTCCAGTTCGCTGACTTTGCCCGTGGCCAATTCCTTCACGAACAGGGTGTAGATCTCTTCGCCACTGGTATCGAGGCTGTAGGCCAGGCGCTGGTGGTCGGGGCTGATGCTGAATGCGCCGAGGGAAAAGAAGCCGCCGTTGGCCAGCACGTTAGGGTCCAGCAACAGCTCTTCGCTGCTGTCGTCCACCTGGTTGCCGTCGTCGGCCGGGCGGCGGCAGCGGTAGTGGCGGGCGTATTCGTCACCGGCGGTGGTGCGCGTGTAATACAGGTACGGGCCCCAGGGGGAGGGCAGGGACAGGTCGGTTTCGAGGATGCGGCCCTTGATCTCCTCGAACAGGGTTTCGCGCAGGGCCTGCTGGTCGGCGAGCCGGGCTTCCTGGAAGGCATTTTCGGCCTTCAGGTAATCAAGGACCTCAACGCTGTCGCGCTCTTGCAGCCAGGCGTACGGGTCCTGGCCTGGGGCTTTACGGGCAATCGGGGCGGTCGATGAAGGCATGGAGCACTCTCTGTCTGGCGGAAGGTGGCAGGCATTGCAGCCGCGACACGCAAAAGCCGTTATCATAGCCGCCTGTTTGCCTACCTTGCCATGGACACCATGACCGAGAACGACTATCTGACCGCTTGGGGCCTTTACGCCTTCGCTGCCTTGGGCTGCCTGTTGGTGTGGTGGCGCATGACCCGCTGGATCTGGCGCTGGCTGCGCGAACCGCTGCAATTGCTGATGGCCGTGCTGCTGTTGAGCCCGACCATCGTCGACCCGGTCAAGACTCAGTTCGCACCGGCCGTGGCCATCACGGCCCTGGACCTGGTGCTCAAGGTCGGCAATAACGCCTGGCGGGCGATTTCCGATTTGTTCATGTACACCCTGATCGCCTTTGGCGTGTACCTCGTGTTTGTGCTGATCCGCTGGCCCATCGAGCGCGCCGCCAACGCCCGCCGTGAGCGCAAGGCCGCCACCGACGCCGCCTTGGCCGCCGAGCCTGTGGATGAAGACGATGAGCCGTTCCGTCGTCCTGCACCGGTGAGCGGTATGCGGGTCGAACCGCGCCTTTAACGTTGTCCGCCCTGCAGCGAGAGCCCTGGCATGTGTGAATTATTGGGCATGAGTGCCAACGTCCCCACCGATATCGTGTTCAGCTTTACCGGGCTGATGCAGCGCGGTGGGCGTACCGGCCCCCACCGCGACGGTTGGGGCATCGCTTTCTACGAAGGCCGTGGCCTGCGCCTGTTCCAGGACCCGGCCGCGAGCAGCGAGTCGGAAGTCGCCCTGCTGGTGCAGCGTTACCCCATCAAGAGTGAAGTGGTGATCGGCCATATCCGCCAGGCCAACGTCGGCAAGGTGAGCCTGGCCAACACCCACCCGTTCGTGCGCGAACTGTGGGGCCGCAACTGGTGTTTCGCCCACAACGGCCAGTTGGCGGACTTCCATCCCCGCGCCACGTTCTATCGGCCAGTCGGCGACACCGACAGCGAAGCGGCCTTCTGCGACTTGCTCAACCGCGTGCGCGAGGCCTTCCCCGAGCCGGTGGACATCGAACAGATGCTGCCGGACCTGATCGCCGCCTGTGCCGAATACCGCAGCAAAGGTGTGTTCAACTGCATGCTCAGCGACGGTGACTGGCTGTTTTGCTATTGCTCGACCAAACTGGCGCAGATCACCCGGCGTGCGCCGTTTGGTCCGGCGCGCCTCAAGGATGTCGACGTGATCGTCGATTTTCAGGCCGAAACCACCCCCAATGATGTGGTGACGGTGATCGCCACCGAGCCGTTGACCGACAACGAAAACTGGACCCGCTACGAACCGGGCCAATGGAGCCTGTGGCGACGCGGTGAATGCGTCAGCCAGGGCGTTACCGAGTAAGGATATCGACCATGTTGCTCAGTTATCTGCGGTTGGTGCTGTTTGCCATTGGCCTGTTGGTCGGCGTGCAAGTGCCGGGGTTTATCAACGACTACGCCAAGCGCGTCGAAGCCCACCTGATCGAGGCCCAGACCGGCCTGAGCGGGTTTGAAACCACCGCGCGGCAGTTCTTCAACGGTGACTTGAAGGCCTTGGTGGCGCATTACCGCGCCAGCGACGACCCGGTGTTCCAGAGCGACGCCAACAGCCTGGGCGCCATGCTTGACCGCCAGGTGGCGTTGGACAAGCAATTCCAGGCCATGCAAGGCCCGTGGTACATCCGCGCACTGCAAGTGGCGGTGGCCGCCGACCCGGATATCCGCCTGGAGACCTGGAACGGCTACAGCTACCAGATCCTGCTGACCCCCGAAGCCATGGGCTGGGGCCTGGGCGGGGCGATGCTGCTGTCGTTTGGCCTGGAGTGTCTGTTCCGCCTGATCGACTGGGTGGTGCTGGGTGGCAAGCGCTTGCGCCAGAGCCGGCCGATTGAGGAACGGGACCTGAAAGGTCTCTAACCCACACCTCGGTCTGATGTGGGAGTGGCGGTGCGACGACTCGACTTGCCCCCTCCCACATGTGTATCCGGTTTATTCAGTTACTCAGCACCATCCGCTCTTCGCCGACTTCCTCGGCATAACGGGTAACGACCTTCTGGCACAGCCCGACAATCTCCTCCACCAACTCCACCCCCACGCGCCACGACACCACCACCTGCAGGTTCGGCAGTTTCTGCGCCATCGGCAACATCACCAATTCGCCACGCGCCAGTTCTTCCCTGACCAGCACCGGCGGCAATGCACCAATCCCGAAGCCATCGCGCAACAACCGGGTAATCGCCGACACCGAGTTCACGCAGTTCATCCGTGGCGCGGCCACGCCGTTGGCCTGCATCAGGCTGATGACGTCCTGGTGCGGGTGGGAGTTTTTCGAGTAGGTGATGATGCGCTCCTGGGCCAGTTCGGCGAGGGAGGCGTAGTCGCGGTTGTAGATCGACTGGCTGGCGACGATCCAGGCCATGGGGTGGCTGGCCAACTCCAGGCTGCGCACGGTTTCCAGGCGCAGCAGGTCGGTTTGCAGGATCAGGTCGAGAAAGCCTTTTTGCAGCTGATCGCTGAGATTAAGCGCGGTATCGGCGACCAATTCGATTTCCACCAATGGGAAATGGTCCATCAGTTCCGCCACCAACGGGCTGAGCCAGGTGTGGATCACCGTGTCCATCGCACCGATGCGAATGCGCCCGACCTTGCTGCTGGTGGTTTCCAGGGACTGTTTCAGGCCCTGCATGGTCACCATCATCTGCTCGGCATAATCGAGCACCTTCAAGCCTTCCGGGGTCAGGCTCACGCCCCGGGAGTCGCGCAGGAACAGCTTTACCCCCAGCTCGCTTTCCAGCACGGCGATGCGGCTGGAAATCGAGGCCTGGGTGGTGAACAGCTTCTCCGCAGTCAGGCGGAAGCTCTTGAGCTTGGCCACCCAGATGAAGGTTTCGAGGAACTTCAAATTCATGGGATCAACTTTTTCTTATGCATGGATCGGTTTTTATTAGTTGGACGCCGCACCGGGCAAACGCCAAAAATCAGGCTATTCCACGATAAGCGCCGTTGGGGTGTCAGGACAAGTTGCGAGTTCTGCGTAAAAAATCCCACACTACAAAAAAACAAAGCCTACAGGAGCAACCAGCGTGAGCCGTCTGTTATTGAATTGCGACATCGGCGAGAGCTTTGGCAACTGGACCATGGGTCTGGACGCCGAGGTCATGCCGTTCATCGATTGCGCCAACGTGGCCTGCGGTTTTCATGCCGGCGATCCGAGCATCATGCGCAAGACCGTCAGCCTGGCCCTCAAGCACGGTGTACAGGTCGGCGCACACCCGGCGTACCAGGACCTGCAGGGCTTCGGCCGCCGCTCCATGGCCTACACCCCCCAGGAAATCCAGGACCTGCTGCATTACCAGATCGGCGCCCTCGACGGCATCTGCCGTGCCCAGGGCGGACGTGTCAGTTACGTCAAACCCCATGGCGCGCTGTACAACGACATGATGGCCAACCCGGCGCAACTGCGTGCGGTGATCGAGGCCGTGGCCGCGTATGGCGACCTGCCGCTGATGCTGCTGGCGACCCGCGACAACAGCGCGGCCCAGGCACTGGGCGACGAATACGGGGTGATCCTGTGGTTCGAGGCTTTCGCCGACCGTGCCTACGACGCCAACGGCCACCTGGTTTCGCGCCAGTTGCCGGGTGCCGTGCACCATGATCCAGAGGTCATCGTCCAGCAGTCCTTGACCCTTTCCCGTGGCGAACCCCTGACCGCCAGCGATGGCAGCCCGTTGTTGTTGCGCGCCAATACCCTGTGCGTGCATGGCGACAATGTCAGTTCGGTCGCCGCCGTAAAGCGTATCCGCGAGGCATTGAAGCCAGCATGAAGCCACGGATTGAAGTGGTGGCGATCGACTGCCTGATGGTGCGTCTGTTCGAGGTGATCGCCGAAGCCAATATGCCGTGGATGCTCTCTGCCACCCAGCGCTTGCGCAGCGGCTTTGGCGCAGCCCTGGTGGATCTGGTGCCGTCCTACACCACCTTGATGGTGCATTACGACCTCACGGCGTTGAGCCCGGCTCAGGCGCGGGAATTGATCGACCAGGCCCTGACCGGCCTGCGACCCCAGGCCCAGGGCAGCGGCCAGTGCCATGTGCTGCCGGTGTGGTACGACCTGAGTGTCGGCCCTGAACTGACATTGCTCGCCCAGCGCAGTGGCGTGGCTGTCGACGACGTGATCCGCCGCCACAGCGCCCACGAATACCAGGTATTCGCCCTCGGCTTCGCCCCCGGTTTTGCCTTTATGGGGCTGGTGGATGAAATCCTCGCCACCCCGCGCCTGAGCACCCCACGCCAGCGCGTGGCGGCCGGCAGTGTCGGTATCGCCGAGCGACAGACCGCTGCCTATCCGGTGGTTTCCCCTGGTGGCTGGAACCTGATCGGCCGCACGCCGGCCAAGTTGTTCGATCGAGAGCGCGACGGCTACAGCCTGATGCAGCCCGGTGACACGGTGCGCTTTGAGTCGGTCAGCCACGCTGAATTTATAAACCTGGGTGGCGATGACACGCCGTTGGAGGCGCAGGCATGAGCCGCTTGATCATCGAGGCCAGCACGCCGCTGTGCCTGTTGCAGGACGCCGGTCGTTTTGGCGTGCGCCACCTGGGCGTGACCCAGGGCGGCGCGCTGGATTGGGTGTCGATGTCCTGGGCCAACTGGCTGCTGGGCAATGCGCTGGACGCGCCGGTGGTGGAAATCACCCTCGGTGGCTTTACCGTGCAGGCCGAGGATTATTGCCTGTTGGCGCTGGCCGGGGCGGATCTGGGGGCGTATATCGATGAACGTGCGATCAGCCCCGGGCGCAGTTTTATCCTGCAAAAGGGCCAGCGCCTGCGCTTTACCCAGCCCTTCAGCGGCGCGCGGGCTTACCTGGCGGCCCCGGGCGGGTTTGATGCGCCGGATGTGCTGGGCAGCTGCGCCACGGTGGTACGTGAGGCGCTGGGCGGGCCGGACGGTTTCGGCAAGGCCTTGGCCGAAGGCGGGCGACTGGGCTACTCCGGTACCGGCGGCGGGATGAAAGTGCTGAGCGAGCAGGCGTTGCCGGCCAAGGCGCCGCTGGAGGTGATCGTCGGCGCCCAAATTGGCCTGTTCAGCGGCCAGAGCCTGTTTGATGCCTTTAACACCGAGTGGGCCCTGGACAGTCGCGCCGACCGCATGGGCATGCGCTTGCTCGGTACGCCCTTGCAATACCAGGGGCCCTCGCTGATTTCCGAAGGGATTCCGTTGGGTGGCATCCAGGTGCCGCCGGATGGGCAGCCGATCGTGTTGCTCAATGATCGCCAGACCATCGGTGGCTATCCGCGCCTGGGCGCCTTGACGCCATTGGCGCTGGCGCGGCTGGCGCAGTGTTTGCCGGGAGAAAAGCTGAGGTTGGTGCCGGTGGTGCAGGAAATGGCGCATCGGCAGCATGTGGAGTATCTGCGCCGGTTTGCGCTGTAAGGAAAGCTCCTACGGGAGTGCCAGTGTTTGTCGTCTTCGCGGCTTTAGCGCAGTCATGAAAACCTGAATGGGTTCATCCACTATCCAGGCTTTTCCATGCGCTATTTGAAGATTTTTGCCCAAGATGTGCTCGATAACGATGTTCCCGATGTGGTGTACCTGGAGTTCTATGACGATTCCAGGACCCCCGCGCTTGTCCATCGGGCCACGGCCTTCGATATCACCGACGACGGCCAGTTTGACTGGATCATTGCGGACGATCTCAATCAGGACGGCATTGTCGACACCGTGGACCGAGAGATGGCCATCGAGTTTGCCCAGCTGTTTCTGGCGTTCGAATGGTTCAGCCTCGACGAACCCTTCGACAAGTACCTGAAGGTATTTGCCGGTGACTTTGATAACAACGGGATTCCCGACACGGTGCGCTTGCACTTTCATCAAGGGGAGGGGGTGCCGCGAGATGAAACCATTGTCTATTCGGCAGCGGTGTACAGCGACGGTAATGGTCGTGGCGCCTCTGTCTCGATCAACCAGGACGTCAACAATGATGGGAAGGTCGACCGTCAGGATTCGGAACTGGTCAAGCGGTTCGCCGCGCTCTTCCTCAAGTTTGCCTGGATCGACCGCGAGCACTGCTGAGTGAGGGGCCTGTAGCCGATGTCCTCGGCTACAGGCCTGCCATCACTTGGACAGGAAGCGCATGCCTTCTTCCAACCCGCGCAACGTCAGCGGGTACATCTGGTCTTCCACCAACTCCCGCACAATCCCCGTCGACGCGGTATAACCCCAGGTATCCTTGGGATACGGGTTTATCCAGATCAGTTTCTTGTACTTGGCCATGAAGCGCTGCATCCACACATACCCCGGCTCTTCATTCCAATGCTCGACGCTGCCGCCGGCCTGGGTGATTTCATACGGCGCCATCGACGCATCGCCGATAAAGATCACTTTGTAATCTGCACCGTACTTGTGCAGCAGGTCCTGGGTGGAGGTGCGCTCCGAGGTGCGGCGCTGGTTGTTCTTCCACACCGACTCGTACACGAAGTTGTGGAAGTAGAAGTACTCAAGGTGCTTGAACTCGGTCTTGCAGGCCGAGAACAGTTCTTCGCAGATCTTCACGTGGGCGTCCATCGAGCCGCCGATATCGAACAGCAACAGCAGCTTGATGGTGTTGCGCCGTTCCGGGCGCATCTGGATATTCAACAGCCCGGCATCGCGGGCGGTGTGGTCGATGGTGCCGTCGATGTCCAGCTCTTCGGCCGCACCCTGGCGGGCGAACTTGCGCAGGCGGCGCAGGGCGATCTTGATGTTGCGGGTGCCCAGTTCCACCTGGTCGTCGAGGTTCTTGTACTCGCGCTGGTCCCAGACTTTTACCGCCTTGCCCTGGCGTTTGCCGGCGTCGCCGACGCGAATGCCCTCGGGGTTGTAGCCGCCGGAGCCGAACGGGCTGGTACCGCCGGTGCCGATCCATTTATTGCCGCCGGCGTGACGTTCCTTCTGTTCTTCCAGGCGTTTCTTGAATGCCTCGATCAGCTTGTCCAGGCCGCCGAGGGACTGGATCTGTGCGCGCTCTTCGTCGCTCAGCGAGCGTTCGAACTCCTTGCGCAGCCAGTCTTCGGGGATCAGCGCCTGCAGGTGATCGTCGAGCTTTTCCAGGCCATTGAAGTAGGCGCTGAAGGCGCGGTCGAACTTGTCGAAATGCCGCTCGTCCTTGACCAGGATCGCCCGGGCCAAGTAGTAGAACTCGTCCATGTCGGCAAAGGTCACGCGCTGTTTCAGCGCGTTGATCAGGTCGAGCAGCTCGCGCACCGACACCGGGACCTTGGCTGCGCGCATTTCATTGAACAGGTTGAGCAACATTATCGATTACCGCGACGGCTCATGAATGCCAGGCGTTCGAGCAACTGCACGTCTTGCTCGTTCTTGACCAAGGCACCGGCCAGGGGCGGGATGGCCTTGGTGGGGTCGCGCTCGCGCAGCACCGCTTCGCCGATATTGTCGGCCATCAGCAACTTGAGCCAGTCGACCAGCTCGGAGGTGGACGGTTTTTTCTTCAGGCCGGGGACTTTGCGCACGTCGAAAAACACGTCCAGCGCCTCGCTGACCAGCTCCTTCTTGATGTCCGGGTAGTGCACGTCGACGATTTTTTGCAGGGTGGTGCGGTCGGGGAAGGCGATGTAGTGGAAGAAGCAGCGGCGCAGGAACGCGTCCGGCAGCTCTTTTTCGTTGTTGGAGGTAATGATGATGATCGGGCGCTTCCGGGCCTTGATGGTCTCGTCGATTTCGTAGACGTAGAACTCCATCTTGTCGAGTTCCTGCAGCAGGTCGTTGGGGAACTCGATGTCGGCCTTGTCGATTTCATCGATCAGCAGGATCACCCGCTCCTCGGACTCGAATGCTTCCCAGAGCTTGCCCTTCTTCAGGTAGTTGCGCACGTCGTGCACCTTGTCCACCCCCAGTTGCGAGTCGCGCAGGCGGCTGACCGCGTCGTACTCGTACAGGCCCTGGTGGGCCTTGGTGGTGGACTTGATGTGCCAGGTGATAAGCCTGGCGCCGAAGGACTCGGCCAGTTGTTCGGCGAGCATGGTCTTGCCGGTGCCGGGCTCACCCTTGACCAGCAGCGGACGCTCCAGGGTGATGGCAGCGTTGACGGCCAGTTTCAGGTCATCGGTGGCAACGTAGGCCTGGGTGCCTTCGAACTTCATCGGTCATTCCTCGAATTCATCAATGCCCGGACTATACCGCGCGGCCCCGGCGACTGTGAACGCAGACGGGTTATTCAGTCTCTGAATGACCGGTCACGGCTCAATCCGCCGAAGGCTTTGGCTGCTCATAGCGCGCATTGAACGCCTGGATAAAGCCATTACGCAAAATCGCCAAAAAAGCGGAGAACGCGCTGACATTTTGCTGATGCACGCTGCCGCTGAGTTCCACGCGGGTGGCGAACTGGTTCTTCGCCTGGTTCTTCAGCACGGTCTCGCTGGCGCCCACCACGGCCTCCCAGATCGAACGAAAGATGTTCTTGTCCTTGTTCTCCACGTCCTGCTGCCAGTCGAAGACTTCCACGTCGCGCAGCAGCGGCTTGATGTACCCGGTCAACTGACCTTTTTCCGCCTGGGCTTCGATCACTACGTCCCCGGTGCCGGCCTTGAAGTCGAACTTGCCATAGGCCGCGGCGAAGTCGTTCATGCGCTTGAGCTGCAAGTCCCTGGCGCGAAAGCGAAACTCGAAATTCTCGAAATTGCTCAGCGGGTCGAAGGTGGCGGTGGCTTCCAGCGGAGCCTGGCCTTGCAGCAGGGCCTTGCCGTCGAAGCGCGCGTCGCGCCGGCCTTTGACGTCCACCACATTGGTCAGGTTGTAGAAGCTGGCGTTGACGTCGGTCGCGTCGATCTTCACCACGGGCTTGGAGCTGAAGTTGTGGAAGGCGATCTTGCCGTCTTCAATGCGCACTTCATCGAGGGTGATGGGGGCCAACTTACTCAACTGCTCGCGCCAGTCGGTGCCCTTACCGGTCTGGGAGGCTTGCTTGTTGGCACCGCCGTCGACGAAGTTAACCTCGGGCTTGATAAACAGCACTTTGGCCACCACCGCGTGGTCGTACCAGAGAGAGTGCCAGCTCACCGCCAGGTCGATCAGCGGCGCCTTGACGAACGGGACGGGCACCTTGCCGTCGACCTTGACGATCTCCAGGCCGTTGATCCGGTACGCGCCACGCCATAGCGCGAGGTCCACGTCGGTCACCTGGCCGCGGTAATCGCCCATGTCGGCGAGCTTGTCATTCAGGTAGTTACGCACCAGGTAGGGGAGCGCGATGCTCACGGCGACCAGGACCACCAGCAATCCGGCAATGGTCCATAGTGGCCAGCTGTAGCGACGTTTCATGGGGAGAGTCCTCTGTCCATACTGGTGCGGTGGACCCCTGCGGCAGGCGCAACGTTCCTTCGACTGGACGCTTTGCAGCACGAGGCATACCCTTGGAGCCTTTCTGAAAACCGCCTAATAGGACCCGCCATGAGCCGCATTTTTGCAGACAACGCGCACTCCATCGGTAACACGCCCCTGGTTCAGATCAACCGTATCGCACCCCGTGGCGTGACCATCCTGGCCAAGATCGAGGGGCGTAACCCGGGCTATTCGGTGAAGTGCCGCATTGGCGCAAACATGATCTGGGACGCCGAAAGCACCGGCAAACTCAAGCCGGGCATGACCATCGTGGAACCGACTTCCGGCAATACCGGTATCGGCCTGGCCTTTGTCGCCGCCGCCCGTGGCTACAAGTTGCTGCTGACCATGCCGGCGTCCATGAGTATCGAACGCCGCAAGGTGCTCAAGGCCCTCGGCGCCGAATTGGTCCTCACCGAGCCGGCCAAGGGCATGAAGGGGGCCATCGACAAGGCCGGCGAAATCGTTGCCAGTGACCCGGCCACCTACTTTATGCCGGCCCAGTTCGAAAACCCGGCCAACCCGGCCATCCACGAAAAAACCACCGGCCCGGAAATCTGGAACGACACCGATGGCGCCGTGGACGTGCTGGTGGCGGGCGTGGGCACGGGGGGCACCATCACCGGCGTGTCGCGCTACATCAAGAACACCGCAGGCAAGCCGATCCTGTCGGTGGCTGTCGAGCCGATGGTGTCGCCGGTGATCACCCAGGCCCTGGCCGGTGCCGAGATCAAGCCCAGCCCCCACAAGATCCAGGGGATTGGCGCCGGGTTCGTGCCGAAGAACCTCGACCTGTCGATGGTCGACCGCGTGGAACTGGTGACCGACGAGGAATCCAAGGCCATGGCCCTGCGCCTGATGCAGGAAGAGGGCATCCTGTGCGGTATTTCCTGCGGTGCCGCCATGGCCGTGGCCGTGCGCCTGGCCGAGAAGCCGGAAATGCAGGGCAAGACCATTGTGGTGATCCTGCCGGACTCCGGTGAGCGCTACCTGTCGAGCATGCTGTTCAGCGATTTGTTTACCGAGCAGGAAAACCAGGCTTGATTTATGTCAGCCGGTCAGCCTGGGCCTTCTGCATAATGGCCCAACTGTTTATCATGGCCGGCTGTCACGTCTGGCCTCCCGTCGCCGGGAGGCTGTTGGCCAGGCGCTTATTTCCAGGAGTTGCTGCATGACCTTTTCTTTGGCCGCCAAACTGTCGGTGTTGTTGCTGTTTATTGGCAGCACGCTGTATGTGCACCTGCGCGGCAAGGCCCGTTTGCCGATGTTGCGCCAGTTCGTCAACCATTCGGCGCTGTTCGCCCCCTATAACGCCTTGATGTACCTGTTTTCGGCCGTGCCGTCCAAGCCGTACCTGGACCGCAGCAAGTTCCCGGAACTGGACGTGCTCAAGGACAACTGGGAAGTGATCCGCGAAGAGGCCATGCACCTGTTCGACGAGGGTTACATCCGCGCCGCGGAAAAGAACAACGATGCCGGTTTCGGTTCGTTCTTCAAGAAAGGCTGGAAGCGTTTCTACCTCAAGTGGTACGACAAACCCCTGCCATCGGCCGAGGCGTTGTGCCCGAAAACCGTGGCGCTGGTGAGCAGCATCCCCAACGTCAAGGGCGCGATGTTCGCGCTGTTGCCGGGCGGCAGCCACCTCAACCCGCACCGTGACCCGTTTGCCGGTTCCCTGCGGTATCACTTGGGCTTGTCCACGCCGAACTCCGACGACTGCCGCATCTTCGTCGACGGCCAGGTATACGCCTGGCGCGACGGTGACGACGTGATGTTCGATGAAACCTACGTGCACTGGGTGAAAAACGAAACCGACAAGACCCGCGTGATCCTGTTCTGCGACATCGAGCGGCCCCTGAGCAACCGCCTGATGACCCGCGTCAACCGCTGGGTCAGCAAGCAGTTGGGCCGCGCCACCGCACCGCAGAACCTGGATGACGAGCGCGTCGGCGGCATCAACCAGGCGTATGCCTGGAGCAAGACCTTCAGCGACAAGTTCAGCGGTGTGGTCAAGCAGTGGAAGCGCAAGCATCCGAAGGCTTACCGCATTGCGCGGCCGGTGCTGGCGGTAGTGGTGTTGGTACTGCTGTGGAAGTGGTTGTTCGGCTGATCTGAAGCGTTAGACGCGGTCAAAATGTGGGAGGGGGCTTGCTCCCGATAGCGGTGGATCAGTCATAGATGTTTTGACTGACATACCGCCATCGGGGGCAAGCCCCCTCCCACATTTGATCTCCTGTGTTCTTAAGAGGCAATCAACTGCCGCAGCACATAGTGCAGAATCCCCCCCGACTTGAAGTACTCCACTTCATTCAAGGTATCGATCCGGCACAGCACCTCGACCTTCTCGCTGCTGCCGTCCTCCCGGGTAATCACCAGCGTCAGGTTCATCCGCGGCACGATCTCTACCTCGGTCAGGCCGAGGATATCGATCTTCTCCTTGCCCGTAAGCTTCAACGCCTTGCGGTTCTGATCCAGCTTGAACTGCAGCGGCAGCACGCCCATGCCCACCAGGTTGGAACGGTGAATCCGCTCGAAACTCTCGGCGATCACCGCCTTGACCCCCAACAGGTTGGTGCCCTTGGCGGCCCAGTCGCGGCTGGAGCCGGTGCCGTATTCCTGGCCGGCGATCACCACCAGCGGTGTGCCCGAGGCCTGGTACTTCATGGCCGCATCGTAGATCGGCATTTTCTCGCCGGTGGGGATGTACAGCGTATTGCCGCCTTCCTCGCCGCCAAGCATTTCGTTGCGAATGCGGATATTGGCGAAGGTGCCGCGCATCATCACTTCATGGTTGCCCCGGCGTGAGCCGTAGGAGTTGAAGTCACGCGGCTCCACGCCTTGCTCGCGCAGGTAGCGGCCGGCGGGGCTGTCGGTCTTGATGTTGCCGGCGGGGGAAATGTGGTCGGTGGTCACCGAGTCCCCCAGCAACGCCAGTACGTGGGCGCCCTTGACGTCTTTGATCACCGGCAGAGGCCCGGCGATGTCGTCGAAAAACGGCGGGTGCTGGATGTAGGTGGAGTCTTTCTGCCACACGTAGGTCGCGGCCTGAGGCACTTCAATGGCTTGCCACTGTTCGTCACCGGCAAACACCTCGGCGTATTCCTTGTGGAACATTCCGGTGCTGACCTGCGCAACGGCGTCGGCGATCTCCTGGCTGCTCGGCCAGATGTCCTTCAAATACACCGGATTACCCTGTTGATCGTTACCCAGCGGTTCGCTGCTGATATCGATGCGTACGGTCCCCGCCAAGGCGTAAGCCACCACCAGCGGCGGCGAGGCCAGCCAGTTGGTTTTCACTAATGGGTGCACGCGGCCTTCGAAGTTGCGGTTGCCGGACAGCACCGAGGCTACGGCGAGGTCGGCCTTCTGGATGGCTTTTTCAATCGGCTCGGGCAACGGCCCGGAGTTGCCGATGCAGGTGGTGCAGCCATAGCCCACGAGGTCGAAGCCAATTTTATCCAGATACTGGGTGAGGCCCGCGGCCTTGTAGTAGTCGGTGACCACTTTGGAGCCAGGCGCCAGGGAGGTTTTCACCCAGGGTTTGCGCATGAGGCCTTTCTCCACGGCTTTTTTCGCCACCAGCCCGGCGGCCATCATCACGCTGGGGTTGGACGTGTTGGTACAGGAGGTGATGGCGGCGATCACCACGGCGCCGTTTTTCAGGCGATAGGTCTGGCCTTCGTATTCATAGTCGGTTTCGCCCACCAGGTCGGCGTTGCCCACGGCCACACCGCCGCCGCCTTCACTTTCCAGGCGGCCTTCTTCCTTGGTGGTGGGTTTGAACTGCAGGTCGAGGAAGTCGCTGAACGCCTGGCCGACATTGGGCAGGGACACGCGGTCCTGTGGGCGTTTCGGCCCGGCGAGGCTGGCTTCGACGCTGCCCATGTCGAGGGCCAGGCTGTCGGTGAACACCGGTTCCTGGCCAGCGTGGCGCCACAGGCCCTGGGCCTTGGTGTAGGCCTCGACCAGCTTCACGGTGGCAGCCGGGCGACCGGACAGGCGCAGGTAGTCCAGCGTCACCTCATCCACTGGGAAAAAGCCGCAGGTGGCGCCGTATTCCGGGGCCATGTTGGCGATGGTCGCGCGGTCCGCCAGGGGCAGGTCGGCCAGGCCGTCGCCGTAGAACTCGACGAACTTACCCACCACGCCTTTTTTACGCAGCATCTGGGTGACGGTCAGCACCAGGTCGGTGGCGGTGATGCCTTCTTTCAATTTGCCGGTGAGCTTGAAGCCGATCACTTCCGGGATCAGCATCGACACCGGTTGGCCGAGCATCGCCGCTTCCGCTTCGATCCCGCCCACGCCCCAGCCGAGCACGCCGAGGCCGTTGATCATGGTGGTGTGGGAATCGGTGCCCACCAGGGTGTCGGGGAAGGCGTAGGTGCGGCCGTCCTCGTCCTTGGTCCATACGGTGCGGCCCAGGTATTCGAGGTTGACCTGATGGCAGATGCCGGTGCCCGGCGGTACCACGCTGAAGTTGTCGAAGGCGCTCTGGCCCCAGCGCAGGAAGGCGTAGCGTTCGCCGTTGCGCTGCATTTCGATGTCGACGTTCTGCCCGAAGGCGTCGGCGTTGCCGAACTTGTCGACCATCACCGAGTGGTCGATCACCAGGTCCACCGGCGAGAGTGGGTTGATGCGCTGCGGGTCGCCACCGGCCTTGGCCACGGCGGCGCGCATGGCGGCCAGGTCGACCACGGCGGGTACGCCGGTAAAGTCCTGCATCAGCACGCGGGCGGGGCGATACTGGATCTCACGGTCGGACTGGCGCTCTTTGAGCCAGGCGGCAATGGCCTTGAGGTCGGCGCCGGTGACGGTCTTGTTGTCTTCCCAGCGCAGCAGGTTCTCCAGCAGCACCTTGAGGGACATCGGCAGCTTATCCAGGTCACCCAGGCGCTTGGCGGCTTCGGGCAGGCTGAAATAGTGGTAGGTCTTGTCGTCGATTTCTAAAGTTTTAAGGGTACTCAGGCTATCAAGGGATGACATTACATGACTCCTTATGGTCCGCACGGCTACGGACCTGACGGGACGAACAGAGCTTTCAAACTAGCGCTGTTTTCAGTAGCTGGCTAATTACTGGACTCTATGGACAGAACCAAGGTTCCGAACTCGGCTATCATGCGCGCGTTTTCATGACAGGCATTGCGATAGCGCAACGTCAGTTGAGTCACCAGGAGAGTCGATGAACACCCTTTTTATGCACTGCCGCCCGGGTTTTGAGGGCGAAGTCTGTTCCGAGATCGCGGAACACGCCGCGCGCCTGAACGTTTCCGGCTACGCCAAGGCCAAGACCGGCAGCGCCTGCGCCGAATTTGTCTGCACCGAAGAAGACGGCGCCCAGCGCCTGATGCACGGCCAACGCTTTGCCGAGCTGATCTTCCCGCGGCAGTGGGCGCGCGGGGTGTTTATCGACCTGCCGGAAACCGACCGTATCAGCGTGATCCTCGCCCACCTGCGTGAATTCCCGGTGTGCGGCAGCCTGTGGCTGGAGATGGTCGACACCAACGACGGCAAGGAACTCTCGAACTTCTGCAAGAAATTCGAAGTGCACCTGCGCAAAGCCTTGTTGAACGCCGGCAAGCTGGTAGACGACCCGAGCAAGCCGCGCCTGCTGCTGACCTTCAAAAGCGGCCGCGAAGTGTTCATGGGCCTGGCCGAGTCGAATAACTCGGCGATGTGGCCGATGGGCATCCCGCGCTTGAAATTCCCCCGGGATGCGCCCAGCCGCTCGACCCTGAAGCTGGAAGAGGCCTGGCACCACTTTATCCCCCGCGACCAATGGGACGAGCGCCTGCATGGCGACATGACCGGTGTCGATCTGGGTGCGGCCCCTGGCGGCTGGACCTGGCAGCTGGTCAACCGTGGCATGCTGGTGACCGCCATCGACAACGGCCCCATGGCCGAAAGCCTGATGGACACCGGCCTGGTGCAGCACCTGATGGCCGACGGCTTTACCTTCGTGCCCAAGCAGCCGGTGGACTGGATGGTCTGCGACATCGTCGAAAAGCCGGCGCGCAACGCGGCATTGCTGGAGACCTGGATCGGCGAAGGGCATTGCCGCGAGGCGGTGGTGAACCTGAAGTTGCCGATGAAGCAGCGTTACGCCGAGGTCAAGCGCCTGCTGGAGCGTATCGAAGACGGCTTCAAGGCGCGCGGTATTCGGGTAGAGATCGGCTGCAAGCAGCTGTATCACGACCGTGAAGAAGTGACCTGCCACCTGCGTCGGCTGGTGGATGTGAAGAAAACCAAGGCCCGCTAAACTGAGCGCCGGTTCCAGGAGTAGACAATGAGCGATATTTTCGACACCGCCGTGGATGGCACCCTCGACGCAACGGGCCTCAACTGCCCTGAGCCGGTGATGATGCTGCACCAGCACATCCGCGACCTGCCGCCCGGCGGCTTGCTCAAGGTGATCGCGACCGACCCGTCGACGCGCCGCGATATCCCCAAGTTCTGCGTGTTCCTTGACCATGAATTGGTGGATCAACAGGAGCAGGCCGGTACGTACCTCTACTGGATCCGTAAAAAGGCCGACTAACCCCGCGCCTTCTCCAGGCGAATGCGCCGGCGTGCACTGCGCGCCAGGCGCACCAGCAGCATCCCCGCCGCACAGCTCAAGCCCACGATCAACCCTTGCCACAAACCGCTCGGGCCGCTGGGTTCGCCCAGCCAGTTGCTCAGCCCCAGGGCGTACCCCACCGGCAGCCCCACGCCCCAATAGGCAAACAGGGTCAGCACCATAGTGACGCGGGTGTCCTGGTAGCCCCGCAGGGCGCCGGCGGCGGTGACCTGGATCGAGTCACTGAACTGGAACAGCGCTGAAAACACGATCAGCGTCGAGGCCAGGTGGATGACGATGGGGTCCGGGGTGTAGATCGCCGCAATCTGCTCGCGAAACACCAGCATCAGGCTGCACGACAGGCAGGCGTACGCCAGCGCCGTGCCCATGCCGACCCCGGCGGCGAAGCGTGCTTCACGCGCCTCGCCACGCCCCAGGGCCTGGCCGACGCGCACGGTGACGGCCATGCTCAGGGAATAAGGGATCATGAACACCAGTGAGCTGACGTTCAGCGCGATCTGGTGCCCCGACACAACGGTGGCGCCCAGGCTGCCGAGCAGCAGGGCGATGACGGCAAAGATGCTCGATTCGGCAAAGATCGCGATGCCGATCGGCAGGCCAATCCCCAGTACGCGCGTGATCACCGACCACTGCGGCCAGTCGAAGCGCTTGAACAGTTCGCTGCTCTGGTAGGCGGCCCCCCAGCGGGTCCAGGCAGCCATGCCGAGCATCATCACCCACATCGCAATGGCCGTGGCCCAGCCGCAGCCCACGCCGCCCATGGCCGGCACGCCCAGGTGGCCGTAGATGAAGATGTAGTTCAGCGGAATATTCAGCGCCAACCCGCACAGGCCCATGGCCATGCTGGGCAGGGTGCGGCCCAGGCCATCACTGAAACAGCGCAGCACGTAGTAGAGGGCGATGGCCGGCATCCCGGCGGCGATGCCATGCAGGTAGCCCATGGTGGGGGCGATAAGGTCCGGCTCAACCTTCATGGCATGCAGGATCGGCTCGGCGCAGAGCAACAGCAGCGCGCCGATGATGCCGACCACCACCGCCAGCCACAGTGACTGACGCACCAACGGCCCGATTTCGCCGTAGTGGCCCGCACCGTAGCGCTGGGCGACTTTCGGCGTGGTGGCCAGCAGCGTACCGGTCATCAGCAGGTACACCGGAATCCAGATCGAGTTGCCCAGGCCCACCGCTGCCAGGTCCTGGGGGCTGACGCGCCCGGCCATCACCGCATCGACGAAGCTCATGGCCGTGGTTGCCAGTTGGCCGATCATGATCGGCAGCGCGAGCGTCAGCAGGCCACCCACTTCCCGGCTGATGCGGGCGGGGCGGGTGAGGGGGGCAGTGGCAGTGTTCACGTACGCAAGTCCAGTCAAAAGGGTGCAAGGCCGCGGATTCTACGCCTTGACGTAACGGTCAGGAAAAAACCTGTGTTAGGGATTTGTAAGCGACCTGCCAGCCCCCTCCCACATTGAAGATCGCATCCCTGTACACTGCTGATCCGCCAAAGGAGCCTGCCATGCTGATTGTTGCCGACGAAAATATCCCGCTGCTCGATGAGTTTTTCCAAGGATTTGGCGAGATTCGCCGAGTGTCCGGTCGTTCCATCGACCGCGCCACCGTCGAACAGGCCGATGTGCTGCTGGTGCGCTCGGTGACCAACGTCAACCGCGCCCTGTTGGACGGCACGAAGGTGCGTTTTGTCGGCACCTGCACCATCGGCACCGACCACCTCGACCTCGATTACTTCAAGCAGGCCGGTATCCAGTGGTCCAGCGCTCCCGGCTGCAATGCGCGGGGCGTGGTGGACTATGTGCTGGGCAGCCTGCAAACCCTGGCCGAGATCGAAGGCGCCGACCTCAACCAGCGTACCTATGGCGTCGTCGGCGCCGGTGAAGTGGGCGGGCGCCTGGTCGAAGTGCTCAAGGGCCTGGGCTGGAACGTGCTGGTCTGCGACCCGCCGCGCCAGATCGCCGAAGACGGCGATTACGTCAGCCTCGAGCAGATCATCGAGCAATGCGATGTGATCAGCCTGCACACGCCGTTGACCAAATCCGGCAATGGTTCCACCTGGCACCTGTTTGATCGCGATCGGCTCAGCCGCCTCAAGCCCGGCACCTGGCTGATCAACGCCAGCCGTGGCCCGGTGGTGGACAACGCGGCCCTGCGCGACGTGCTGCTGGCGCGTGAAGACCTGCAAGCGGTGCTGGACGTGTGGGAAGGCGAGCCCGAGGTGGACGTCGACCTGGCCGACCTGTGTGTGTTGGCCACCCCGCACATCGCCGGCTACAGCCTTGATGGCAAGCAGCGCGGTACGGCGCAGATCTATCAGGCGTTCTGCTCGCACCTGGGCCAGGGGCCGAGCATTCAGCTGGGCGACTTGTTACCGCAACCGTGGCTGGCCGAGGTGCACTTGAACGCATCGACCGACCCCGCCTGGGCGCTGGCGACGTTGTGCCGCAGCGTGTACGACCCGCGCCGTGATGATGCGGATTTCCGCCGCAGCCTGGTAGGTACCGTCGAAGAACAACGCAAGGCGTTCGACTTGCTGCGCAAGCATTATCCGGAGCGTCGTGAAATCGACGGCTTGAAGGTGCGCATTGTGAATGGGGAGTCAGCGGTGTTGGCGAGCATCGTGTCCGCATTGGGCGCGGCAACCGTTTAAACACCGAACAAAAAACCCGGCCACCTGGGCCGGGTTTGAAAGAGCGTAGGCCCTTCAGCCTTGCTGGGCAGGCTTGACCAGTCGCTGTTCCAGCTCGCGGCACGCCTGCTGGATCATCTCTTCGGTAATCTGCACTTCGCGGCCCTGGGCGTCGATCACGGAGCAAGGCAAGTGCTGCGGTTGGCGGATCACTTCAATCTTGGCATCGCTGCTGTTTTGCAAGGTCATGGCCTGTCTCCTCATCAGGTTGTGTACCTACTGTATAACCCCCGAGTGACCGCGCTGTTACAACTCCTTACGAGATCACCGGTTCGAACACCCAGTCCACCAGAAACCGCTGTGGATTTCCAGCCGGGCGTTAGACCGATAGCCTCTAGGGGTCAGCATCGGCGGGCATAATTAACCTGACTCATTGTTATTCGCGCAAGTTCCCCCCATGTAAGCAGGCAGGTACCAATCCTTTCCGATCAGGTGATGCCCTCCATGCTCTCAGTCCGTCAACGCCGTGCAATTCGCCTGGCCAGCCGCTTCATCGCGCCCTACCGCTGGCAGGCCCTCGGTGCCCTGGTCGCGCTGATCGTCACTGCGGGCATCACCTTGTCCATGGGGCAGGGCATTCGCCTGCTGGTGGACCAGGGCTTCATGACCCAGTCGCCGCACCTGCTCAACCAGTCCATCGGCCTGTTCATGGTCCTGGTGCTGGGCTTGGCCGTGGGCACGTTTGCGCGGTTTTACCTGGTGTCGTGGATCGGTGAGCGGGTGGTGGCGGACATTCGCCGGCAGGTCTTCAACCACCTGATCTACCTGCATCCAGGTTTCTACGAGAACAACCGCAGCTCGGAAATCCAATCGCGGTTGACCACCGACACCACACTGCTGCAATCGGTGATCGGCTCGTCGTTGTCGCTGTTCCTGCGCAATGCCTTGATGGTGATCGGCGGCATCGTGCTGTTGTTCATCACCAACCCCAAGCTCACCAGCATCGTGGTGGTGGCGCTGCCGCTGGTGCTGGCGCCGATCCTGATCTTCGGCCGTCGCGTGCGCAGTTTGTCGCGCCTGAGCCAGGACCGTATCGCCGATGTGGGCAGCTACGTGTCCGAAACCCTCGGCCAGATCAAGACCGTGCAAGCCTATAACCACCAGGTCCAGGACGAGCGACGCTTTGCCGTGACCGTGGAAGAGGCGTTCACCACCGCCCGCAAACGCATCGCCCAGCGCGCCTGGTTGATCACCCTGGTGATCATGCTGGTGCTGGGTGCTGTGGGCGTGATGCTCTGGGTCGGAGGAATGGATGTGATCAGCGGGCGCATTTCCGGCGGCGAGCTGGCTGCGTTCGTGTTCTACAGCCTGATCGTCGGCAGCGCCGTCGGTACCCTGAGCGAAGTCCTCGGTGAACTGCAACGTGCCGCCGGTGCAGCGGAGCGCATTGGTGAGCTGTTGCAGTCGAGCAACGAGATCCAGGCGCCGGCCACGGGCAGCGTGCAGTTGCCCGAGCGGGTCAGCGGGCGCATGGAGCTGCAGGACCTGCGCTTTTCCTACCCCTCACGGCCGGACAGCTACGCCATCGACGGCCTGAACCTGAGCATCAACCCCGGCGAAACCCTGGCACTGGTGGGGCCGTCCGGCGCGGGCAAATCGACGCTTTTCGACCTGCTGCTGCGCTTCTACGATCCTCAGCAAGGCCGCATCCTGATTGAAGGCCAGGCGCTGACCGATCTCGACCCCCTGGACCTGCGTCGCCACTTCGCCCTGGTGTCCCAGAGCCCGGCGCTGTTCTTCGGCAGCGTCGAGGAGAACATCCGCTACGGCAACCCAGCGGCCACGCGCGAGCAAGTCGAAGCCGCTGCCCGCATCGCCCACGCCCACGATTTCATCCTGCAAATGCCCGACGGCTACCAGACCCACCTCGGCGACGGCGGCATGGGCCTCTCCGGCGGCCAGCGCCAACGCTTGGCGATTGCCCGTGCGTTGATGGTGGACGCGCCGATCCTGCTGCTGGACGAAGCCACCAGTGCCCTGGATGCCCAGAGTGAACACCTGATCCAGCAAGCGTTGCCGCAATTGATGCAAGGGCGTACCACGCTGGTTATCGCCCATCGACTGGCGACGGTGAAGAACGCTGACCGCATCGCGGTGATGGATCAGGGCAGGCTGGTGGCGGTGGGCACGCATCAGCAGTTGATTGCGAGCAATCCGTTATATGCGCGATTGGCGGCGTTGCAGTTCAGTGACGGGGCTGAGGAGAGCAGCGAACACTGAGTTTCGGTGCCGATAAAAAATGCCCGCATCTCTCAATGCGGGCATTTTCATTTCTGCTTCAAACCTTATTGATCATCAAAGTAGCGCTCATGCCAATCCACCAACGGCTGTGGTGAGTTGAGCTTCTGCCCGTAGATCACCGAATAAGACAACACGTTCTGCACATACTGGCGGGTTTCGTCGAACGGGATGCTTTCCACCCAGACGTCGAAGCTCAGGTGGTCGGCGCCGCGCAGCCATTGGCGTACGCGGCCGGGGCCGGCGTTGTAGGCGGCGGAGGCGAGGACACGGTTGCCGTTGAACTGACTGTGCACCTGGCTCAGGTAAGCCGCGCCGAGCTGGATGTTTTTGTCCGGGTCCAGCACCTGGGCGGGTGAGGCCAGGGGGATGCTGAACTTGCGCGCGGTGTCCTTGGCGGTGCCGGGCATCAGTTGCATCAGGCCGCTGGCGCCGACGCCGGAGCGGGCGTCGTCCATGAAGGCGCTTTCCTGGCGGGTGATGGCGAATACCCAGCTGGAATGCAGGCCACGGACCTTGGCTTCGCGCACCAGGGTGTCGCGGTGGGCCATCGGGAAGCGGATATCCAGGTCATCCCAGTACTGGGCCTGGCTGATGGTGCGGATCGCCGGGAAGTACCACTTCATGTCGTAGGCCAGCTTGGCCTGGGCGACCATTTCGTCACGGTTGAAGTGGCGGCTGACGTGGTACCACTCGCGACGACCATCCACGATCTGGCCACGGGCGTAGAACTCAAGGGCACGGCGCACGCCCGGGGTGTTACGCACTTTGTTGACCAGCGCCTGGCTCATCAGCAGCGGCTTGTTCTTCAACTGGTACGGCGCCTTGGAGCGATCGGCGGCCAGGAAGCCATAGAAGTCCCGTTCCTGCGCGAGATTCTTGTACAGCACCAGGGCTTGCGGGTTTTTCGGCTCGGCCAGTTCCAGGCTGCGGGCCTGCCAGTAGCGCCAGCGGTTGGTGGTGGCCAAATCCTGCGGGAGTTTGCGCGTCAGTTGGTAGGCATCTTCCCAGCGGGCCAGGCGCAACAGCAGGCGCAGGCGCCATTCGGACACCGTGTTGTCGCGCAACTCGGGGTCGTACTTGGTCATCACCTCAAGCGCCCGCGGGTCGAAGCGCTTGGCCAGGGTCAGGCCGATTTCACGGGCGATTGCCACTTTTTCGTCACGGGAGAAGTGCATGCTGCTGGCGTAACCGTCGAGCAGGGCCATGGCCTTGTCCGGATCCTGGCGTGCCAGGCGGCGCAGGCCCAGGCCCACGGCGTCAGACATCGCCTCGGTGGCCGGCAGGAAGCGCGACGGGTCGCCGAGCATGTCGGGTTTTTGCGCCACGTCCACCATCAGGCGGCCCTGGGCGCCCAGGGTCGGCAGGGTTTTTACCAGGCTGTTGGCCAGCGGGTAATTGCGTGCTTCGGCGGCGAGTTTGGCGCGGTCCCAGATTTTTTGTTCAGTCAGTTGGCCGTCGGCGGCCCATTGGCTGAAGGTGGCATCGCAGGCGGCCGGCTGGGATTTGCCGGTCATCCACAGTTTTTCGGTGGTCTTGTAGCCCTCAGCCTTGAGGTTGTGGGTCAGTTGGAACTGACCGTGCAGGCAGTCCAGCTCGACGAAATTAAGCTTGGGGTCGTAGTACTTTTCAAAGGTCTGCCAGTCGCCACGGTCGGCTAACCAGCGCAACCAGCGCAGCTTCATCCAGTTGGCCTGGGGCAGGTCGCCGTTTTTGGCGAGGAATTGTTCGATTTCCTCGTTGCTGGCGGTCTTCAACCGGGCGGTCAGTTCGTCGTAGGCCAGGTAGGGCGTCAGCGGGTAGTCGGCCAGGGCCTGGCTGTATTGCATGTAGGGGCCGGTATCGCCCTTGGCCAGGGCGCGTTTGGCTTCATCGTAATATTGACGTTGGGTGGTGAGGTCCACGGCCTGGGCGGATTGAACGGCGGTGGCGGAAAGAAGCAGACAAGATAAAAAGTTGAAAAGGCGACTGCGCATGAGACGTCCGTGCAGAGAAATCACGACTAGCACCGGCACCGCCGACACTGATTGCCCCTAGCTTAGCCTTTTGCCAGCGGCCGGCGAAAGCTTTGCCGGGTGGTTCGTTCAAGTTCTCCGGAAATGTCCTACAGAACGTGTCGGTAGCGAAAATGCTGGCCGCATCCCACCCTCAAGTCAGGTAGAATGCGCGCCCAGTTTTTGGAGAAGCGTATGACCCTGCTCAAATTCAGCGATGTGTCCCTTGCTTTCGGCGCTATGCCGTTGTTGGACAAGGTGTCCTGGCAGATCGCCCGTGGTGAGCGGGTGTGCATCATCGGCCGCAACGGCACCGGCAAGTCCAGCATGATGAAGCTGGTAAAGGGCGACCAGAAGCCCGATGACGGCTCTGTCTGGCGCGCCCCAGGCCTCAAGATTGGCGAATTGCCGCAGGAATTGCCGGTTGCCGACGGACGGACTGTGTTCGACGTGGTTGCCGAAGGCCTGGACGGTGTCGGTGAGTTGCTTGCGCAATACCATCACCTGGCCCAGAACTGCGTCACCGAAGCCGACCTGGACAAGCTGATGCACGTCCAGCAAGACCTCGAAGCCCGTGACGGCTGGCGCCTGCAGCAACTGGTCGACAGCACCCTGAGCCGCCTGCAGCTGCCGGCCGACAAGACCCTCGCCGAGTTGTCCGGCGGCTGGCGTCGTCGTGTGCTGCTGGCCCAGGCCCTGGTGTCCGAGCCGGACCTGCTGCTGCTCGACGAGCCAACCAACCACCTGGACATCGGCGCCATCGCCTGGCTGGAAGAAGCCCTCAAGGATTTCCAGGGCGCCGTGCTGTTCATCACGCATGACCGTTCCTTCCTGCAAAACCTCGCCACGCGGATCCTCGAGCTGGACCGTGGTGGCCTGATCGACTGGAACGGCGACTACGCCAGCTTCCTGGTGCACAAAGAGGCGACGCTGGCTGCCGAAGAAACCGCCAACGCGCTGTTCGACAAGAAACTGGCCCAGGAAGAAGTCTGGATCCGCCAGGGCATCAAGGCGCGTCGCACCCGTAACGAAGGCCGCGTGCGTGCCCTCAAGGCCCTGCGCGTAGAGCGCAGCGAACGTCGCGAGCGCACCGGCAAGGCCAATATCCAGCTGGATACCGCCGATAAGTCGGGCAAGCAGGTCATGGTGCTGGAGAACGTCAGCTTCCATCACCCGGATGGTCCGTTCCTGATCAAGGACTTCTCCATGGTCCTGCAGCGCGGCGACCGTATCGGCCTGTTGGGTGCCAACGGTACCGGCAAGACCACCTTGCTCAAGCTGATGCTCAATGGTCTGCAGCCGACCAGCGGCACGGTGGAAGAGGGCACGCGCATCGACGTGGCCTACTTCGACCAGTTGCGCCATCAGTTGGACCTGGAAAAGACCGTGATCGACAACGTCGCCGAAGGCCGCGACTTTATCGATATCGACGGCCAGAGCCGCCACGTACTCAGCTACCTGGGCGACTTCCTGTTCAGCCCGCAGCGTGCGCGTACACCCGTGAAGGCCTTGTCCGGTGGCGAGCGTGCGCGCCTGCTGCTGGCCAAGCTGTTCAGCAAGCCGGCCAACCTGCTGGTGCTCGACGAACCGACCAACGATCTCGACGTGGAAACCCTCGAGCTGCTGGAAGAGGTCCTGCTGACCTTCAACGGCACTGTGCTGATGGTCAGCCACGACCGGGCATTCCTCGACAACGTGGTCACCAGCACCCTGGTCTTCGAAGGTGAAGGCAAGGTGCGCGAATACGTCGGTGGTTACCAGGACTGGCTGCGTCAGGGCGGCTCGCCGCGCCTGTTGGGCGTGACCGAGAGCAAGTCCGGCAAGGCTGACCTGGCCTCGGCTGTGGTGGCTCCGGTGGAAGCGGCTGCACCGGCCCAGGAAGCGGCACCGGCGACCAAGAAGAAACTCAGCTACAAGCTGCAGCGTGAGCTGGAAGCCTTGCCGGGTGATATCGACGCCAAGGAACAGCAGATCGCCGCGGTAGAAGCGGAAATGGCTGACGCGGGTTTCTACCTGCGTCCGGCGGCGGAAACCGCCAAGGTCATCGCCTCCCTGGAGACGTTGAACCAGGAGCTGGAAGTGCTGGTCGAGCGTTGGGCCGAGCTGGATGCCTGAGTGACCTTCGTGCAATAAAAAAGCCCGGCGCCCTAATATGGGCGCCGGGCTTTTTCATATGAAATGCGGTTCAAATGTGGCCTTAAGAGGTTTTTACCAGCCTGACGGCCAATACATCGCACGGCGCACCGTGCAGCACATCATTGGCAGTAGAACCCAGCAGCAACGCCAAACCATGACGGCCATGGCTGCCGACCACGATCAGGTCGCAATGCTGCTCCTTGGCCAGGTGGTGGATTTCCTGGCGCGGTTGGCCGTAGGTGAGGTGGGAGTTTTCCTTGGTCACTTCGGGGTATTTGACGATCAGGCGGTCAAGGCGCTCCTTGGCCTGGTCGAACTGTTGTTGCTGCAGTTGGGAGAGGTCCATGGGCACGTCGCCGCCAAAGGCCATGGCCATGGGCTCGACGATATGCACCAGTGACAGTTTTGCGCCACTGGCAACGGCAAACGCTCGGGCGCGCTTGATCACTGGATCGCACTCTTCGGTCAGGTCTACGGCGACCAGAATATGTTCGTAGGACATGGGGCGTTCCTCCAGGGGACTGCAATAGATTCAGTATGGCTGCTTTCAAGCGGATAGGGTTGCGTCAGGTCAAATCCGCTCATCAGAAAAATCGGGAGTACACATATGACGGTCTGGATAGTGGTGTCAATCCTTGTCGTGGTTCTGAGCCCCCTGGCATGGCTGCGCCCATCGCGCCATCAGAGCGGGCGCATGGCCCTGCGCATGGAGGCACGCCGCATCGGCCTGGCCATGCAACTGGCGCCCCAGGAATGGCCGCACTGGCTCAAGCAAGAGCCGCCGAGCCCCTGTGCGCAGTACTGCCGACCCCGGCGCGGCAGTATGCCGGCCGTTTGGAGCTACTGGCAGCTGGAGCCGGGCGTGTGGGTCAATCAGTGGCGCGAAGTATGTGTGGATGAGAAGTTGTTGCCGCATTTTGCAACGCTGCCGGCGAATGTCTACAAGGTCGAGGCCGACAAGCAAATGATCGCCCTTTACTGGGGCGAGAAGGGGGAGGCGAGCGACCTGCTGGCCATTGATACATTGCTCAAGGCCCTGGCCTGATGCCTGTGTGTCAAAACCCAGGCAATAAAAAGCCCGAAAGCATCATCGGGCTGGAGTTGGCCAGGCAGGCCGGTAAATCCGGGTTTCCCGCGTAGGATGTTCATCCAGGCGCGTTACGGTTGTCGCTAGCCTAGCGGCATATCCGGTTCTGTACAGCGGTTTTCCCTATCTTTTTCATTATTGATTTCGTGAATAGTCGAATATTGACGAATCGCGGGCCTGGCCCCGGGGTTCTGAAATGACTGGAAAGTCGCGTTTTTCCTAGCCTTTCGAGCGATTGACAATTGCTCGGAATTGGATGAAGGTGGCGTACCCAAATCAAACGGGCGTATGAATTGAGCGTTTGTCTGTCAGACTGCTCATACAGAACCCCGACTATCGCATTGGCGGGTGTGCCTGGCGGATTGGCCTGAGCATTGACGAAATTATCAATGTCCAAGCATAGGCCAGCGTCCAATGTGTACTGTTCAGCTTCCATATCGTGGAGATCAGTTGATGATTTACGAAGGTAAAGCCATCACGGTTAAGGCTCTTGAAAGTGGCATCGTCGAACTGAAGTTCGACCTCAAGGGTGAGTCCGTCAACAAGTTCAACCGTCTAACCCTGAACGAACTGCGTCAGGCCGTAGACACCATCAAGGCTGATGCATCGATCAAAGGCGTGATCGTCTCCAGCGGCAAGGACGTGTTTATCGTCGGCGCTGACATCACCGAATTCGTCGACAACTTCAAGCTGCCCGATGCCGAGCTGGTGGCTGGCAACCTCGAAGCCAACAAGATTTTCAGCGATTTCGAAGACCTCAACGTACCCACCGTTGCCGCGATCAATGGCATCGCGCTGGGCGGCGGCCTGGAAATGTGCCTGGCGGCGGACTTCCGCGTCATGGCGGCCACCGCCAAGATCGGCCTGCCCGAAGTCAAGCTGGGCATCTACCCAGGCTTCGGCGGCACCGTGCGCCTGCCGCGCATCATTGGTGCCGACAACGCCATCGAGTGGATTGCCGCCGGCAAGGAAAACCGTGCCGAAGACGCACTGAAAGTCGGTGCCGTCGACGCCGTGGTGGCTGCGGACAAGCTGGCTGAAGCCGCGTTGAACCTGATCAAGGGCGCCATCAGCGGCGAATTTGACTACAAGGCCAAGCGTCAGCCGAAGCTGGAAAAACTCAAGCTCAACGCCATCGAACAAATGATGTCGTTCGAAACCGCCAAGGGTTTCGTGGCTGGCCAGGCTGGCCCGAACTACCCGGCGCCGGTTGAAGCGATCAAGACCATCCAGAAGGCCGCGAACTTCGGTCGCGACAAAGCCCTGGAAGTGGAAGCGGCAGGTTTCGTCAAACTGGCCAAGACCTCGGCGGCCCAGAGCCTGATCGGCCTGTTCCTGAACGACCAGGAACTGAAGAAAAAGGCCAAGGCCTACGACGAAATCGCCAAGGACGTGAAACAGGCTGCCGTGCTCGGCGCCGGTATCATGGGTGGCGGTATCGCCTATCAGTCGGCGTCCAAAGGCACGCCGATCCTGATGAAGGACATCAACGAGCACGGTATCGAACAGGGCCTGGCCGAAGCCGCCAAGCTGCTGGTCGGCCGCGTTGATAAAGGTCGCATGACGGCTGCGAAGATGGCTGAAGTGCTTAACGGCATTCGTCCTACGCTGTCCTACGGCGATTTCGGCCATGTCGACCTGGTGGTCGAAGCGGTTGTCGAGAATCCGAAGGTCAAGCAGGCGGTACTGGCTGAAGTTGAAGGCCACGTCAAAGACGACACCATCCTGGCGTCTAACACCTCGACCATTTCCATTTCGCTGCTGGCCAAGGCCCTCAAGCGTCCGGAAAACTTCGTCGGTATGCACTTCTTCAACCCGGTACACATGATGCCGCTGGTGGAAGTGATCCGTGGCGAGAAGTCCAGCGAGCTGGCGATTGCCACCACCGTTGCCTACGCCAAGAAAATGGGCAAGAACCCGATCGTGGTCAACGACTGCCCGGGCTTCCTGGTCAACCGCGTGCTGTTCCCGTACTTCGGCGGTTTCGCCAAGCTGGTCAGCGCCGGTGTGGACTTCGTGCGCATCGACAAGGTCATGGAAAAATTCGGCTGGCCTATGGGCCCGGCGTACCTGATGGACGTGGTCGGCATCGACACCGGCCACCACGGTCGTGACGTGATGGCTGAAGGCTTCCCGGACCGCATGAAAGACGACCGCCGTTCGGCGATCGACGCGCTCTACGAGGCCAAGCGCCTGGGCCAGAAGAACGGCAAGGGTTTCTACGCCTACGAGGCGGACAAGAAGGGCAAGCAGAAGAAAGTGGCCGACCCGTCGGTGCACGAAGTGCTGGCTCCGGTCATCTACGAACAGCGTGAAGTGTCCGACGAGGACATCATCAACTGGATGATGATCGCCCTGTGCCTGGAAACCGTGCGTTGCCTGGAAGACGGCATCGTTGAAACCGCCGCCGAAGCCGATATGGGCCTGGTGTACGGTATTGGCTTCCCTCCATTCCGTGGTGGTGCGCTGCGTTACATCGATTCGATCGGTGTGGCCGAGTTCGTTGCCCTGGCTGATCAATACGCTGATCTGGGCCCGCTGTACCACCCGACCGCGAAGCTGCGTGAGATGGCCAAGAACGGCCAGCGCTTCTTCGGTTAAGTGCCCAGACGACTAGAGCGAGAATATTTATGAGCTTGAATCCAAGAGACGTCGTGATTGTCGACTTCGGTCGTACGCCGATGGGCCGCTCCAAGGGCGGCATGCACCGCAACACCCGCGCTGAAGACATGTCGGCGCACCTGATCAGCAAACTGCTGGAACGTAACGTCAAGGTCGACCCGAACGAAGTCGAAGACGTGATCTGGGGCTGCGTCAACCAGACCCTGGAGCAGGGCTGGAACATTGCGCGCATGGCGTCGTTGATGACGCAGATCCCGCACACGGCAGCCGGCCAGACCGTCAGCCGCCTGTGTGGCTCGTCCATGAGTGCGCTGCACACCGCCGCCCAGGCGATCATGACCGGCAACGGTGATGTGTTCGTGGTCGGTGGCGTGGAGCACATGGGCCACGTCAGCATGATGCACGGCGTCGATCCCAACCCGCACATGTCCCTGTACGCGGCAAAAGCCTCGGGCATGATGGGCCTGACCGCGGAAATGCTCGGCAAGATGCACGGCATTACTCGTGAAGCCCAGGACGCGTTCGGCGTGCGTTCCCACCAGCTCGCCCACAAGGCGACCGTGGAAGGCAAGTTCAAGGATGAAATCATCCCGATGAACGGTTACGACGAGAACGGCTTCCTCAAACTGTTCGACTACGACGAAACCATTCGTCCGGATACCACCCTGGAAAGCCTGGCGGCCCTCAAGCCTGCCTTCAATCCAAAGGGCGGCACCGTGACGGCGGGTACTTCGTCGCAAATCACCGACGGTGCCTCGTGCATGATCGTAATGTCGGCGCAGCGTGCCCAGGACCTCGGCATCCAGCCGCTGGCGGTGATTCGCTCGATGGCGGTGGCGGGTGTGGACCCGGCAATCATGGGCTATGGTCCAGTACCGGCGACACAAAAAGCCTTGAAGCGCGCGGGCCTGACCATCTCCGATATCGACTTCTTCGAGCTCAACGAAGCTTTCGCTGCACAGGCCCTGCCGGTGCTGAAAGATTTGAAAGTGCTCGACAAGATGAACGAGAAGGTTAACCTGCACGGCGGTGCGATTGCCCTGGGCCACCCATTCGGTTGCTCCGGTGCGCGTATTTCCGGCACTTTGCTTAACGTGATGAAGCAAAATGGCGGTAACCTTGGGGTTGCAACCATGTGCATTGGTCTCGGCCAAGGCATCTCCACCGTCTTCGAACGCGTCTAAGCGTTGAGTCGACGGAAGCCGGGGCCCAGTGCCCCGGTTTTTGTTTTTTGGAATTTTTAATATTTTTTTCAACAAATTTTGTAAGGGGGCCAGAGCATGAAAGTCGAACCAGGGCTCTACCAACATTATAAAGGTCCGCAGTACCGCGTTTTCAGCGTGGCACGGCATTCCGAGACCGAAGAAGAAGTGGTGTTCTACCAAGCACTGTATGGCGATTACGGCTTTTGGGTGCGCCCCTTGAGCATGTTCCTGGAGACCGTCGAAGTTGACGGCGAGCAGGTCCCGCGCTTTGCTTTGGTCCAGGTCGAACCCAGTCTTTTTTCAGGGCAATAACAGCAGGTCGCGCAGAATGCTGCGCTTGACCTCACCTTGTTGCCACTATATATAGCGTTGCCGCGTCAGGCGCCAACTGCCTTTCACTTCTCGAATTCAGGAATTTTCCGATCCATGGGCAAATCGCTGGTCATTGTGGAATCCCCGGCTAAGGCCAAGACCATCAACAAGTACTTGGGCAACGAGTACGTGGTGAAGTCGAGTATCGGCCATATCCGAGACCTGCCCACCAGCGGTTCGGCTAGCGCCAGCAAGGAGCCTGCCGCCAAGCGCGGCAAGGCGGCTGCGGGCGAAGGTCCGGTGCTCACGCCTAAAGAGAAAGCGCGCAAGCAGCTGGTCTCGCGCATGGGTGTGGACCCGGATCATGGCTGGAAGGCCAAGTACGAAATCCTTCCGGGCAAGGAAAAGGTCATCGAAGAGCTGCGCCGGCTCGCCAAGGATGCCGACACCATCTATCTCGCAACGGACTTGGACCGCGAAGGGGAAGCCATTGCCTGGCACCTGCGGGAAGCCATCGGCGGTGATGACAGCCGCTACAAGCGTGTGGTGTTCAACGAAATCACCAAGAAAGCCATCCAGGAAGCCTTCTCCAAGCCGGGCGAGCTGGACATCGATCGCGTCAACGCCCAGCAGGCCCGTCGTTTCCTCGACCGCGTCGTGGGCTACATGGTCTCGCCGCTGCTGTGGGCCAAGATAGCCCGTGGCCTGTCCGCCGGCCGTGTGCAATCGGTAGCGGTCAAGCTGGTGGTGGAGCGCGAACGTGAGATCCGTGCGTTCAACCCCGAGGAATACTGGGAAGTCCACGCCGACCTGGGCACCGCCAAGGGCGCCAACGTGCGCTTCGAAGTGGCCCGTGAGAAAGGCGAGGCGTTCAAGCCGCTGAACGAAGCCCAGGCCATGGCCGCGCTGGAGAAGCTCAAGGCCTCCAGCTACAGCATCGTCAAGCGTGAAGACAAACCGACCAGCAGCAAGCCGTCGGCGCCGTTCATCACCTCCACCCTGCAACAGGCCGCGAGCAACCGCCTGGGCTTCGGGGTGAAGAAAACCATGATGATGGCCCAGCGTCTGTACGAAGCCGGCTACATCACTTATATGCGTACCGACTCCACCAACCTGTCGCAAGACGCGGTGGCGATGGCGCGTACCTATATTGAAAGCGAATTCGGCAAGAAGTACCTGCCGGAAAAACCGAACGTCTACAGCAGCAAAGAAGGCGCCCAGGAGGCTCACGAAGCGATTCGTCCTTCCGATGCCAACACCGAGCCAAGCAAGCTGAGTGGAATGGAGCGCGACGCTGAGCGCCTCTACGAGCTGATCTGGCGCCAGTTCCTGGCTTGCCAGATGCTGCCGGCGCAATACCTGTCCACTACCGTCAGTGTCGGCGCCGGGGACTTCGAGCTGCGCGCCAAGGGCCGTATCCTCAAGTTCGACGGCTACACCCGGGTGATGCCGCAGATCGCCAAGCCTGGCGATGACGATGTGCTGCCGGACATGGCCCAGGGCGACACGTTGAAGCTGATCAAGCTCGACCCGTCCCAGCACTTCACCAAGCCGCCGGCGCGTTATTCGGAAGCCAGCCTGGTGAAAGAGATGGAGAAGCGCGGTATCGGTCGTCCGTCGACCTACGCGGCGATCATCTCCACCATCCAGGACCGTGGCTACGTCGCGCTGCACAACCGTCGTTTCTATTCGGAAAAGATGGGCGATATCGTTACCGAGCGCCTGTCCGAGAGCTTTTCCAACCTGATGGACTACGGCTTTACCGCCGGTATGGAAGAGAACCTCGATGACGTGGCCCAGGGCGAGCGCGACTGGAAAAACGTGCTCGACGAGTTCTACGGCGACTTCAAGAAAAAACTCGAAGTGGCCGAAAGCCCCGAGAGCGGCATGCGTGCCAACCAGCCGGTGATGACCGACATCCCGTGCCTGACCTGTGGCCGTCCGATGCAGATTCGTACCGCATCCACCGGCGTGTTCCTCGGTTGCTCGGGCTACAGCCTGCCGCCGAAAGAACGCTGCAAGGCCACCGTCAACCTGGTGCCGGGCGATGAAATCGCCGCCGACGACGAGGGTGAATCCGAGTCGCTGGTACTGCGTGGCAAGCACCGCTGCCCGATCTGCAGTACGGCGATGGACGCCTACCTGCTGGACGAGAAGCACAAGTTGCACATCTGCGGTAACAACCCGGATTGCGACGGCTACGAGATCGAAGAGGGCAGCTACCGCATCAAGGGCTATGAAGGCCCGAGCCTGGAATGCGATAAGTGCGGCAGCGAGATGCAGCTCAAAACCGGCCGCTTCGGCAAGTTTTTCGGGTGCACCAACCCGACCTGCAAGAACACGCGCAAACTGCTGAAAAGCGGTGACGCGGCGCCGCCGAAGATGGACCCGGTGAAGATGCCGGAACTCAAGTGCGAGAAGGTCAACGACACCTACATCCTGCGTGATGGCGCCTCGGGCCTGTTCCTGGCGGCCAGCCAGTTCCCGAAAAACCGCGAGACCCGAGCGCCGTTGGTGCTGGAGATCGTGCCGCACAAGGACGAGATCGATCCGAAGTACCACTTCCTGTGTGAAGCGCCGAAGAAGGACCCGGATGGTCGCCCAGCCGTGATCCGCTACAGCCGCAAGACCAAGGAGCAGTACGTGCAGACCGAAGTGGACGGCAAGCCAACCGGCTGGAAAGCGTTCTACGACGGTGGCAAGTGGAAGGTCGAGGACAAGCGCCAGGGCGCTTGACCCGTCGGATGCGCTGAAGATCCAATGTGGGAGGGGGCTTGCCCCCGATAGCGGTATATCAGTCGACATGTGTATGACTGATGCTTCGCTATCGGGGGCAAGCCCCCTCCCACATTTGGATCTGTTTGGATCTGAAAGTCGAGTTTTGACCCGCATAAGCAGCGGTTTATTGCACTTGCAGTAGGCTCGGCTGATCCGTGACACTGTTCAGCCAGCATCACGCTTATTCGTTGTGGAGATTGCCGTTATGGCCAACGAGCTCTATACCCGTACCAATCAGAAAATTTATTTTGCGGGTTTGTCCCTGGAAGCCCTTGGCCGTGCCGAGGAGGGGAAGGAGATGAACGCGATCGCGCTGGTCCAGGCCGGGCGTGAAGCCGCGTTGTTCCACCTGTATGGTGCGTTACTGGGCTTGTGTCATGAGATCGCCGGGTTCTACCGTTTGCCCCAGGCCGGTTCGCCCCGTGCGGAAATGATCATGAATCGTGAGGTGCTGGAAAGCATGGCGATCCCTGAGCTGGCCGAGTTGGTGGAAATGGCGCAGAGCCCTGACAGCTGGGTCGCGCGTCTGCTTAAGGCCCATGCGGATATGTTTCAGCCACCCCGTGTTCCCCATGTGCCCAAGGGCGATGTGACCCAGCCCTTGATCGTGGCGGTAGCGCTGGAAGAGGAAGAGCCCGAGCCACTGAGTCGCGAAGAGTTGGAAGGCTGGCGTCAGGCGCTGAAAAAGATGGCATTGCGCTTTCGTGAAGGTTTGAACGAGTGCTGAACATTGGTCGGATTCACATGGCACCGTTCATCAAGCCGTAAAGAAACCTCTTCAGATCCTCAGCGAGGCCGGGCGGATGACTGATATAATCCCGGCCTTTCGTGGAGAACAGACTTTTATGCCGACGTCCTTTCTGGAAATTGTTGAGTTGCCTGACGGCCGAATCGAGCTGCGCCGGGCCGAGGACGAAGGTTCTCTGGTTATCCTGGATTTTTCCGAGGACGCCAAGGTGTTCCTGCAGGGCCAGCACGTGGAAGTGGCAAAAGCCATGTTGAGCGTTGGTGTGCAGATGGCCGGTCGCCTGGCAGAAGGCGAGCCCGAGAAAGAAGACGGCCCGCGCGTTCTTCACTGAGTGTGGCAAGTGGGTTCGCTGTTGTGGCAAGCCCGCTCACCACAACAGGCCCCCTCCACAGGGATAGCCTGCGGCACACAGAATTAACCCAATCTAATATTCAAGCTCTGTGCATCGCCGGTACGCGCTGCGCTGATCAGCTGTCCCTTGGCAGTGGCATTCAGCGGGTTGAGCCAGCTCACCACGGTGTGGCTACGGCCCAGGCGCAAGGCTTCACAGGTTAACTGCTGAGCACTTTGCGCACCGCGGGGTTGCAGCAACAGGATGCGCTCGCGATTAAGGCCGGCATCCCGCAGCCAGGCCTGGGTCAGGCTGGCGGGCGGGGCGATCAGCGTCAACCAGCGTGCATCCTGTTCCTCGCTCAGTTCACGAAGGATCGGCGCCAGCAGGCTCAGGCAGCTCCCGGCCGCACCGCGCAACGACAGTTCACTGAACGCCTCAGGTTCGGCGCTCCAGGGCGCCTCGACCGTTTCCTTGAGGATGGGCGCAAGGGGTTGGGCCATAAAGGCCTCGAACAGCGACAGTTGTGTGTGTTGGGGGGTGTGCACGAGCTGCATGATGCCTCCTTTAGCGGCGAATGACGCCGACGCTCAGGCCTTCGATCACCAGGTCCTGATCTTTCAGGTTCACTTCAATCGGGGCGAACTCAGGGTTCTCGGCCAGGAGCCAGACCTTGCTGCCTTCGCGCTTGAAGCGTTTGACGGTGACTTCATCGCCGATACGGGCGACGACGATCTGGCCATTACGGGCTTCGCGGGTAGTGTGGACGGCCAGCAGGTCGCCATCGAAGATCCCTACGTCCTTCATGCTCATGCCGTGCACCCGCAACAGGTAGTCGGCGCGAGGATGGAAGAAGGTCGGGTTGATGTTGCAGGATTCCTCGACGTGCTGCTGCGCCAGGATGGGCGCACCGGCGGCGACGCGACCGATGATCGGCAGTGTCGATTCGTCGGCCTTGGCTTCGAAGCCAGGGATGCGAATACCCCGTGAAGCACCGGGGGTCATCTCGATCGCGCCTTTGCGAGCGAGGGCCTTGAGGTGTTCTTCGGCGGCGTTGGGGGACTTGAACCCCAGTTCCAGCGCAATTTCCGCTCGTGTCGGCGGGTAGCCGTTGTCATCGAGGCAGCGCTTGATAAAAGCCAGAATCTCAGCTTGGCGTGGCGTCAGTTTTAGCATGTTGATCGCTCTGTCTTTTTATACAGTGACTGGGATTATATACAGTGGACTGCACTTGGCAATCATCCTTTTCTGCGCCTCCGCTGGACGGTCATTCGTCAAGTGTCCTACAAGGCAGAGATAGCGCTGCCTACAGACTTGGGAGTATGTGATTAAATAGCGATGAAATAGATGACTGCCCGGCCGGAAAGCGAACTTGCAGGCTTGACAAGACACACCCTGAAACGTATGTTTCAAACAAGTGTTTGTCAGGCGGAGTATCCATGGCCCAGTCGGAAACCGTTGAACGCATTCTCGATGCTGCCGAGCAATTGTTCGCGGAAAAAGGATTTGCTGAAACTTCATTGCGGCTGATCACCAGCAAAGCCGGGGTCAACCTCGCCGCAGTGAACTACCATTTCGGCTCGAAAAAGGCCCTGATCCAGGCGGTATTCTCGCGCTTCCTGGGTCCGTTCTGTGCCAGCCTCGACCGTGAACTCGAGCGCCGCCAGGCCAAGGCCGACCACAAGCCGACCCTGGAAGACCTGCTGGAAATGCTCGTGGAGCAGGCGCTGGTGGTTCAGCCACGCAGCGGCAATGACCTGTCGATCTTCATGCGCCTGTTGGGCCTGGCATTCAGCCAGAGCCAGGGCCACTTGCGCCGTTACCTGGAAGACATGTACGGCAAGGTATTCCGCCGCTATATGTTGCTGGTCAACGAAGCCGCCCCGCGTATTCCGCCGATCGAACTGTTCTGGCGCGTGCACTTCATGCTCGGTGCGGCCGCATTCAGCATGTCCGGGATCAAGGCGTTGCGTGCGATTGCCGAGACCGATTTCGGCGTGAACACTTCTATTGAGCAGGTCATGCGCCTGATGGTGCCATTCCTTGCCGCCGGTATGCGCGCTGAAACCGGCGTGACCGACTCGGCCATGGCTGCCGCCCAATTGCGCCCGCGCAGCAAATCCACGCCAGCTGCCGCCAAGGTTTGACCGCTCCGGGTGTGCGCGGCCGCTTGCATCCGCTAAGCTAGCTGCCCATGCCGAATTCAGCTATTTACTCGCAACCTGTTGTCCTCACTGCGCCTGGTGGGGTCAACGGGTTGTGTGCGTTATTTAAGGAAGGTTTATGACTGCTGCCCTGCAAGGTTCTTTGATGGTCGACGTGGCCGGTACTTGGCTGACGGCCGAGGATCGCCACCTGTTGCGCCAGCCTGAAGTCGGTGGCCTGATCATTTTTGCGCGCAATATCGAGCACCCGCGGCAGGTGCGGGAATTGAGCGCGGCGATTCGTGCCGTGCGCCCGGACCTGCTGCTGGCGGTCGACCAGGAAGGCGGTCGTGTCCAGCGCCTGCGCCAGGGCTTTGTGCGCCTGCCGGCCATGCGCGCGTTGGCGGACAACCCCAGCGCCGAGTACCTGGCCGAGCAGTGCGGCTGGATCATGGCCACTGAAGTACTGGCGGTCGGTCTCGACCTGAGCTTCGCCCCGGTACTGGACCTGGACTACCAGCGCAGCGCCGTGGTCGGCACCCGTTCCTTCGAGGGCAATCCCGAGCGCGCCGCCGTGCTCGCCGGTGCCTTTATCCGAGGCATGAACAGCGCCGGCATGGCCGCCACCGGTAAACACTTCCCGGGCCATGGCTGGGCCGAGGCTGATTCCCACGTCGCGATTCCCAATGATGAACGCAGCCTGGAACAGATTCGCGCCAATGACCTGGTGCCTTTCGCACGCCTGAGCAAGCAGTTGGCGGCAGTGATGCCGGCGCATGTTATCTACCCGCAGGTGGATGCGCAGCCTGCCGGTTTCTCACGCCGCTGGTTGCAGGACATCCTGCGCGGCGAGTTGCAGTTCGATGGGGTGATTTTCAGCGATGACCTGTCGATGGCTGGCGCCCATGTGGTCGGCGACGCCGCCAGTCGGATCGAGGCGGCGCTGACCGCCGGTTGCGACATGGGGCTGGTGTGCAACGATCGTGCGGCGGCTGAGCTGGCGCTGAGTGCGGCGCAGCGCATGAAGGTCACGCCGTCGGCCCGCATCGCGCGTATGCGTGGGCAGGCGATTGCTTCGACTGACTACAAGCAGGATCCGCGCTGGCTCACCGCACTGGGCGCTTTGCGGGATGCACAGCTGATCTAGCGCTTTTCCTGCTTATTGGGCAACGGCGCAAACAACGCCTCGATATCGTCGTTGCCCAACTGCCAATCCCCCGTCGTACGCCCATCCAGCACGCCCGCTGCCAGGTCGGATTTTTCCTTCTGCAGGTGCTGGATTTTCTCCTCCACCGTGCCCCGCGCAATCATCTTATAGACGAACACCGGCTTCTCCTGGCCGATGCGGTATGCACGGTCGGTGGCCTGGTTCTCGGTGGCCGGGTTCCACCAAGGGTCGTAGTGAATCACGGTGTCGGCTTCGGTCAGGTTCAGGCCCACGCCACCGGCCTTCAGGCTGATCAGGAAAATCTGCAACTTGCCGCTCTGGAAATCCTTCACCGGTGTGCGCCGGTCGCGGGTCTGGCCCGTCAACAGGGCGTAAGCGACACCGCGCTTTTTCAGCTCCACTTCGATCAGGCTCAACATCGAGGTGAACTGGGAAAACAACAGGATCCGGCGACCTTCCTCAAACAGCTCTTCGAGCATTTCCATCAGGCTGTCGAGCTTGCCCGAGCTGCTGCCGCGGGTGGGCAGGGTCGCGTCGTTGACCAGGCGCAGGTCGCAGCACACCTGGCGTAGCTTCAGCAGTGCTTCAAGGATGATGATCTGGCTGCGCGCCACGCCTTTGCGGGTGATTTCGTCGCGGACCTTTTTATCCATGGCCAGGCGCATGGTTTCGTACACATCACGCTGAGCCTCATTGAGATCGACCCAGTGAATGATCTCGGTCTTGGGCGGCAGCTCCGTGGCCACCTGCTCCTTGGTGCGGCGCAGCAGGAAGGGTTTGATACGGCCGTTGAGGTGCTGCAATCGCATCTCACTGGCGCGCTTTTCGATGGGAACACGGTAGTCGCGGTTGAAGCTCTTGACGTCGCCCAGCCAGCCCGGCAGCAGGAAGTGGAACAGCGACCACAACTCGCCCAGGTGGTTTTCCAGCGGTGTACCGCTCAGGCACAGGCGCTGCCGGGCATTCAGCTCGCGCGCGGCCTGGGCAGCCTTACTGGAAGGGTTCTTGATGTACTGGGCTTCATCGAGGATCAGCACATGCAAGGGCAGGGCGGCCAGGTGCTCGATGTCCTTGGGTAGCAGGGCGTAGGTGGTCAACAGCAGGTCGTAGTCCTGCAGGCTGGCGAAGTGTTTTTTGCGCGTGGCCCCGTACAGCGCCAGCACCTTGAGTTGCGGGGTGAAGTGCGCCGCTTCGTCGAGCCAGTTGGGGATCAGGCTGGTGGGCATCACCACCATGCACGGCCGGTCCAGGCGCCCGGCGATCTTTTCACTGAGGATATGCGCCAGGGTCTGCAGGGTTTTGCCCAGGCCCATGTCATCCGCAAGTATGCCGCCCACCTCCAGTTGGCGCAGCGACTGCATCCAGCTCAACCCTTCCAGCTGATAAGGTCGCAAGGTCGCGTTCAGGCCTTCGGGCGCCACGCAGGTGAAGTCCTTGATGTCCCGCAGGCGCTGGGCAAAGTTGCGGATCTTCTCGCCGCCCTCCCATTGCAGGGGCAGGTCTTCCAGCGGGTTGAGGCGAATAGCATCGGCCTTGGCCAGGCGCAGCGCGGTGGTGCCGGGCTCCTGCAGGTAAAACTCGCCGAGGGTGGCCAGTACCGGTTTCAGGCGGCCGTAGGGCAGGGCCACTTGCAGCGGGCCGTGGCCGCCATTGGGCAGGCCGGGAATATTCACCAGGATCAGCTCGTCATCCCGGCGCCGCGCGAGTTTTTCCGGGTTGAGGATCTCGGTGTGGGAGCGCATCAGGTTGAGCAGGATCGGCAGCAGGCTCAGGCGCTCACCGTTGACGATAATCCCCAGTTCCAGGTCGAACCAGTCGCGCTCGGGGCCTTCATCGACGGTGGCGTACCAGTCGTCGACGGCGCTCAGGTCAAACCCGAAGTCATCATCGATCTGCAGTTCCCAACCCTCGGCCCGCAGGGTCGGCGAGGCGTTGAGGGTGAAGTTCAGCCAGGCGCTGTCATTGACCATCTCGAACAGCTCGCCGGCGCTTTCCGGCAAGGCCTTGCTCTGGCGCGTGGCGATCTTGAAACCGAGCAGGCGCAGTTGTTCGCGATAGGGCTGCTCCAGCTCGGGATGGCGCTTGATGCGCAGGCTCTGGGTTTCCTGGCGCACGATGATGTCGGCGTTCTTCTGCCCGCTGACATAGTTGCCCAGGTAGTTGAACGACAACGCCGCACGGTGCTGGATATAGCGTTGCATCTTGCCGTTGCGCGGCTCAAATGCGCTGAACTCGACGCTGGCCAGCCACAGGCGCGGCACGGGCACCACATCCTCCATCACCACCTGCGGCAACACCACGCGGTTATCCAGCACGGCCTGGAGTTTTTCCAGCAACTCGGCATCCTGGGCCGCCGCCGGGTAGGCCAGGGTTTCCTGGACCTTGAGCAGCACCGCCGCGATGTGTTTGCAGTTGGTGTGCACCGGGCAGGTACAGCGGCTGTCCACCAGGATCAGCGCGCCCTTGGCAGATTCGCGCAATGAGATGGTCTGCCGGTAAACGTTGCCCCCCGAGCCTTCGCAACTGGCGATGATGGTGCTGTCGCCGGACTCGACGATGCGCACACGGTTTTCCAGGGCATAGCGCCGCCCGCGCTCCAGGCTTTGTTCTTTGAAGCGATTGGCCCATGAAGGGGCCAGGGGTTTGGTCAACGGCGACGTCAGGGGCATGGCGCTGGATCAGTCCTGAATGTCGGGTGGGGGTGCGCTGGGTGGCTTGGCGGTCAGCGAAGTGATCTTGATCAGCAGTGCCAGGTGGCCGCCGTCCAGGTAGTTGAGCTGGTTGTTCTTGGTGCGCACGTCTTTCTGGCTCAGGTGTTCGCTGGCCACCACGCTGCCGTTGCTGTCGAACGTGTTGAGCCAGAAGTCCGCATCGATATCCGTGAAGCGCCCCAGTTGCAGGCTCAACACGCCCTCGATGGGGAACTGGCCGAACTGCTCCTGGCCGTCGGTGATCGCGATCCTGACCGGCTGCTCGCCGAGGTTCTGTTCCCAGGCCTTGTGCGCCAGCACGGTGAAGCTGTTATCGGCGTTGAGTTTGTCGACGATATTGTTCAGGCGCGGCGGGCTCAGCCTGTCGCCCAACCGCTGCGCGCCCGCATCCCAGTTTTCCGGCGCAGCGCGGCTGTTGAGCGCCGGCTCCGCGTTCTGGCGTACCAGGATCATTTCCACCTGGTACGGACTGTCGGCAAATGCCGAAGGCGCGAGTACCACCAACAACAGGCTCAGAATGCGGAACAGGCGCATTGGGGCGTCCTTCAAGCAGATTTCGGGATGAGGCGCTCGAACAACGCCTCCAATGTATTAAAGCGTTCTTCGGCACGTTCCATCGGCACCATGAACTTGAACAGCGTAGCCCCTTCGAACTTGTAGCGATTGGGCTGGCCCTGGATCAGCTTGATCAGCACCAGGGGGTCCACCGGCGTCTGCGCTTCGAACTCGATACGCCCGCCTTGCGGCCCGGCGTCGACTTTCTTGATCCCGAGCTGCTCGGCCTGCAATTTGAGCAGGGTCAGGCGCACCAGGTTCTTGGTCGGCTCGGGCAGCAGGCCGAAGCGGTCGATCATCTCCACCTGCAGGTCCTTGAGGCCCTCTTCGTCGGTGGCCGAGGCGATGCGCTTGTACAGGATCAGGCGTGCATGCACATCCGGTAGGTAGTCTTCGGGGATCAACGCCGGCAAGCGCAGGTTGATTTCCGGACCGCCGCCCAGGGGCTGGTCGAGGTTTGGCTGCTCGCCCTTGCGGATGGCTTTCACCGCGCGTTCGAGCATCTCCATATACAGGGTGAAGCCGACGGCCTGGATTTGCCCGCTCTGGCCATCGCCCAGCAGTTCGCCGGCACCGCGGATTTCCAGGTCGTTGGTGGCCAGGACAAAACCGGCGCCCAGGTCCTGGGTGTTGGCGATCGCTTCCAGGCGCTTCTCGGCGTCCCCGGTGATCTGCTGGCGGGGCGGCGTCAGCAGGTAGGCATACGCCTGGTGGTGACTGCGCCCAACCCGGCCGCGCAGCTGGTGCAGCTGGGCCAGGCCGAACTTGTCCGCCCGTTCGATGATGATGGTGTTGGCGCTAGGCACGTCGATGCCGGTCTCGATGATGGTCGAGGCGATCAGCACGTTGAAGCGCTTGTGGTAGAAGTCGCTCATCACCTGTTCGAGATCGCGTTCGCGCATCTGCCCGTGGCCGATGGCGATGCGTGCTTCCGGCACCAGTTCGGCGAGGTCGGCGGCGCATTTCTCGATGGTTTTTACGTCGTTGTGCAGGTAGTACACCTGGCCGCCACGCAGCAATTCCCGCAGCAGCGCTTCCTTGACTGTGCTTTTGTTCTGCTCCATCACGAACGTGCGCACCGACAGGCGCCGCGCCGGCGGTGTGGCGATGATCGACAGGTCGCGCATGCCCGACACCGCCATGTTCAGCGTACGCGGAATCGGCGTGGCGGTGAGGGTAAGGATGTCGACCTCGCTGCGCAGGGCCTTGAGCTGTTCTTTCTGACGCACACCGAAGCGGTGTTCTTCGTCGATGATCACCAGGCCCAGGTTCTTGATCTTTACATCGTCCGACAGCAGCTTGTGCGTTCCGATCACGATGTCGATCTTGCCTTCGGCGAGGTCGGCGACGGCGGCATTCACCTCCTTGGCGGACTTGAAGCGGCTCATCACTTCCACGGTCACCGGCCAGTCGGCAAAGCGGTCACGGAAGCTGTTGTAGTGTTGCTGGGCGAGCAGGGTGGTCGGCACCAGGATCGCCACTTGCTTGCCGCCGTGTACCGCAATAAAGGCCGCGCGCATGGCCACTTCGGTCTTGCCGAAGCCCACGTCGCCGCACACCAGGCGGTCCATCGGCTTGGGCGCGAGCATGTCGGCGCGCACCGCTTCGATGGTGGTTTGCTGGTCCGGGGTTTCTTCGAAGGCGAAGCCGGCGCTGAAGGTGGCGTAGTCGGCCTTCGGGTCGGCGAAGGCATACCCTTCGCGCGCCGCACGACGGGCATAGATGTCGAGCAGTTCGGCGGCGACATCGCGCACTTGCTCGGCGGCCTTGCGCTTGGCTTTCTGCCAGGTCTCGGAGCCCAGGCGGTGCAACGGCGCCAGGGCGTCGTCGCTGCCGGTGTAGCGGGCGATCAGGTGCAGGTTGGCCACCGGCACGTAGAGCTTGGCGCCCTCGGCGTATTCCATGGTGAGGAATTCGGCGGCCTGGTTGTCGATCTCCAGGGTCTGCAGGCCCAGGTAGCGGCCGACACCGTGGTCGATATGCACCACCGGCGCGCCTTCGCGCAGTTCCGTGAGGTTTTTGATCACCGCGTCGTTGTTGGCGTCGGCGCGTTTTTCACGGCGGCGACGCTGCATCACGCGCTGGCCGAACAGCGGGCTTTCGGCGATCAGCGCGAGCGCCGGGTCATCCAGCAGCAGGCCTTCGTCCAGTGGCGCGATGGTGATCGCCAGGCGCTCTTTGCTGGCGACAAAATCCGGCCAGCTGTCGACGGTTTTCGGCCGCAGCTTCAGGCGTTCCAGCAGCTCCAGCAGCACTTCACGGCGCCCGGCGGATTCGGCGGTGAACAGCACGCGGCCGGGGAAGTCGCCGAGGAAGTTCGAGAGTGCTTCCAGGGGTTGCGTGGCTTTGGCCTGGATCGCCAGGTCCGGCAACGTCGCCGCAGGGAAGCGCTCGCGGCCGCTGCCGGTGTCCACATCCTGCTGGCTGGCGACCACGCGCGGCCAGTTTTTCAGGCGGGCGAAACAGTCTTCCACCGGCAGGAACAGCTCGGCGGGCGGTAATAAAGGCCGGGAAGGATCGACGCGGCGCTCTTCATAGCGGTTACGCACGTCGTTCCAGAAGTTTTCCGCCGCCTGTTCGATGCCCGGCAACGAGAACACCTGGGTGTCCTGGGGCAGGTAGTCGAACAGGGTCGAGGTTTCGTCGAAGAACAGCGGCAGGTAGTACTCGATGCCCGCCGGGGTAATCCCGCTGCTCAAGTCCTGGAAGATCGGGCAGCGGCGGAAGTCCACGTCAAAGCGTTCACGGAAGCGCGCCTTGAAGCGCGTGACCGCGTCCTTTTGCAGCGGGAACTCCCGTGCCGGCAACAGCTTGATCGACTCGACCTTGTCGATGGACCGCTGGTTTTCCGGGTCGAAGGTGCGCAGGGTCTCGATTTCGTCATCGAACAGGTCGATGCGGTACGGCAACTTGCTGCCCATGGGGAACAGGTCGATCAGCGCACCACGCACGGCGAATTCACCGTGTTCATACACCGTGTCGACGCAGCGGTAGCCGCTGGCTTCGAGGCGCGTGCGCATCTGTTCCACGTCGAGCTTCTGGCCGATATCCAGCATCAGGCTGCTGCCCAGCAGGAACTTGGTCGGCGCCAGGCGGTGCAGGGCGGTGGTGATCGGCACCACCAACACACCGTGGGCCAGTTCCGGCAGGCGGTACAGGCTGGCGATGCGCTGGGAGATGATGTCCTGGTGCGGCGAGAACAGGTCGTAGGGCAGGGTTTCCCAGTCGGGAAAATGCAGCACCGGCAAATCGGGGGCGAAGAAGCTCAGCTCCTGCTCCAACCGTTCGGCGCTTTGGCTGTCGGCGGTAAGCAGCAGGGTAAAGCGCTTGGCTGCGCTGGCAGCCTCGGCAATGGCCAGGCTCAGGGCGGCACCGGGCAGGTTGCCCCAGTGCTGTTTACCTGCCGCGGCAGGGAGAAGCGGTAGACGCAGAACGGGCACGGAAGGTTGAGCTCCAAGCGTTGCGACAAAGTCGGTAATTGTAACGGCCCGGGGTGCCGCCTGTCAGTTGCTGACTGAGCCTATTACGGTTTGTAGGAAATGTAGTGGCTAAGACAAACAAAGCAGCCTTTTGACTCATTATGTAGTGCCGTTTTGCACGGATGTTTCGGAGAGTTACGGACAAGTTGGCGGCACTGCGCCATTGGTGGCCTTCTGAAACCCGCGTGTTTCCTGGCCTGTAGCGGGGTGGTATTTTTTTGCAAGGGCTTTTTGTTGTGGTTGGCGCATTGCTCAACGGGCGGTCGGACGACATAATGTAGCCCCTTTTTTCAGCCCCTACATGTGGAAGGTTCCCGTGACTCAGAAGCCCGACCAGTGTCTTGGTGAATGGATCGACCGTGAAGCACTCGCAGAAGCGATGATCCCGCTTATCGGTCAGCTGTACCGCAATAACAATGTGGTGAGCTCGATCTATGGCCGCAGCCTGATCAACCAATCAGTCATCGCGATTCTCAAGGCGCATCGCTTTGCTCGCCATCGTTCCGCCGACGACAGCGAACTCTCCGTCCACGAAACATTCCCCCTGCTCAAGGCCATGAGCGAGCTCAAGCTCGGCGCGGCTTCGGTAGACCTGGGCAAGCTGGCCTACAAGTTCCGCAAGGAAGGTGCCGGCCGCAGCGCCGAGCAGTTCGTGCGTGAAGAAATGGCCGATGTGGTGGGCCAGCAAAACGCCGCTGCCCGCAAAGGCACCGACGTTGTCCTCTACGGTTTCGGTCGTATCGGCCGCCTGCTGGCGCGCATCCTGATCGAAAAAACCGGTGGCGGCGACGGCCTGCGCCTGCGTGCCATCGTGGTGCGCAAAGGCGCCGAGAACGACCTGACCAAACGCGCCAGCCTGCTGCGTCGCGATTCGGTACACGGTTCGTTCAACGGCACCATCACCATCGACGAAGAAAACAACACCATCACCGCCAACGGCAACCTGATCCAGGTGATCTACGCGAAGAACCCGACCGAGGTGGATTACACCCAGTACGGCATCAAGGACGCCCTGCTGGTGGACAACACCGGCGTATGGCGTGATGCCGAAGGCCTGGGCCAGCACCTGGCCTGCCCGGGCATCGACCGCGTCGTGCTGACCGCGCCTGGCAAAGGCAAGCTCAAGAACATCGTGCACGGCATCAACCACGGTGAAATCACCGCTGACGACAAGATCGTGTCCGCCGCCTCCTGCACCACCAACGCCATCGTGCCGGTGCTCAAGGCCGTTAATGACAAGTTCGGCATCGTCAACGGCCACGTTGAAACCGTTCACTCGTACACCAACGACCAGAACCTGATCGACAACTTCCACAAGGGCGATCGCCGTGGCCGCAGCGCCGCGCTGAACATGGTCATCACCGAGACCGGTGCCGCCACCGCCGCTGCCAAGGCCTTGCCTGAGCTGGCCGGCAAGCTGACCGGTAACGCGATCCGTGTGCCGACGCCGAACGTGTCGATGGCCATTCTCAACCTGAACCTTGAGAAAGCCGCTACCCGTGAAGAGATGAACGAGTACCTGCGCTACATGGCGCTGCACTCCGACCTGCACAAGCAAATCGACTTCGTCAATTCCCAGGAAGTGGTGTCCACCGACTTCGTTGGCTCGCGCCACGCCGGTGTAGTGGACGCGGAAGCGACCATTACCCAGGACAACCGCGTTGTACTGTACGTCTGGTACGACAACGAGTTCGGCTACAGCTGCCAGGTGGTTCGCGTGATGGAAGACATGGCCGGGGTCAACCCGCCTGCGTTCCCGCGCTAAGCCTTAGCACTGAATGAAAAAGCCCCGACTGGTTCGGGGCTTTTTCATGGCAGCGGGTTTGTGTTGTCGAGCAGGGCCTGATCGGCAGCAGGCTCCTTCCCACATTTCGAGGTGTGAATACCTTCAAATGTGGGAGGGGGCTCGCCCCCGATAGCGGTAGTTCAGCGTATGCCTGCCTAACGGGCAGGCCATTTTCATTTCAGCAGTTTGCCGCGCAAGTCATCGGACAAACCCTTGGGCGCCAGCCAAATGCCCAGGTAGGCCCTTGCCAGCGCGTCATTGGCGCTGCTGAACACCACCTGCCCATTGATCTCCAGATTCAGGCCACGGCCGGGGCGAAAGTCCAGGGCGTAGCGATCACCGCTGCGGATGTTACGAAAGCTGGCGTGCAACTGGTCGACTTCAAGCCTCAGGCGAGGGCTGGCTTGCTGGCGCTCCAAGGTGGCCGTCGCCGCCTTGATCACATCGTTGCGGTCGATGTCGCGAAAGTAATACAGCACAAGGCGCAGCGGCTGTTGCGAGTCCCATGCCTGCCTGGCGCTCACGGTCTGCGGGGTATACAGCGCAGCCGCGTACACATCCGCCCAGAGGTAGGTGAACACCGTCTGGTTTTTCAGCGCCAGTCCGGGGGCTTGCGCAGGAAAATCGGCTTGCCGGAGGCGGTCTGCTTCATTCGCATACACCACAACCGAAAAAATCATCATTAAACAGAAAACGACATGCCGCATAATGGCCCGTCCTGCAAAGGTGCGTGTCAGCAGTGTAATGCCGGTTTCCTGTTCCTGTAGTAAAGGCAAAACTGGCCTACGACGCGACCAAGGGTTAATGTGCGCGGCGTTGAGCCTTATATAGACTGTGCCCCGGTTCACACACTTGAGCCAAATTGTCCTTCATGACCGCTGGCCGCGGCATGATTTAGCCAGGCGTCCAACCGTGCGCCTGGCCTGTTCTGAGGAGTACGCATGGCTGTCTACAACTACGACGTGGTGGTACTGGGTTCCGGCCCGGCTGGAGAAGGTGCGGCGATGAACGCCGCGAAGGCAGGGCGCAAGGTGGCGATGGTCGATAGCCGTCGCCAGGTCGGCGGTAACTGCACCCACCTGGGCACCATCCCGTCCAAGGCTTTGCGTCACTCGGTGCGCCAGATCATGCAGTTCAACACCAACCCGATGTTTCGGGCCATTGGTGAGCCGCGCTGGTTCTCGTTCCCGGACGTGCTGAAAAGCGCCGAGAAGGTCATCTCCAAGCAAGTCGCTTCGCGCACCGGCTACTACGCCCGTAACCGTGTCGACCTGTTCTTCGGCACCGGCAGCTTCGCCGACGAGCAAACCGTCGAAGTGGTGTGCGCCAACGGCGTGGTCGAGAAGCTGGTGGCCAAGCACATCATCATCGCCACCGGTTCGCGCCCGTATCGCCCGGCGGACATCGATTTCCACCACCCGCGTATCTACGATAGCGACACCATCCTCAGCCTGGGCCACACCCCGCGCAAGTTGATCATCTACGGCGCCGGCGTGATCGGCTGTGAATACGCCTCGATCTTCAGCGGCCTGGGCGTGCTGGTGGAGCTGGTGGACAACCGCGACCAGTTGCTGAGCTTCCTCGACTCGGAAATTTCCCAGGCGTTGAGCTACCACTTCAGCAACAACAACATCACCGTGCGTCACAACGAAGAATACGAGCGGGTCGAAGGCCTGGACAACGGCGTGATCCTGCACCTCAAGTCCGGCAAGAAGATCAAGGCCGATGCCTTGCTGTGGTGCAACGGCCGTACCGGCAATACCGACAAGCTCGGCATGGAAAACATCGGGGTCAAGGTCAACAGCCGTGGCCAGATCGAAGTCGACGAGAACTATCGTACCTGCGTGCCGAACATCTACGGCGCCGGTGACGTGATCGGCTGGCCAAGCCTGGCCAGTGCGGCGCATGACCAGGGCCGTTCGGCGGCCGGCAGCATTGTCGACAACGGCAGCTGGCGTTATGTGAACGACGTGCCGACCGGGATCTACACGATTCCCGAGATCAGCTCGATCGGCAAGAACGAGCACGAACTGACCAAGGCCAAGGTGCCTTACGAAGTGGGCAAGGCGTTCTTCAAGAGCATGGCGCGTGCGCAGATCGCCGGTGAGCCGCAAGGCATGCTCAAGATCCTGTTCCACCGCGAAACCCTGGAAGTCCTCGGCGTGCATTGCTTCGGCTACCAGGCTTCGGAGATCGTGCACATCGGCCAGGCGATCATGAACCAGCCGGGTGAGCAAAATACCCTCAAGTATTTCGTCAACACCACGTTCAACTACCCGACCATGGCCGAAGCCTATCGGGTAGCGGCCTACGACGGCCTCAACCGGCTTTTTTGAGCGGCTCCGGCCGGTGGCCTGAGCCGGCCGGGGAGACCGATTTCAGTAATTCTCGAGGGTGGCAGTGGCCAAACCGGGAAAGTCTGTAATCAGGCTATCTACGCCGAAGTCGGCGAGCCTGCGCATCAGCGCAGGTTCGTTGACCGTCCACACGGACACATGCAAACCCTGGCGCTGGGCTTTTTCCAGGCGTTCGGGGGTGCACAACGTCCAGTTCAACGCCAGCATCTCACAGCCATAGTTCTGCGCGACCTTCAGCGGGTCGAGCCAGGCATATTCGGCGACGAGCCCGCGTGACAGGTCGGGGGTGAGTTCAACCGCTGCTTTCAACACTTCCCGCGAGCTTGAGGTCACGGTGACCTTGTCCATCAGGCCGAAACGCACGGCCATCTCACGAATGGCCAGCACGGTGGTCGCGGCGCGGGTGCGCGATGCGCTTTTGACTTCCAGTTGCCAGTGATCGAAGTCGCACTGTTCGAACAGCTCTTCCAGGCGCGGAATCGGGCAAGGCTTGACCCAGCCCGGGCCGCCTTTGCGCGCGTCCATCTTCACCAGGTCTGCCGCCGAATACTCGACGACTTTGCCGCGCCGGTCGGTGGTGCGCTTGAGGGTCGGGTCGTGGATGACCATCAGCTCGCCGTCCATGGACAGGTGCAAATCCAGTTCGCAGCGGCGTACACCGTGCTTGAGACACGCCTGGAAGCTGGTCAGGGTGTTTTCCGGTGCTTCGCCTTTGGCACCGCGGTGGCCGTAGATCAGGGTCACAGTTGCTCCTTTACGCCAGCTTGTCTGGCGGGGTAAATACGAATTCAGGTGTCTTGGGCGTCGCTCTGTTCCCGTGCCAGGCGCCGTTCCTGCGCCTGTTTCTGCAGGATGTAGCGCGCCAGCAGCTGGCGTTGGGCATCGGTCATGGCTTCGAATTCCGTGCCGACGTCAAAGCCTGTGCCCTTGGGATCGCAATGGGTGACCCGCGCGCGCAGCAGCAGGCCGAGCGCCTGGGGCATCAGCACCAGCTTGACCGCCAGGTGCGCACCCACCGTCAGGGGGGAGGGGTGTTGGAAATCGATGCCGCCTTCGGAAATGATCACCGGCTGCGGGGCGCCGACCTCATCCAGCAGGCCACGGGCCATGATTTGGCTGAGCAAGTCCAGGCGTTTGTTCTGCACCCGGAGAAAGGCCACGAGGGTGCGATCCTTCTCGCTGAGCTGGCGCAGCAGGTGCTGGGCTTCAAATTCGCTCAGGTGCAGTTCACTGAGCAGATTGAACAGCGGTGAATCATCCAGCAACACTTCCTTGCTCGCCGCTTCGGGGGCAGACAGGCTTTTGATTTGGAGTGCGATCATGTCGTCGATACGGTAGTATTCGCGGCGCTCTTCTTCATCTAATGTCGACATGGCGAACCCCAGGTAACGGTAATGGTCTGAGTGTAAAGCTGCTTACCAGACCCCGCCACCGGGACGTCTTCTTTTCCTCCGAACAAGCCCCGACATGTTCAGACCTCTCTTCGTATTTATTGGCACGCGTTATACCCGTGCAAAGCGTCGCAATCATTTTGTGTCGTTCATTTCCTTGACCTCGATGATCGGTCTCGCCCTTGGCGTGGTCGTGATGATCGTAGTGCTGTCGGTGATGAACGGCTTCGATCATGAGATGCGCACCCGCGTGCTGGGCATGGTGCCCCACGCGACCATCGAGGGCGATGCGCCCATCAGCGACTGGCAAAGCCTGGCCGCCAAGGTCAAGCAGAACCCCAAGGTAGTGGCCGTGGCGCCGTTTACCCAGATGCAGGGGCTGCTGACCAACGACGGCAAGGTGCAGAAAATCCTGCTCAATGCCATCGACCCGGCCCAGGAACGCAACGTCTCGATCATCGACAAGTTCATGTTGCAGGGCAAACTCGACGATCTGGCCCCCGGCAGCTTTGGCATTGTCATCGGTGACAAGGCGGCGGCCAAGCTCGGCGTAGGCATCGGCGACAAGCTGACCTTCGTCGCGCCGGAAGTCACCGTGACGCCGGCCGGCATGTTCCCGCGCATGAAGCGCTTTACCGTGGTCGGCACTTTCCACGTCGGCGCCGGCGAGATCGACGGCTACCTCGGCCTGACCAACCTCACCGACCTGGCCCGCCTGCATCGCTGGCAGCCGGACCAGGTGCAAGGCCTGCGCCTGAAGTTCAACGACTTGTTCGATGCCCCGCGCGGCGCCTGGGAAATCGCCCAGCACCTGGGTGAAAGCCAGTACTACGCCCGCGACTGGACTCGCACCCACGGCAACCTGTACCAGGCCATCCGCATGGAAAAAGCCATGATCGGCCTGCTGTTGCTGCTGATCGTCGCCGTTGCCGCCTTCAACATCATCTCCACGCTGGTGATGGTGGTGAATGACAAGAAGGGCGACATCGCCATCCTGCGCACCCTCGGCGCCACGCCGGGGCAGATCATGGCGATCTTCATGGTGCAGGGCACCGTGATCGGCGTGGTCGGCACCTTGATCGGCACCGCGGTAGGCATTTTGGCCGCGCTGAATGTCAGTGCCGCCATCGCCTTGCTTGAAAAGGTGATCGGCCACAAGTTCCTCAACGCCGACGTCTACTTCATCGATTACCTGCCGTCCCAGGTGCAAGCCCAGGACGTGCTGATGGTGGGCGGCGCCGCGTTGGTCCTGAGTTTCCTTGCCACCCTGTATCCAGCCTGGCGCGCGGCACGTACCCAGCCAGCACAGGCCTTACGTTATGAGTGAATCGGGCATGAGTGAAAAAGCAATCCTGAGCTGCCGCAACCTGGGCAAATCCTACGAGGAAGGCCCGGAATCGGTCGTGGTGCTGTCCAACCTGCAACTGGAACTGCATCCCGGCGAGCGCGTGGCGATCGTCGGCAGTTCCGGTTCCGGCAAAAGTACCTTGCTCAACCTGTTGGGCGGCCTCGATACGCCGTCCCAGGGCAGCGTATGGCTGGCCGGTGAAGAACTGTCGGCCCTGAATGAAAAGGCCCGTGGCCAGTTGCGCAACCGTTCGTTGGGCTTTGTGTACCAGTTCCACCACCTGTTGCCGGAATTCACCGCCCTGGAAAACGTGTGCATGCCGTTGCTGATCGGCAAGACCGCGATCCCGGAAGCCCGCCAGCGCGCCAAGGCGTTGCTCGAGCGCGTCGGCCTCGGCCATCGCCTGGAGCACAAGCCGGCCGAACTGTCCGGCGGTGAGCGCCAGCGTGTGGCGATTGCCCGTGCCCTGGTGAACAACCCGGGGCTGGTGATGCTCGACGAGCCCACCGGCAACCTCGACTCCCACACGGCCCAGGGCATCAAGGACTTGATGCTGGAACTGAGCACCCAGATGCGCACTGCGTTCCTGGTGGTGACCCATGACATGAGCATGGCCCGCCAGATGGACCGTGTGCTGCACCTGCAGGAAGGTCATCTGGTCGCCATCTGACCTGTTTCAAGCCCGGTGCCTGACGCCGGGTTTTCTATTTTCCAACGGTGCCCGCGAATGTTCAGACCGTTATCGATTTTCATCGGCGCGCGCTATACCCGCGCCAAGCGCCGCAACCGTTTTGTTTCGTTCATCTCGATGACCTCGATGATCGGCCTCGCCCTGGGCGTGCTGGCGATGATCGTGGTGCTGTCGGTGATGAACGGCTTCCAGCGCGAAATGAGCTCGCGCATCCTTGGCATGGTGCCCCACGCCACTATCGTCGGGGTGAACCCGATCGACGATTGGCAGCCGGTGGCCGCTGCGGCGATGAAAAATCCGCAAGTGACTGCCGCCGTACCGTTCACGCAGATGGACGGCATGTTCTCCTACAAGGGCGCGATGCAGCCGATTGAGATCAGCGGCGTCGACCCGGCCCAGGAAGGCAAGGTGTCGATCGTGGCCCAGCATATCGTGCAGGGCAAACTGGAAGACCTGAAGCCCGGCGAGTTCGGCGTGGTGGTCGGCGAAATCACCGCCCGGCGTTTTCGCCTGAATGTGGGTGACAAACTGACCTTGATCGTCCCGGAAATCAGCAGCGCGCCCGGTGGTATCACCCCGCGCATGCAGCGTCTGAACGTAGTGGGTATCTTCAAGGTCGGCGCCGAGCTGGATGGCTCCATGGCCCTCATCCACATGGCTGACGCCGCCGAGATACAGCATTGGCAGCCGAACCAGGTGCAGAGCGTGCGCCTGGCGTTGAAAGACCTGTACGCAGCGCCCAAGGTCTCGGCGGACATCGCCGCCAGCCTCGGCAGCGGCTACAAGCCCGATGACTGGACCCACACCCAGGGCAGCCTGTTCAGCGCGATGAAGATGGAAAAGACCATGATCGGCCTGTTGTTGCTGATGATCGTCGCCGTCGCGGCGTTCAACATCATCGCCACGCTGATCATGGTGGTGAACGACAAGGGTGCGGACATCGCGATCCTGCGCACCATCGGCGCCACGCCACGGCAGATCATGGCGATCTTCATGGTGCAGGGCACGGTGATCGGCATTGTCGGCACCTTGATCGGCGGCGTGCTGGGGGTGATTGCGGCGCTGAACGTGAGTGAGCTGGTGGGCTGGCTGGAGCGGGTGAGCGGGCAGCATATCTTCAGTTCGGATGTGTACTTCGTCAGCAACCTGCCTTCGGAGCTGCAAAGTGGCGATGTGGTGCTGATTTGTACGGCCGGGTTTGTGTTGAGCTTCCTGGCGACGATTTACCCGGCGTATCGGGCGGCGAAGATTGAGCCGGCGCACGCCCTTAGGTATTCGTAGTCTTTAAGACCGCTATCGGGGCAAGCCCCCTCCCACATTTGAATGTATTCACGGATCAACGTGTGGGAGAGGGCTTGCCCCCGATAGGGCCGGCCCGGCTTGCATCAATTTCCCCTGGGCAACTCAATCACAAACCTTGTCCACCCCGCCGCGGATTCACAAAAAATCCTCCCCCCGTGTGCCCGCACAATCGACTGGGTAATCGCCAATCCCAGCCCCGCATGCTCGCTGCTGCCTTCATGGCGCGCCGGGTCGGCTCGGTAGAACCGGTCGAACAGCCTCGGCAACACGTGCGCTGGAATACCTTCCCCGCTGTTTTCTACCGTCAGTGTCACGCCCCGTGTACCTTCAACCATCCGCACGCGCACTTGGCCGCCGGCCGGGGTGAACCTAAGGGCGTTGTCCAGCAGGTTCGACAGGGCCCGGCGCAGCATGCCGCGATCGCCGACAGTTTGTGCGCCGCCTTCGCGTACCAGCGAGACCTGTGCGTCTTCTGCCAGCAACGCGAAAAACTCCAGCAACGTCTCTACTTCATCCGCCAGTACCAACGGCTCGCGCTTGGGCACCAGCAAGCCGTGGTCCGCCTTGGCCAGGTACAGCATGTCATTCACCAACTGCGCCATCCATTGCAGCTCTTCCAGGTTGCTGTGCAGCGCCTCGCGGTAATCCTCCAGGGGGCGCGGTTGGGTCAGGATGACCTGGGTCTGGGTCAGCAGGTTCGACAGGGGCGTGCGCAGTTCATGGGCAATGTCGGCGGAGAAGGCCGACAGGCGCTGGAAGGCGTCGTCCAATCGCCCGAGCATGGCATTGAAGGCCTGGGCCAGGTCGGCCAGTTCCGCCGGCATTTGCTGGTGAGGCAGGCGCTGGGTCAAGGAGTGGGCCGACACGCTGGCAGCCACTTCGCCCATGCGCCGCAACGGCCGCAAGCCACGGCGTGCAGCCCAGGCGCCCAGCAGCGCGGTGGCCAGGGCCGATAGGCCGACGGTGAGCCAGATCAAATGTTGCATGCGTTGCAGGAAGTGCTGGTGATGGGTGATGTCGAGCATCAGGGTCAGTTGCGGTGAGGCGGGCTGGCCGGGCCTCAAGGGGGCGTTGTACACGCGGTAGTCGGTGCCGGCGTTCTGCATGGTGTGCAGGCCAGGCGCCTCGGGCAGGCTGACGCTTGGCGCATCGTCCAGCCAGCGCTGGCCGGCGGCGGTGATGCGCAATGTCAGGTCAGGCTGGCGATTGAGCTCGGCTCGCAGCTGCGCTTCGCGTTGGGCGAATGAGTCCAGTGATTCGACGCCCTGCAAGGTACTGCGCAGCGCCACCAGCTTGCTGTCGAGTTGCTGTTGGTCCAGCTCAATGAAGTGCGCCTCGCTGGCACGGTTGAACAGCACGCCGGCGAACAACGAGACCACCGCGGTGCACGCCGCAAACAGCAGGGCCAGGCGGCTGGCCAGGGACAGACGCTGGATCAATGGCTGCGCTCCTCCAGCACATAACCCATGCCGCGCACGGTATGGATCAGCTTGGTGGGGAAAGGATCGTCGACTTTCAGGCGCAGGCGCCGGATCGCGACTTCGATGATGTTGGTGTCACTGTCGAAATTCATGTCCCATACTTGGGAGGCAATCAGCGACTTGGGCAGGACTTCGCCCTGGCGGCGCAGCAGCAGCTCCAGCAGGGAGAATTCCTTGGCGGTGAGGTCGATGCGCTGGCCGTCCCGTTCGACGCGGCGGCGGAGCAGGTCCAGGCGCAGGTCGGCCAGTTGCAGGGCGGTTTCCTGCGGCGTGCTGCTGCCACGGCGCAACAGGCTGCGTACCCGCGCCAGCAGTTCGGAGAAGGCAAAGGGCTTGACCAGGTAATCGTCGGCACCCAGTTCCAGGCCGTGCACCCGGTCTTCCACGGCATCCCGGGCGGTCAGAAACAGCACCGGGATTTCCAGGCCGGCACTGCGCACCGCTTGCAGGATTTGCCAGCCGTCGCGACCGGGCAGCATCACATCCAGGATCAACAGGTCATAATCGCCGGTCAGCGCCAGGTGCTGGCCGCTGGTACCGTCGGCCACCAGTTCGGTGGTGAAGCCCGCCTCGGCCAGGCCTTGGCGCAGATAGTGGCCGGTTTTCGGTTGGTCTTCGACGATCAGCAATTTCATGGGCGGCTCTTGGCAACAGTTCACGAGGGGCTTTATACCCTGGGTGCCAGGGGAAGGGCGCAACCTGACAAAGTTGTAATCTAGCAGTCAGCTGGCTGGCAGCGGCGCACTCTTAGAGTGCTGTCCAAGCAGGTTGCACACTTTTTGGAGAATCGAGATGGCATTGCGTACACCCCTGTTGTTGGCGGGCTGCCTGTTGGCGTTGAGTTTCAATGCAATGGCGGATGCTGCCCATACCTATGCGTTCGGCCAGCCGGCACCGGCGGATAAGGCCACACGCACCGTGGAAGTGACGCTGCAGGATATTTCCTTTTCGCCCACGTCCCTGGACGTCAAGGCCGGTGAGACGGTGCGCTTTGTACTGGTCAACAAAGGCCAGTTGCTGCATGAATTCAACCTCGGTGACGCGGCGATGCACGCCGAACACCAGAAGGAAATGCTGCAGATGCAGGCCAGCGGCATGCTCACTTCCACGGGAATGGGCAAGATGGATCATAGTGCCATGGGCCACGGTGAAATGGGCGGCATGAAACACGACGATCCCAACAGCGTGCTGGTGGAGCCCGGCAAGACCGCTGAGCTGACCTGGACGTTCACCAAGGCCACCGACCTGGAGTTTGCCTGCAACCTCCCCGGGCATTATCAGGCGGGCATGGTCGGCAAGCTGACCGTTGAGTAAGGCGTTTCTTAAGGGCGGGGGCAAAGGCTGGTAGACTGGCGCGGTTTATTTAGCCAGGTTTCCGCCATGCATCCCGCAGCCGAACATTCGCCGCTGGGCAAGTCCAGTGAATACATTTCCACCTACACCCCTTCGTTGCTGTTCCCGATTCCACGCGCCGCCAAATGGGCCGAGCTGGGCCTGAGCGCCGAGACCCTGCCGTACAAGGGCGTGGATTTCTGGAACTGCTTCGAGTTGTCCTGGCTGCTGCCGTCGGGCAAGCCGGTGGTGGCCATCGGTGAGTTCAGCATCCCCGCCGACTCGCCGAACATCATCGAGTCCAAGTCGTTCAAGCTGTACCTCAACTCGCTGAACCAGACCGCGTTCACCGATACACCAAGCCTGGAAGCGACCCTGCGCACCGACCTCAGCGCCGCCGCCGGCAAGCCTGTTACCGTGCGTATCCGCAGCTTGGCCGACATTGAGGCCGAAGGCGTGATGGCGTTGCCGGGCACGTGCATTGACGATCTGGATATCAGTGTCAGCAACTACGAACACCCGCGCCCGGAGCTGCTGCGTTGTGATGACTCGCGCATTGTCGAGGAGAGCGTGCACAGCCACCTGCTCAAGTCCAACTGCCCGGTGACCAGCCAGCCCGACTGGGGCAGCGTGGTGGTGGAGTACCGTGGTTCGGCGTTGGATCACGGGAGTTTGCTGGAATACCTGGTGAGCTTTCGCCAGCACTCGGATTTCCATGAACAGTGCGTGGAGCGCATTTTCCTCGACCTGCAGCGTTTGCTGAAGCCGGAGAAGTTAACGGTGTATGCGCGCTATGTGCGGCGCGGCGGGTTGGATATCAACCCTTACCGCAGTACTGAGGATGTGGCGTTCCAGAACATGCGCCTGGCCCGTCAGTAAGCAAAGGTGGGAGGGGGCAAGCCCTCTCCTACCTTTTGGTTCTGCGCCTGGCTTGGGCTCGGGTCAGATCCCCATATTGCCCAAGGTGATCATGATATTGCGCAGTGTCCCGGAAATCACCGGGTGCTCAGCGTCGAACTCTATGGCAGCTTGGCTCACATCGTCGGAAATACTCGGCGTTTGAGTGGCTGGTTCAAGTTCAAGTTGCAATTCAAACTTGGCAATCAAGGCTTGCAGAGCATCACGTTTTTCTTCCGACAGCGGCGGCTCCTGTTCCAGCTGCCCGCGCAGGATCTCGACCTGTTCTTCCAGTTTTTTGCGATCAGGCATGACGTTCTTCCTTTTATCGATAGGCACTGGCATAGACCACGGCACGCCGTGAAAGGTCTACGGACTGACCTGTAGATTAATCCACGGGCGCCGACTGTGCATGATCTCGATCAGGGCTTCTCGCCTTTGAGCTGGCGCAGGCTGATGTCGGCCAGGCAGGTGCCGAGTTCACCGAGGTGATCGATCACCGAGTGGACCCCCAGGCCATAGAGCTCAACGGTGGCTTTGCCGCGCTTGTGCTCGCGTTCCTTGTCGCTCAACGCGTGCCACTGCTCAGGCGCCAGACCGCACAGCGAACCACAGGAGGCCAGGCCAATGGTCCACAAGCCGGCATTCAGGCCCGATTGCAACAGGCGCGGTTCGCCGCTGACCAGTACGCAACCTTCCAGGCGTTCAATGTTGAGTTCCATCAAGGCTTGCCAGCAGGCATGAGGGGCGGGCCAGCGGATGGAGGAGGGGGATGCGGCCTTGAGCCAGCCGGGCAGTACGGCGGCCAGTGGTGTGGTTACCGAAGGCGGCAGTTCATCCAGCCAGGCACAGGGGACGCCTTGTTCCTTGAGGCTGCGCAGGATTTTCAGGGCGCCGGGTGTGGCTTGGGAGTCCGGGGAGGGGGAATCGGTGCGCGCCCGGGAACCAAAGTCCACCAGGCAACCACTCAGGCCAAACAGAACAGCAGTCAAGGCGGGCGCGTTGGCGATGGCTATCTCGGCGTGAGGCATGTCGACATCCCTGAAATAGCTGTGACGCTATCGGGGCAGGATGACAAGCAGATGACAGCGGGGTAATTGTAGGAAAATTGTCCATTTGTGTTAGGACGATTCCTAGCAGCTGCCTAATTGGACACTTCCGTCATATACTGACGGCCTTATTCAGGGCATAGCGCCCATGACAGACCATTCAAGGAGCAAAAGCTATGCGCTGGAGCCACTACTTCGCTCAGCTATCGGTGTGTGCCACTGTCCTGCTGGCGCCTTTCGCTGCACAGGCTGCATCGGAAGATGATCCATGGGAAAGCGTCAACCGCCCGATCTTCACCTTCAACGACACCGTTGATACCTACGCCCTCAAGCCATTGGCCCAAGGCTATCAGTGGATCACTCCGCAATTTGTCGAAGATGGTATCCACAACTTCTTCCGCAATATCGGCGATGTCGGCAACCTGGCCAACAACGTGTTGCAGCTCAAACCCCACAATGCCGGGGTCGACACTGCGCGCTTGCTGGTTAACACCACGTTCGGCGTGCTGGGCTTTATCGACATCGGCACCAAAATGGGGCTGCAACGCAGTGATGAAGACTTCGGCCAGACCCTCGGTTACTGGGGCGTGGGCAGCGGTCCCTACGTGATGATCCCGCTGCTGGGCCCGAGCACCTTGCGTGATGCACCGTCCAAATACGTGGACAGCTACACCCAACCGTACCGCTATATGAACGATATCGGCTGGCGCAACAGCACCATGGGCCTGAACATCGTTGACACCCGTGCCAGCCTGCTCGACAGCGAGAAATTGATCACCGGCGACAAGTACACCTTTATCCGCAATGCCTACCTGCAGAACCGCGAGTTCAAGGTCAAGGACGGCAAGGTCGTCGACGACTTTTAAGCTGTGATGTTTTGAAATGAAAAAAAGGCGACCCTGGCGGTCGCCTTTTTTGTGCGCGGGTTTCAGCGCATTTTCAGGATCCTAAGCCCGAGTTGTTGCTCGTCGCCCACGGTTTTGGTCCAGACCACTTCCGTGTCAGCCTCCAGGCCCTTGAGCGCCGCGTGCTCTGAATCAATGCGCACGGTGAGTAGGTCTCCCACCGCGAACTGACGCGGTGCCTGCACCTGCATCCCGGAGCTGGAAAGGTCCACGCAAACCCCGGCAAACTCCTGGCCTTCGTGGAGCAAAGATACTTCGGCATCCACCCGCATGCGGATGAAATCGCGTTTTTCGGCGTAGTCGCGCTCGTGTTCGCCCATCGGTTCCATCCTTACTTTGTGTTGTGGTCTTGGCTGTTCTTATAACTCCCGGTGATTTGCGATGTAAAGACGCCCGGCGACCATCGGCATGAGCTTGAAACCCCCGGCGGATGGGAGTACCGTCTGCGCCTTAGAAGGGCACCTCTGCTTTACAGTTGTGCATGGGAAAAATCCCATTGCGTTGTAGTACAGAGAGGCTAGAAAGCGAATCCAGTACGTGAGCCCGGCCATTGCCGAGCCACCTACGCCAACCTAATTCTGGCGCCGTTTGCCCACATGCAAAAAACCAGTGCCACGCTGCTGATAATCGATGACGACGAAGTAGTGCGCGCGAGCCTTGCGGCCTATTTGGAAGACAGTGGCTTCAGCGTCCTGCAGGCCAGTAATGGCCAACAGGGTCTCCAGGTATTCGAGCGCGACCAGCCCGACCTCGTGATCTGCGACCTGCGCATGCCCCAGATGGGCGGCCTGGAGCTGATTCGCCAGGTGACCGAGCTTGCCCCGCAGACGCCGGTGATTGTCGTGTCCGGTGCCGGCGTCATGAACGATGCCGTCGAAGCGTTGCGTCTGGGCGCTGCCGACTACCTGATCAAGCCCCTCGAAGACCTGGCGGTACTGGAGCACTCTGTGCGCCGCGCCTTGGATCGTGCGCGCCTGCTGGTCGAGAACCAGCGCTACCGCGAAAAGCTCGAAACCGCCAACCGCGAACTCGAAGCCAGCCTTAACCTGCTCCAGGAAGACCAGAACGCCGGTCGCCAGGTGCAGATGAACATGCTGCCGGTCAGCCCCTGGACCATCGACGAATTCCAGTTTGCTCACCAGATCATCCCGTCGCTGTACCTGTCGGGCGATTTTGTCGACTATTTCCGTGTTGACGAGCGGCGTGTCGCGTTCTACCTGGCCGATGTCTCCGGCCATGGTGCTTCCTCTGCTTTTGTCACCGTGTTGTTGAAGTTCATGACCACACGGCTGTTGTTCGAATCCAAGCGCAATGGCACCTTGCCGGAGTTTACCCCCTCCGAGGTGCTGGGCCACATCAACCGAGGCCTGATCAGCTGCAAGCTGGGCAAGCACGTGACGATGGTAGGCGGTGTGATTGATGAAGAAACCGGTCTTTTGACCTACAGCATCGGCGGTCACCTGCCGATGCCTGTTTTATACACTCCCGACAGTGTGCGTTACCTGGAAGGGCGTGGTCTGCCCGTAGGCTTGTTCAATGAAGCTACTTACGAAGACCACATCCTGGAGCTGCCGCCGACGTTCAGCCTGACGCTGATGTCCGACGGCATCCTGGACCTTCTTCCAGAGCCTACACTCAAAGAGAAAGAAGCCGCCTTGCCCCAGAAGGTCAAGTCGGCGGGCGGCAGCCTGGATGGCCTGCGGCAGGTTTTTGGATTGGCCACGCTAGGGGAGATGCCGGATGATATCGCCCTATTGGTGTTGAGCAGGAATCTTTGATGAGTACCGGAAGAATCCAATTCGCCGAGCAAGACGGGACCTTCGTCCTGAAGTTTGTCGGTGAAGTGCGCCTGACCTTGTGTTCGGCGCTGGATGCGACGATTGAGCGGATTTTCACAGCGTTGAATTTCTCGGCGATCGTGATCGATCTGACCGAAACCCGCAGCATCGATAGCACCACCCTTGGGCTGTTGGCCAAGTTGTCCATTCTGTCCCGGCAGAAGGTCGGCCTGTTGCCGACCGTCGTCACCACCCACGAAGACATCACCCGTCTGTTGCAGTCCATGGGCTTCGACCAGGTGTTCAACATCGTTGATCGCCCGATCCCTTGCCCGGAATGCCTCACCGACCTGCCGTCCCAGGATCAGTCCGAGGAAGTGGTGCGGGTCAAGGTGCTGGAAGCGCACAAGATCCTGATGGGCCTCAACGAGTCCAACCGCGAAGCCTTCCACGACCTCGTCAACGCCCTCGAGCGTCACTGATCCCAGGGATCGCCTGCTACTTTAGGGACAGCAGAGCAAAAAAGGGCGGTACCCTCACAGGTACCGCCCTTTTTGTCGCCTGCGCCGTTTACAGCTTGGCGGACAACAGTGCCTCAAGCTTCTCCTGGTCCCGGGCAAACTGACGAATCCCCTCCGCCAGCTTCTCAGTCGCCATCGCATCCTCGTTGGACTCCCAACGGAACTGCGCTTCAGTCAGATGCACTCGCGCTTCTCCGGCGTGCCCTGGCGACAACTTGCGTTCCAGCTTGCCGTCATCCGCCGCCAGCTTCTCCAGCAGGTCCGGGCTGATGGTCAGGCGATCACAGCCGGCCAGCTCTTCAATCTGGCTCAGGTTGCGGAAACTCGCACCCATCACCACGGTCTTGTAGCCATTAGCCTTGTAGTAGTTGTAGATGCGTGTCACCGACTGCACGCCCGGATCATCAGCGCCGGTGTAGTCGTTGCCATTGGCTTTCTTGTACCAGTCGTAGATACGGCCTACGAACGGTGAAATCAGGAACACGCCGGCTTCTGCGCACGCCACCGCCTGGGCAAACGAGAACAGCAGGGTCAGGTTGGTCTGGATGCCTTCTTTTTCCAGCTTCTCCGCCGCGCGGATGCCTTCCCAGGTGGACGCGATCTTGATCAGCACGCGGTCACGGCTAACCCCAGCTTTGTCGTACAGGTCGATCAGACGGTGCGCACGCTTGAGTACGGCGTCAGTGTCGAACGACAGGCGGGCATCCACCTCGGTGGAGATGCGCCCTGGCACGACCTTAAGGATCTCCTGGCCCACAGCCACCGCGAAACGGTCGCTGGCCAGGCCGACATCACCGTTGCAATCCTGCACACACTCATCCAGCAGCTTGGCATAGCCCGGAATCGACGCGGCCTTGAGCAGCAGGGAAGGGTTGGTAGTGGCGTCTTGGGGCTTGAGCTTGGCGAGGGTGGAAAAATCGCCGGTATCGGCTACGACAGTAGTGAATTGCTTGAGTTGTTCCAGCTTGGAAGTCATGGGCGTGCTCTGTCCTATGGGTCTGATGACATTACCCGAGCGCTGGCAGGCGCTCAAGGGCGCAAATGCGTTCGATCGTTTGCGAGGGCAACAACCTGAAAACAGCCGTTTGAATGCCCGGCCGTAGTGCTGAATAGGAGGCCAGAACGGCCGACAGGTTCAACCCGACTGCCCGATGACACTTGGATAGCGCCTTCATGCCAACTGACTCCTTCCCTGGCACACACCGCACCAAATGTGGGAGGGGGCTTGCTCCCGATGGCAGTGTGTCGGCTCATCCAATAACCAACTGCCCCCCCCTGCAAGCTATCCAATCAACGCCCTTCCAACAAAGCCCCAGCCTGATCAAGCAATGCCAATGGATCCGCAGCCTTATGGATATCCACCGACAACAACTGCCTGAATCTGCGCGCCCCAGGGAAACCGGTGCCCAACCCCAACACATGCCGCGTAATGTGATGCATCGTCCCGCCAGTCGCCAAATGCTCAGCAATATAAGGCCGCAACTGCGCCAACGCCTCCGCCCGACTGATCACAGGCTGCGCGCTACCAAACAACTGCTGATCCACCTCCGCCAGCAGATACGGATTGTGATAAGCCTCACGGCCCAGCATCACCCCGTCAAACGTCTGTAAATGCTCATGGCACTGCTCCAGCGTCTTGATCCCGCCGTTGAGAATAAACTCCAGCTCAGGGAAATCCTGCTTCAACTGCGCCGCCACGTCATACCGCAACGGCGGAATGTCGCGGTTTTCCTTCGGCGACAAGCCCTCAAGAATCGCAATCCGCGCATGCACGGTGAAACTGGTGCAGCCGGCGTCCTTCACCGTCCCGACGAAATCACACAACTGGGCATAACTGTCCCTGCCGTTGATGCCGATACGGTGCTTCACCGTTACCGGAATCGACACCGCATCACGCATCGCCTTCACACAATCGGCCACCAGGGCCGGGTGAGCCATCAGGATCGCGCCGATCATGTTGTTCTGGACGCGGTCGCTGGGGCAGCCGACGTTCAGGTTCACTTCGTCGTAACCGGCAGCCTCGGCCATACGGGCGCAGGCTGCCAGGTCTGCGGGGACACTGCCGCCGAGCTGGAGCGCGAGCGGGTGCTCGGCTTCGTTATGACGCAGGAAGCGGTCATGGTCGCCGTGGAGGATTGCGCCGGTGGTGACCATCTCGGTGTAGAGCAGGGCGCGTTTGGAGAGCAGGCGCAGGAAGAACCGGCAGTGGCGGTCGGTCCAATCCATCATTGGGGCGACGGAGAAGCGGCGGGAGAAAGTAGCAGTGTGTAGGGACATTGGGGATCTGAGTCAACGAGGCGAATTGGGCGCAGTTTATCAGGGATGGATCTAGGCTGTGGGAGACGCTTGTTTTGCGGTATTCACCACTTCGAACGCGGACATTGCCGTGTATGGAATGTACCGAGGATTTACAGGCGATCACTGCGAGCCCGACATGCGATCAGGTAGGACCAGTTGGCTACTGCCCATTCGCGGTTGTGTTTGACCCGGCCTCCGTCGATCAACCAGCCGGCAACCTGAACCCTCCCTGTCCCCCAGCAAAGTTTCATAATTCCTTCCACCGTTGAGGTCTACGATCTTCCTCAAGTGAAGCCCCCACGGTCCAGCCCACAGGGAACTGAAAAAATGATTTCGAACCTCGTCAAAGTCGTGATGATTACCGGCACGTTGCTGTTGGGCGCTTGTTCTTCGGGTGCGCCGGGCATGAGTGGCGACCCTTGCTTTTCAGGCGGATGCCAGGCGTTTGGTGACCACAGCTCCAGCAAGGCTGCCAAAGCTAATTTTGGCGGCAGTGGCCTGGGGAGTAGTTATGGGGAATATGGGACGGGGTTGTTGCATGATGATTGATGGCGCATATGGCCCGGCGGGGGCAAGCGCCCTTGTCGCCGGGGGAGGTGAGTCAGCCTGTTATCACAACCCCATTATGGAAAATCTCGCGCCTGGCGCGGCGGCTGATGTTCTCATGTTTGCTTGACGTGTAGATTTCGTCAAAACGACGGCGATCAATGCCCTCGTAGTTGCCAAGTTCTTGCAGCACCCTCCGGTCGTAATCCTCTTCGATCATGAACCGGAAAATTTCCCGCCGATAATAGAACCCAAATTGAAACGCCAGTACCTCGGTCAAGTAGTCCGTTGGCGTGAGAAAGCAGTTTTCCAGGTCGATGGCCTTGGCGTGCGTCGGCTGCTCCAGATTGATCATCACATTGTTTGCCCAGAAGTCCATATGCACCACGCCTTTGCTGTGCAGGCAGTGCAACAGTTTGAACGACGCGGTGATCAGGCTCTGGATGTCACGCTCCTGCTTGAGCCATTCCAGGCCATTGAGGTGGCCCTCCAGCATCTCGGTAAAGATGAAGAATTCCTGGATCAGGCCAAGCGCTGACTTTCGATAACCGAACCCATACAAGCCAGCAACCGGCGCACCGCGTTTCTGGGCGCCGAGGGTGTTGATGACTTCTTCGACCGGCCAGTCAAACGCACCGTCCCGCTTGGCGCGCCCGAAGGTCACGCGCAATTTGGGCCTGAGGCTGTCCAGCGGCTGGGACTTGGCGAACAGGTTGGCTTCCATCCCTTTGAGCGGTGCGCTGATGCGATCTGTCAGTTGGTGGCGCGTGTCGATCAGGTCCTGAATCGCCTGCTGCGTTTTGTGGTCGGTGGTGTCGGTGGTGAAGATCGTCGCTTTGCGATGAGTGAGGGTCGTCGGAAAACTTTGCAATACACCTGTGTCAGGAAAGCTCAAAACACGTCCTTGTCATTGGGAATAAATATGACGGATATGTTACAGCTTGTGCTTATTGGATCCAACCTGAACTTTACCTGAACGAAAATGAAATAGTCTAACTGCGCCGATTCTTCACTGTTCATGGCGATTGAAATGTGCTTATAGCCCTGGGGCTTGAGCTTAATGCCCTCCCTGCATCCGCCGTGCTATCAGGTAAATGCCCAGCCCGACCAGTGCCGTCGCCGCGCCGATGTAGCCGGTGCTGGTCCAGCCAAACCCAGCCGTAATCGCCATCCCGCCAAACCATGGTCCCAGCGCATTGGCCAGGTTGAACGCCGCATGGTTGGACGCTGCCGCCAGGCTCGGTGCTTCGTGGGCGATGTCCATCAGGCGGATCTGCAGCGGTGCGGCCAACGAGACCATGGTGCCGACCAGGCCCATACTCAGCAGCACGCCCCATAGCGAGGACGCCGCGAAGGGGAAGAACAGCAACACGGCCATCGACCACACCAATATCCAGCCCACGGCGCGAAACTGCATGCGATCAAACAGCTTGCCGCCGGCGATGTTGCCGATAATCCCGCCCACGCCGAATGCTGCCAGCCCGAATGGGATCCACTGCGGGGATACCTTGGTCACTTCCAGCATGGTCGGTGCCAGGTAGCTGAACACGCAGAACATACCGGCAAAGCCGATAGCGCCAATGGACAGCGCCATCCACACCTGGGGTTTGGTGAAGGCGCGCAGTTCCTTGCGCGGGTCGCTGCGTTGTTCGTCGTGGCGATGGGGCACAAATTGCCAGACCAGGGCGATGGTGCACAGGGCGATCACGCTCACCAGTGCAAACGCCGAGCGCCAGCCCAGGTGCTGGCCGAGGAAGGTGGCGATGGGGTTGCCCAGCAGCATGGCCAGGGTCAGGCCCATCATTACCCGCGCCACGGCGCCGGCACGTTTGTCGTTGGGCACCATGCTCGAGGCGACCACCGCAGCAATGCCGAAGTAGGCGCCGTGGGGCAGGCCGCTGATAAAGCGGAACGCCACCAACGAGCCGAAGGTCGGGGTGAACGCAGTGGCGAGGTTGCCCAGGGCATACAGGCCCATCAGCAACAGCAACATATGTTTGCGCAGCAGCTTGGCGCCGAGGATGGCCAGCAGTGGGGCGCCGACCATCACGCCCAACGCATAGGCGCTGATGGCGTGGCCAACCTGGGGTTCGCTTAAACCCAGGTTTTGCGCGATGTCGGGCATCAGGCCCATGATGGCGAATTCGCCGGTACCGATAGCGAAGGCGCCCACGGCCATGGCAGCTTCCATTTTGGCGGCGCTGCGCGCGGGCAGTATGTGCCCGGGAGTTTGGTGGATAGACATGGATCGCTCTGTATTGAAGGGGTACGAGGGAAAACCGTCGATGCTACGCAAGCAGCGACGAAGGAGTCTAGAACCACCTTTTGCCCGAGAGTTCCTGCCCTGTGACCTCAAGTCGCGCTTGCCACGCTTGACACTCGCGCGTTAAAACCGGCGATTTAGAGTTGTCAATTGGCCAAACGACGCATAAACGCCGTGTGGCGTGATATTCTGCGCGCCGTCTTGGTCTGGTCTTTCCCCGGTACGTACACCCGTATACGTCCCGGCGTTTGGCTGTCGCCCAGGTAGCTGAAGCCAATAATGATAAGAAGTCAGCGCAGAAGGGACATAAAAGTGAGGTCGATACGTCGGCCTTGTGTGCCCACCCTGCGGTCCCCGAGTGAATGTGCAAACCCCGCGGTGCGTTGCCTGGCGCAGCGTGATTGAGGGTTGCCCATGATCAGGGGCGGTGGGGCGGATGGCGTTTTATCATAGGTGCTACTGATGTTTAAAAAAGTAAACACTGCCCTGCTGGGGCTGGCTTTGTCGATGGGGATCACGTCCGTTCACGCGGAAGAGGCAAAGAAAGTCGATGTGCTGCTGATCGGCGGCGGCATCATGAGTGCAACCCTGGGTGTCTGGCTCAATGAGCTGGAGCCGGGTTGGTCGATGGAAATGGTCGAGCGCCTCGATGGCGTCGCCGAAGAAAGCTCCAACGGCTGGAACAACGCCGGTACCGGCCACTCGGCCCTGGCTGAGCTGAACTACACCCCGGAAGACAAGAACGGCAACGTTGAGATCCCGAAAGCGGTCGAGATCAACGAAGCGTTCCAGATCTCCCGTCAGTTCTGGTCCTGGCAGGTCCAGCAGGGCGTGCTGAAGAACCCGCGTTCGTTCATCAACTCCACACCGCACATGAGCTTTGTGTGGGGCGATGACAACATCAAGTTCCTCAAGAAGCGCTACGAAGCCCTGCAAGCGAGCCCGCTGTTCGCCGGCATGCAGTACTCCGAAGACCCGGCGCAGATCGCCAAATGGGTTCCGCTGATGATGGAAGGGCGTGACCCGAACCAGAAAATCGCGGCCACCTGGAGCCCGCTGGGTACCGACATGAACTTCGGCGAGATCACCCGCCAGTTCGTCGCTCACCTGCAAACCACGCCTAAGTTCGACCTGAAACTGTCGAGCGAAGTGCAGGACATCACCAAGAACGCCGACGGTTCGTGGCGTGTCAGCTACAAAAACCTGAAAGACGGCACCAAGACTGAAACCGACGCCAAGTTCGTGTTCATCGGCGCTGGCGGCGGTGCACTGCACCTGCTGCAAAAGTCGGGCATTCCTGAAGCCAAGGAATACGCTGGCTTCCCGGTCGGCGGCTCGTTCCTGGTGACCGATAACCCAACCGTCGCCGAGCAGCACCTGGCCAAGGCCTACGGCAAGGCTTCGGTTGGCGCGCCACCGATGTCGGTTCCGCACCTGGACACCCGCGTGCTGGATGGCAAGCGCGTGATTCTGTTTGGCCCATTCGCCACCTTCTCGACCAAGTTCCTGAAAGAAGGCTCGTACCTGGACCTGCTGACCAGCACCACCACCCACAACATCTGGCCAATGACCAAAGTCGGTATTCGTGAATACCCACTGGTCGAGTACCTCGCCGGCCAACTGATGCTGTCGGATGACGATCGCTTCAAGGCGCTGCAGGAGTACTTCCCGAACGCCAAGCAATCCGACTGGCGCCTGTGGCAGGCCGGCCAGCGCGTGCAGATCATCAAGCGTGACGAAGAGCAGGGCGGCGTCCTGAAACTCGGTACCGAAGTGGTCAGCTCTGCCGACAACACCATTGCAGGCCTGTTGGGTGCGTCGCCAGGCGCGTCTACCGCGGCTCCGATCATGTTGACCGTGCTGCAGAAAGTGTTCAAGGACAAGGTTGCGACCCCTGAGTGGCAGGCAAAACTGCACCAGATCGTGCCTAGCTACGGCACCAAGCTGAACGACAGTCCTGAGGCTGTTGCCAAGGAATGGGCCTACACCGCCAATATCCTGCAACTGCCTGCACCGCCTGCGATTCCGCAACAGGCTGCTGTCAAGGCGCCCGAGGCTGCCAAGCCTGCGGCTGAGCCGAGCAAGCCGGCGTCTGACCTGGCGCTGTAAGCCGCTGGGGAGGTCCTGGGTCAGGACCTTGCCGGTAACAAAAAGCCCGCTGAACCGGTAACGGTCAGCGGGTTTTTTTGTGCGTGTCTAACGGCGGGTGCGTTCGACAGGCGGCAGTTCAACCGTACGCTCGGCGGCGGCCAGCGCTGCCTTCAAGCCAGCCTGGTCCAGCGGCACGCAATAGGCAGGCTTGCCGCGTTCCAGCCGCCAGCTGTCATCCAGGCTGCCGGCATCCACGGCGTCGAAACCCAATTCGTCGAGAAGCGTGATGACGCGTGCCTTCGCTGCGGCGTCATCCGCGGCCACCGGCAACGCCCGGCGGTCGGGGGCACCGTGGGGGCGGGCGTCCTGCGTCAGGTCGGGAGCGAAGATCGCGTTGAACACTTTGACTACATGTGAATGGGGCAAATGCTCGGCGAGCATCCGGCTGGTGGTGGTTTCGAAGCGATCCAGTACCGGTATATGGCCGTCGCGGTTCGGGTAGTAATTATTCGCGTCCATCACGGTCTTGCCCTCCAGCCATTGCGCCGGGACGCTGCGGTAATGCTCCAGGGGGATCGCCACGAGTACCACATCGCCGAATTTGGCGGCGTCGTCGGCACTGCCCACCTGCACGCCGAGTATGCCGCTCACGACGCTGCTCATGGTGTGGGGGCCACGGGAGTTGCTCAACATCACTTCGTGCCCGGCCGCCAGCGCCAGTTGGGCCACGGCGCGCCCGATAAAGCCTGCTCCAATAACACCAATCTTCATGGTCTTGCTCCAATGAATAGGGGAGCGGTTATGATGATTGGCAACCAATTGGCGATAAATCGTCGTTTTGGCGTGAATGTTGTTACTGGGAGTAGGGAATGATGGATCGCCTGTCGAGCATGAATGCCTTTGTGATGGCTGCTGAGTTGGGCTCGTACGCGCGGGCTGCCGAGCGCTTGGGCATGTCGCCGCAGATGGTGGCCAAACATGTCACCGCGCTGGAGCAGCGCCTGGGCGCTCGCTTGCTTAACCGCACCACACGAAGGCAAAGCCTGACGGAGCTGGGGAGCGCGTACTACGAGCGTTGCAAACATATCCTGGTAGAAGCCGAGGCTGCCGATTCACTGGCGCAGATCATGAACGACACGCCGCGCGGCAAGCTGAAAATCACCGCGCCCGTCACCTTCGGCTCCTACAGCCTGATGCCGTTGATTACCGGGTTCCTGCGCGACAACCCGGATGTGGAAATCGACCTGCACTTGACCGACCGTTTCGTGGACCTGGTGGAGGAGGGCTATGAAGCCGCTTTTCGTATCGGCCCCCTGGCGACCACCGGCCTGACAGCCAGGCCACTGGCACCTTATCGCCTGGTGGTCTGCGCGTCGCCGGAGTACCTGGCGGCACGCGGTACCCCGCAGGCCCCGGTGGACCTTGAGCGTCATGAATGCCTCGGCTACGCCTTCTGGTCGCGGCCGGCGGATCGCGAGTGGGTGTTCTACCAGGCTTCGACGCCTTGCAAGGTGCAGGTTGCCAGTCGCTTGCAGATCAATGAAAGCAGGGCCTTGATGACCGCCGCGCTGGATGGTTTTGGCATCGTGCTCGGTCCGGAAGACTTCTTGCGCGGGGCATTGGCCAGGGGCGAATTGGTGAGAGTGCTGCCGGACTTTGAAGCGCCGAGCCGGCCGATGCACCTTGTCTACACGGCGAACCGCCAGCGTACGGCCAAGTTGAGACGCTTTGTCGAAGCGGTGTTGGGACGCTTCGGTCACCCTTGATGCGTGCTGCTTCAGCAATCCGACAGACACAACCTGTTAAAAAAGTACCCAGGCCTGAGCAGGAGCACGGCTGAAACACGGGGGCATTTTTACCGGTGCAGGTGTTGGGCGATAACGCCCGAGGGGGTTGTATGTTGTTGCGTTACGCGGCATTAGCGGCAGTTGTGGTCGCGGCGTCCGGGTGTGTACAGGAGCGCGTGGTGCATGAGCGCCGGCCTGTACAGCGTGAATATGTCGAGGTGGTCGCGCCACAACCGCCGCCGACCCAGGTCATCGAAGTCGAGCCTGCCGTACGTGAAGGTTACATATGGTCACGTGGTTACTGGCGCTGGGAAGGCGGGCGCTACGTTGCCGTACACGGCCATTGGGAGCCGGTGCGCGAAGGCTATCGTTATGTGCATCCGCATTGGGTGCAGCGCAATGATGGCTATCACTGGCAGGTGGGGGGCTGGGTTCGTTGAACCCCGACTAGGAGGGCTTCTTTGTACCCAGGAGCCGTACTTCCCGCAGCAGCGCGGCACCGAGTTGATCGGTGCCCAGTTCCTTGTATCCCACGGCCTTGACCTCTCCGTTCTCTTCGGCCTGGATGATGATCACCGGTGTCTCTTTGCCGCTGGCTTCGTCGATGTGAAAAGCATATTGGGGAATATCCACCTTGATCGGCGTACCTGCGGCCTTGCCTTGCACATTGATCAGGAACGCTGCGCAGCCGGCGTCGACATCCACACTGGTGGCAGAACGCCCGCTGACGAAGCAGCTCTTTGGCAGGTCGGGCCAGATGATCTCGGCCAGTGCGAGGGGCGGCGTCAGGGCCAGGGCAGCAAGAAGAAGCGTGCGCACGTGGGGCGTTCTCTCGTTCAGGGATTAGCGACTTTTACCAAAGCCTGCCCCTTGCCGCAATGTTGCCGCTCAGCCCAGACGCTTCATACCCGCTGCCTTGGCCGCACCGAGGTCAAAGGTAGCGGTGTATTCGCACCCGGCCGCGTGGGCGCAGCGCTCTATCAGGCAATCGGCAAAATCGGCGTTGTTGGCCGTGAACCGTCGAAGCGCCTGCCAGACGACCTCGGCATGTTCGACGGTCAATTCACGGGTGCGCAGCAGTGTTTCCAGAACGACGACAATGTCATTTTTGGCGCATTGGTAGCAGCTCTGTAATACCCACACCAGCTCCACCACGGACACCAGGCTGACAAACCCTGGCGAAAGCGTGGTGAGGGATTCAATCAATTCGCAGGCCTTGGGGGATTGAACGGGATCATCCTGGGTGACGTAGCGCACCAGCACATTGGTATCCAGCCCGATCATCCAGCCTTCGCTCCCTGTGCTGCGATGGCGCGGTTCATGTCGTCAATGGACACGGCCATTGCAGGCTTACGGACCAGCCCCTTGAGGTCATGGACCGTCTTGCTCGCTGCAATGATGGAAAACTTGCCATCTTCCGTTTCGACGAATTCGACGCGGTCGCCTGTTTCCAGGCCGAGTGCGGTCCTGACTTGGACGGGGATGGTGATTTGCCCTTTTGAGGTAAGTGTGGCGGTCGCCATGGTAAAGATCTCCAACATGATGCTCCTTACCTTAGGGTAAGGAGTGGTGGAGGACAATATCCGTTGGTCCATAGGTCGCTCTTCAGGTGGAGGATGAGTCGGAGTCATGAAAACCTAGTCCGAACTCAGCCCTCCCGCACGCTTACCCATGGCGCAAAGAGATACAAACTATGACCGACCGCCAGTAAAGCCTGGCGGCTGTAAGCAAATTACCTGGCGAGCTCACTGCACTACGCGATAACACGGCACATACGCCGCGCCACCCGGCAACTTCATGCGATGCTGGGCAACGAACGCCTGCAACAGCTCATCCAGTGGCTTCATGATGGCCGGGTCGCCGTGGATCTCGTACGGGCCATGTTCTTCGATCAGGCGAATGCCCTTGTCCTTCACGTTACCCGCCACGATCCCCGAAAACGCACGGCGCAGGTTGGCTGCCAGTTCATGGGGCGGCAGTGCGTGGCTCAGTTGCAGGCTGGCCATGTTTTCGTGGGTCGGGTCGAACGGGCGCTGGAAGCCTTCGTCGATCTTCAGCAGCCAGTTGAAGTGAAACGCGTCGTTGCGCTCACGGCGGAACTGCTTCACCGCCTTGAGGCCGGCAGTCATCTGGCGGGCCACTTCGGCCGGGTCGTCGATGATGATCTGGTAGTGCGCCTGCGCGGCTTCGCCGAGGGTGGCGCCGACGAAGGCATGCAATTGTTGCAGGTACGGCGCGGCTTGTTTCGGCCCGGTGAGAATGACCGGGAAGGGCACGTCGCGGTTGTCCGGGTGCATCAGGATGCCCAGCAGGTACAGGAACTCTTCGGCCGTACCGGCGCCGCCGGGGAAGATGATGATGCCGTGGCCTACGCGCACGAAGGCTTCAAGGCGTTTTTCGATGTCCGGCAGGATCACCAGTTCGTTGACGATCGGGTTCGGCGCTTCGGCGGCGATGATGCCCGGCTCGGTCAGGCCCAGGTAGCGCCCGCCGGTAATGCGTTGTTTGGCGTGGGAAATGGTCGCGCCCTTCATCGGGCCTTTCATCACGCCCGGGCCGCAACCGGTGCACACGTCGAGGCTGCGCAGGCCGAGTTCGTGACCGACTTTCTTGGTGTATTTGTACTCTTCGGTATTGATCGAGTGCCCGCCCCAGCACACCACGATCTTCGGCTCCACGCCCGGACGCAGGGTGCGAGCATTGCGCAGCAGGTGGAATACGTAGTCGGTGATGCCCTGGGAGTTGCTCAGGTCGATGCGCTGGCTGTCCAGCTCGTTCTCGGTGTAGACGATGTCCCGCAGGGCGCTGAACAGCATTTCGCGGGTGCTGGCGATCATTTCGCCATCGACGAAAGCATCGGCGGGGGCGTTCAACAGCTCCAGGCGCACGCCACGGTCCTGCTGGTGGATGCGCACTTCAAAGTTCTTGTAGGCGTCGAGGATGGTCTTGGCGTTATCGATATGGGCGCCGGTGTTGAGGATCGCCAGGGCGCACTGGCGAAACAGGGTGTAGATGCTGCCGGTACCGGCTTCGCTCAGTTGCTGGACTTCACGTTGGGACAGGGTTTCGAGGCTGCCCTTGGGGCTGACGGAGGCATTGATGACTTGGCGTTGGGGCATTCTGATTCCTTGAAAACGCAGCCACCGCACCTGTCGAGGTGCGATGACGTGAGAATGGTGGGCGCAGGTTAGGGCGCACGAGCCGGATATTTACCTCAGGCGCAGGGCCGAGCGCAAATACCGTCCAACACCATCATGCCGCAGAACTTACTCAATCAGCTTCCAGTTTTTGTAGAAAACCCGACGCAGGGTAAAGACCAGCCCGGCAAATCCCGCGATGACGGCGTTAAGCACCGACGGCAGCGGCGTCGGCCGTACGATGTCGATGAACAGGCAGTAGCGCTTGGCGTCGTTCTTGTTGAAGGACGCATGCATCAGCGTGTCATCAAAGATAAACAGCGGGTCGTCGTGCCAGTAGTGCTTGTGCTTGCCGACCTGGATGTACACGCCGTCGTGATGGGGCGCCGGTGCCATGTTGTAGAGCACGCGGAACATCATGCGCAGGGGACCGAAGTGAAAGGACGTCGAGCGGTTCTCGTTGAACACCGACACGCCGATGGTTTTCACGAACGGCAGTTTTTTGCGTAGTTCAGGAATATCCAGGGTGGTTTCGATCGGTCGCCCGTACCACTGGAAAAACAACATGCCGCGCTTCTTCTCGGCCATGCGTTCGTCCAGGTAGCCGATGATTTCATCCTTGTGGGCCATGGCGTCATCAAGCACCTGTTGCAGGTCTGTGCGCCAGGCCGGTGGCAGGTCGCCCATCGTGTAGACGTGACGGTTACGCGCGCTCAGCAGGTCGAACAGGGTGTTGAACGGCGCCAGCAGCCAAGTGTTGCGACCGCTGCCGATAAAGTATTTCTTGACGGTCGGCTTGTCATACAGGCCGTTACGCAGGAAGTCGTAAACGCCACACACCAGTACCAGGCAGAGGAACACCAGGGTGGTTTCGGGGAACACATCGATAATCAGCAACACGCCGAGTACCCAGGCGACCGATACCGCTTTCTTACGCAAAGCAGACTTGTTCATGCAACTCAGCTCCAGGAGGACGCCATTCGACAGGTCCGGATCCGTGGCCGCGAGTGGTGGGGTTTTGAAACATAATGAAACATCTTCGTCATGATAAGGCGTCCAGCAGCGGATTGGCGTTTTAAATAGTGCAAAATTGTGAAGGCTCGACACAGTCTTTAACCCTGGTGGGCTCGTATGGATTGGATTTTGTAAACAGAAGATTTGCGACTATCGTGACGCTTCGGTTTTTCGGACGTCATAGACCGGTACGATTGAAGTTGAATGGCCACCATTGGCCTTCGGCACCTTGGAAGAGGCAGAAATTTTATGATCATCAAACCGCGGGTTCGTGGCTTTATCTGTGTGACCGCTCACCCTGTTGGCTGTGAAGCGAACGTCAAGGAACAGATCGACTACGTAACTGAGCACGGCGCCATCAAAGACGGCCCGAAGAAGGTGCTGGTCCTTGGCGCTTCCACCGGCTACGGCCTGGCCGCGCGCATCAGTGCAGCGTTTGGCTGCGGCGCCGACACCCTGGGCGTGTTTTTTGAGAAAGAAGGCGAAGAAGGCAAGCTGAGCTCCGCCGGCTGGTACAACAGCGCTGCGTTCGAGAAGTTTGCCGTTGAAAAAGGCCTGTACGCCAAGAGCATCAACGGCGACGCGTTTTCCGACGAGATCAAGCGCCTGACCATCGAAACCATCAAGAAAGACCTGGGCAAGATCGACCTGGTCGTCTACAGCCTGGCCGCGCCACGCCGTACCGATCCCAAGACCGGTGAAGTCTACAACTCCACCCTCAAGCCAATCGGCAAGGCTGTAACCCTGCGCGGTATCAATACCGACAAAGGCGTTGTGGTCGACACCACCCTCGAACCTGCAACCCAGGAAGAAATCGACGGCACCGTCAATGTCATGGGCGGCGCCGACTGGCAGCTGTGGATCGACGCCCTGCGTGACGCCGACGTACTGGCCGAAGGCGCCAAGACCACCGCGTTCACCTACCTCGGTGAGAAGCTGACCCAGGACATCTACTGGAACGGCTCCATCGGCGAAGCCAAGAAAGACCTGGACAAGAAAGTCCTGACCCTGCGCGACAACCTCGCTGCACTGAAGGGCGACGCCCGCGTATCGGTTCTCAAGGCGGTGGTCACCCAGGCCAGCTCCGCGATCCCGATCATGCCGCTGTACTTGTCGTTGCTGTTCAAGGTGATGAAAGAGCAGGGCACCCACGAAGGCTGCATCGAGCAGGTCTACGGCCTGTTCAAGGACAGCCTGTACGGCAGCGAGCCGAAGCTCGACGCCGACGGCCGCCTGCGTGCCGACCTGGCCGAACTGGAACCGAAGGTCCAGGACGCCGTGGCGGCACTGTGGAACCAGGTCACCGACGAGAACGTCAACGAGATCAGTGATTTCGCCGGCTACAAGGCTGAGTTCCTGCGCTTGTTCGGCTTTGAAGTCGATGGTGTGGACTACGAGGCTGACGTCAACCCGACCGTGAAGATCAAGGGTCTGGTCCAAGCCTAAACGCGGTTAAAAATGTGGGAGGAGGCGTGTCCCCCTCCCATATTTGTTTTTTTGGTTTTTCAGATCCGTCTTACGCTCCGGCGCGCACCTCCCTCCTTGTAAATCTGCCAGACTCCCTCAGCTCTCAAACCATGCTAACGGAGGATCTGATGACGATTCGTGCAGTCGTTTTTGATTTCGGCGGTGTTCTCTTCGATTGGAACCCGCAGCACCTCTATCGCAAACTGATTGCCGACGAGCAAGAGCGGCAGTGGTTCCTCGATAACATCTGTACCCAGGCCTGGAACACCGAGCAGGATGCGGGGCGGCCGCTGGCCGAAGCCACGCAGATCCTGATCGATCAATACCCCGAGCATGAACCCTTGATCACGGCCTATTACGGCCGCTGGCACGAAATGCTGCGTGGCCCGTTGCCCGAAGGCGTGGCGATTCTCAACGCGCTGCATCAGGCCAACATGCCACTGTTCGGGCTCACAAACTGGTCGGCCGAGACCTTTCCCTATGCGCTGGCCCATTACCCCTTCCTTCGCAAATTTCGCAACATCGTGGTATCTGGCGAGTTGAAGCTGATCAAGCCTGACGCGGCGATCTACCACGCCAGTCTCAGCCAGGTACGGGTGTACCTGCCGGATATCCAGCCGGGGGAAGTGGTGTTTATCGATGATGTCGCCGGCAATATCGAAGCGGCCGTCGCCCTCGGCTGGCAAGGCATTCACCATGTGTCTGCCGAGCAGACGGCGGCGCGACTGCGCGAGTTGGGCGTGGGCTTCTAGCGCGCCCACTTTTCCATGGCGAAATCCACAAAGGCGCGCAGCTTCGGCAAGCGATAACGGTCCTGGCCGTACAGCAGATGCATGGGCCGGCTGGGCAGTTGATAGGTGGTCAGCAAGGCCACCAGCTTGCCGGTTTGCAGGTCGGGCTGTACCAGGGCATCCGGCAGCATGACGATCCCCATGCCTTGCACGGCGGCCTGGCGCAAGGCCTGGGAGCTATTGATGGTCAGCGAGCCGGACACCGGGATTTCCACTTCGCCTTCTGCGCCGGTCATGCGCCACAACTTGTCGGCGTTGCGCCAGTCATCGGTGGAAGGGTAGGCGAACGCCAGGCAGTCGTGCTGTTGCAGGTCCTCGGGCGTTCGGGGTGTACCACGTCGCGCCAGGTAGTCCGGTGAGGCGCACAGGGTGATGGTGTAGTCCTGCATCGGTCGGGCGATCAGGCTTGAGGGTTCCAGCTCGCCCAGGCGGATAGCCACGTCAAAGCCGCTGTCTACCATGTCCATGCGCTGGTTGCTGAGCACTACGTACAGCTTGATCAGCGGGTAGCGCTGGGAAAACTCGCTCAGGGCCGGCGCCAGGCGTTCAGTGCCGAACGCCGGTGGCGCGGTGATGCGCAGTGTGCCTTTGGGGACGTCGCCGTGGGCCTGTTCGGCCCATTGCTCGGAGTCGGCCACCAGCCCGAGTACTTCCAGGCAACGCTGGTAATACTGGCCGCCGAACTCCGTGAGGCTCTGTTTGCGGGTAGTGCGCTTGAGCAGGCTGACGCCCAGGCGTTGTTCGAGAGCGCGCAAGTGGTTGCCGACCATGGTGGTCGACATCCCGCAGGCGTGTGCGGCGGCGGTCATGCTGCCGGTCTCCACCACTTTCACGTAGACCGACATCGCTTGGAACAGGTCCATTATCAAGTCCTGGTTTAAAGTTATTGCAGGAAGGCGCAGTTTATCCAGCTGGGATGGCTAACGATACTGTTGCTATCTCAACGATGCACTGGAGTCCGCCACCATGACCGCCGCCTGCCTGATGACCACCTATCAACCCCTGGCCCTGAGTTTCACCCGTGGCCTCGGCACGCGCCTGTGGGACCAGCAGGGGCGCGAATACCTGGACGCAGTGGCGGGTGTGGCGGTGACCAACGTCGGGCATTCCCACCCGAAACTGGTGACGGCCATCAGCGAGCAGGCCGGCCTGTTGTTACACACCTCCAACCTCTACAGCATCGACTGGCAACAACGTCTGGCCCAGCGCCTGACGCGGCTGTCCGGCCTGGACCGTGCCTTCTTCAATAATTCCGGCGCCGAAGCCAACGAGACGGCGCTGAAACTGGCGCGGTTGCATGGCTGGAAAAAAGGCATCGAAGAGCCCTTGGTGGTGGTGATGGAGAATGCCTTTCATGGCCGTACGCTGGGCACCATGGCGGCCAGCGATGGCCCCTCGGTGCGCTTGGGCTTCCAACGCTTGCCGGGGGATTTTCTCAAGGTCAGGTTTGGTGATCTGGCGGCGATCGAGGCAATCACCCAGACGTTTGGCACACGGATCGCGGCGGTCTTGCTGGAGCCCATCCAGGGCGAAAGTGGTGTACTGCCCGCGCCGCCGGGTTACCTGCAAGCCCTGCGTGACCACTGCACACGGCACGGCTGGCTGATGATGCTCGACGAAATCCAGACCGGCATCGGCCGCACCGGCGCCTGGTTTGCCTTCCAGCATGAAGGCATTGTCCCGGATGTGATGACCCTGGCCAAAGGCCTCGGCAATGGCGTGCCCATCGGTGCGTGCCTGGCCAGGGCGGCGGTAGCCGCGCTTTTCACGCCCGGCAGTCACGGCAGCACCTTTGGCGGCAACCCGCTGGCGTGCCGGGTGGGCTGCACGGTGTTGGACATTATCGAAGAGCAAGGCTTGTTGCAGAACGCTGCACAACAGGGCGAGCGCTTGCTGGCGCGGTTACGCATGGAATTGGAAGAGCATCCGCAGGTGCTGGCGATTCGCGGGCAGGGCCTGATGATCGGTATTGAACTGGCCAGCCCCTATCGCGACCTGGCCCAGCGTGCTGCCCAGGAGCATGGGCTGCTGATCAACGTGACGCGGGGCAAGGTCATTCGCCTGCTGCCGCCGCTGACCCTGGATGCCAAGGAGGTGGAGATGATCGTGCGGGCCATCACTCGGCTATTGAACTAGGTCCTTTCCGTTGAGCCACTCCTGGTTCATGGTTTCGGTATCCCCCAGGTATTCCAATAACCACGCCATGGCCGGGGACAGTTTGCTCTGTGCCCAGGCCACGCACGATGGGCTGGCCGGGAAGGGGCGCGTCAGTTGCAGCGCCACCAATTCACCGCGTTCGATCCAGGGCAATACCTGATGCGCCGGTGCCATGCCGACGCACAGGCCATCGCGCAGGCAATCGATGGCGGAGGCCCAGTTCGGGACTACCAACCGGCGTTGGTTATCCAGGGTCCAGGTGTCGCGCTTGGGCAGGTTGCGCGAGGTGTCGGTCATGCACAGCGAGGCGAAGGGGCGCAGTTGGTCGTCATTGAGCAACCCGTCCACCGCCGCCAATGGGTGCCGGGCGCTGACCACGCACAGCCAATTCAATAAGCCCATATCGCGAAAAGTAAAGTGACTGGCCACCGGCACGGCGCTGGTGGCACCGATGACAATATCGGTGCGCTCATCCGCCAGGGCATCCCACACACCGTTGTACACCTCGTATTCCAGCAGCAATTCCACCTCGGGAAACTGCCGATAGAAATCCAGCACCAACTGTCGGCAGCGCTGGGGTTTGACGATGGAATCCACCGCGACCTTCAACTGGCCACTCCAGCCATTGGCCACCTGCTGGCACAGGCGCCGTGTGCCGAGCATTTTTTTCATTACCCCGCGGGCCTCGTCGATAAACAGGCGGCCGGCGGGTGTCAGTTCCACATCACGATGCCGGCGCACAAACAGCGGTACCGCCAGCCACTCTTCAAGTTGGCGTACGGTATAACTGATGGCTGACGGCACGCGGTGCAATTCCTGGGCGGCGGCGCTGAAGCTGCCATGGCGCGCTACCGCATCGACGACATCCAGGGAGTATTCGGACCACATGAGGGTTGCCTTCAAAATTATTGATAACAGACGCCAATTATTATCGCTTCACAGCAAAACTGTCAGCTTCATAATGGGCGGCAGTCAGCAAATAGTTTGATGGCAGGATTAACAAGGTTTCAATGAAAAATTCTTTTGGTTTCACCTGGTATCTGGCGGGGCTGAGCATGCTCGGTTACCTCGCCATGGACATGTATTTGCCGGCATTCGGCGCCATGGGCGAGCAGTTGCAGATTGGTGCGGGCGCGGTGGGCGCCAGCCTGAGTATCTTCCTCGCGGGCTTTGCCGTGGGGCAGTTGCTGTGGGGGCCGTTGTCCGACCGCCTGGGGCGCAAGCCGATCCTGCTCGCAGGCTTGAGCCTGTTTGTCGTGGGTTGCGCGGGGATGTTTTGGGTCGAGACCGCGCCGCAGTTGCTGGCCTTGCGCTTTATGCAGGCGATTGGCGTGTGTTCTGCGGCCGTGAGCTGGCAGGCGCTGGTGATCGACCGCTACCCGGCCGACAAGGCCCACCGTGTGTTCGCCAGCATCATGCCGTTGATGTCGTTGTCACCGGCGCTGGCGCCACTGCTGGGCGCGATGGTGCTGAACCACTTCGGTTGGCAGGCCATCTTCGGTGTATTGCTGGGGGTGTCGCTGCTGTTGTTGCTGCCGACGTTGTTCCTGCGCTCCGTATCGAAACCTCAGACGCGGGAAGACGAACCTTCGCGCCTTGGCTATTGGCAGTTGCTCACCTCCCGGGTGTTTACCGGCAATGTGATGATCTTCGCCGCCTGCTCGGCCAGTTTCTTCGCCTGGCTGACCGCTTCACCCTTCATCCTCGGCGACATGGGCTATAGCCCGAATGACATCGGCCTGAGCTACGTGCTGCCGACATTGGCGTTTCTGGTGGGTGGCTACAGTTGCCGTAGCGCTTTGCAGCGTTTCCAGGGCAAGACGCTGTTGCCGTGGTTGCTGCTGGCCTATTGCATCAGCATGGTGGCGCTGTACCTGGTCGCCACCTTGACCGTGCCGACGCTCACCACCTTGCTGATTCCGTTCTGCCTGATGGCGCTGGTCAACGGCGCCAGCTACCCGATCGTGGTGGCGAATGCGCTGATGCCGTTTGCAGAACATTCCGGCAAGGCGGCGGCACTGCAAAACACGCTGCAATTGGGCCTGTGCTTTCTCAGCAGCCTGTTGGTGTCGTCGATGATCGAACAGCCGTTGCTGATTACTGTGATAGTGATGCTGGCGACCGCGCCCTTGGCCGTCTTGGGCTATTGGCTGGCGCGGCCGAAAGCAGACAAGTCGGAACTGGCCGCCGCCTAGAACGTCACTTCCATGTTCACCGTCGGCGTTGACGTACGGCTGCCCCGGCCGCCGTCCACGCCGAACTTGTTATGCCAGTACTCGTAACCCACCCCGAGGTACAGGTTCGGCTTCACGCTCCTGCCCGGTCGCACCGCGACCATCAGCGCGCTGCGCATCAGGGTTTCCGGTGCCGTGTCACGGCCATGGTAGTCCGCGCCTTTTTCCCCGACGTAGTTCACAAAACCCTGGAATTTCGCCGCATGGTTGGCGATCTCGAAAGGGCGCATCCACGTCAGGTTGAGCATGTAGGTGTCGTCAAACGTGTGGTTCGACTCACGTGCACCGGGGATGCCGGTGTGGTTGCGCTCCTTGTAGTACAGAAGGCTCAGGTCCAGCACGCCCACGGTGTTGAACTTCAATGTCGGGCCGAGCACCAGTGCGCGTTTTTTCGCCGAAGCGACGTTGTTGTTGCGGTTGGCATCAAAGCCCAGGGTCAGCGCGTAATCCTTGACCAGCCCGGTGCCCAGGGGCACATCCAGCACCCGTGACGCATACAACTGATGCCGGTACACCGCGTACACCTCGCTGCCGCCGTGGTCGGTGCCCTTGCGCGGGTCGCGGTTGTCGGACAGGAACACGTCCAGGTTCAGGAAGTTGCTGCCATACCGGTAGCCGCTGGCGTGGGTAACGCTGTAGATGCGCTTGCTGAATTCGTCGGGGTTATTCGGATTGGTGAACTGCTGGCCGTAGCGAAAACCTACGCTGTTGTTCATCCATTCCACCGCGACGGCCTCCCCGCCGCCGAGGAGGGTGAGTGCAACGGTGGCTCCCTGTAATGCCTTTTTCATTGTTCTAGTGTCCTTTGGCGTTCTGGCTCATCACGGCCGGGTTGTTTTTGTAACGCCGATGGAGGGTATCTTGTTCGAGTGATTGTATACAACTCTATGGACATCCAGTCTAAACATTGCATACAGTGTCACCACAACAAAAACAGAGAACCCCTCACCATGACTATCCCGAAGGCGTCACCGCAGCGGCCGGAAGATGAGAATCTAGGCGTCGCCGCCAACATGGCTTACGGCCTGCAGCATGTGCTCACCATGTACGGCGGCATCGTCGCGGTACCGTTGATCGTGGGCCAGGCGGCCGGGTTGTCACCGGCGGATATCGGCCTGTTGATCGCCGCGTCGCTGTTTGCCGGTGGCCTTGCCACCCTGTTGCAAACCCTTGGCCTGCCGTTTTTTGGCTGTCAGTTGCCGCTGGTGCAGGGCGTGTCGTTTGCCGGTGTGGCAACCATGGTGGCGATTGTCGGCAGCGATGGCGCCGGCGGGGTACCGGCGATTCTCGGCGCGGTGATGGCCGCGTCGTTTATCGGGCTGTTGATCACCCCGGTGTTCTCGCGGATCACCCAGTTCTTCCCGCCGTTGGTGACCGGTATTGTGATCACCACCATCGGCCTGACCCTGATGCCCGTGGCGGCGCGCTGGGCCATGGGCGGTAACAGCCGCGCGGCGGATTTCGGCAGCATGCCCAATATCGGCCTGGCGGCGTTGACCCTGGTGCTGGTGCTGCTATTGAGCAAGATCGGCAGCGCGACCATCTCGCGCCTGTCGATCCTGCTGGCGATGGTGATCGGCACGGTGATCGCGGTGTTCCTCGGCATGGCGGATTTTTCCGGGGTCAGCCAGGGGCCTATGTTCGGTTTCCCTGCGCCGTTCCATTTCGGTATGCCGACCTTTCACATCGCGGCGATCATTTCCATGTGCATCGTGGTGATGGTGACCCTGGTGGAAACCTCGGCCGACATCCTGGCGGTGGGGGAAATCATCGATACCAAGGTCGACTCCAAGCGTCTGGGTAATGGCCTGCGCGCCGATATGCTGTCGAGCATGTTCGCGCCGATCTTCGGTTCGTTCACCCAGAGTGCCTTCGCCCAGAACGTTGGCCTGGTGGCGGTGACCGGAGTGAAGAGTCGTTTTGTGGTGGCAACCGGTGGCTTGTTCCTGGTAATCCTCGGCTTGCTGCCATTCATGGGGCGCGTGATCGCGGCGGTGCCGACCTCGGTACTGGGCGGTGCCGGGATTGTGCTGTTCGGCACCGTGGCGGCCAGTGGTATTCGCACCTTGTCCAAGGTGGATTACCGCAACAACATGAACCTGATCATCGTCGCCACGTCCATCGGGTTTGGCATGATCCCGATTGCCGCACCGAGTTTCTACGACCAGTTCCCCAGCTGGTTCGCGACCATTTTCCATTCGGGTATCAGTTCGTCGGCGATCATGGCGATCCTGTTGAACCTGGCGTTCAACCATTTCACCGCCGGTAACTCAGACCAGCAGTCGGTGTTTGTGGCGGGGACTGAGCGCAGTTTGTGTTTCCACGACGTAGCGGCGTTGCGTGATGGGGACTATTTCAGGGGGGGCAAGTTATTTGATGCCGAGGGCAAGGAAATTCCATTGGTGGCGCAGGAGCCAAGGAAAGCCCCACACGCAGAAACCACAGAGGTCTAAAAATGTGGGAGGGGGCTTGCCCCCTTCCACATTTGGAACTCAACCAGCCTTGCGGACTGTGTGCGGAACAGAGCACGCCTCATCCAGAAACTTCACCACGGTGCCCATGCACGCCTGGCGTTCTTCCACGTGGGGCATGTGGCTGGAGTCTTCGAACAGCGCCCAGCGCACATCCGCGATTTCATCCAGGAACGGCTTGACCACCAGTGGCGTGGCTTCGTCATGCCGGCCGGAGATCACCAGGGTCGGTACCTTGATCGCCGACAGGCGACCAATGGATTTCCAGTCCTTCAGGCTGCCGATCACGTGGAACTCGGTCGGGCCGCTCATGGCGTGATACACCGTGGGGTCCGAGTCGACCTGCGCGAAGGTGCGCGCCACTTCTTCCGGCCATGGGTTCACCCGGCATACATGCTGGTCATAGAACACCCGCGAGGCGGCGAGGTATTCCGGGTCGTGGTAGGTGCCGGCGGCTTCATGCTTGAGCAGGGTTTCATGCACGCCTTGGGGCAGCAGCTTGCGCAGGCGGTTGGCTTCGCTGACCCAGGTGCGCATGCAGGTCGGCGAGTTGGCCGGGATAAACGCACGCAGGCCCTTGGGTTGCAGGATTGCGTGCTCGCTGCCGAGCATGCCGCCCCAGGACTGACCAAGGATCGCGTAGTTATCGCTGATCTGCAGGTGGTCCAGCAGGTTGTCCAATTCTTTAAGGAACAGATCGACGGTCCAGAAGGACGGGTCTTTCTCAGGCAAGTGCGTGGAGCGGCCGTTGCCCAATTGGTCGTAGTGGATGACCGCATGACCGCTGGCCGCGACGTCCTTGAACGCGTCGACATAATCATGGGTGCAGCCCGGGCCGCCGTGGATGACCACCAGCGGCGTGCGGCCGCTGGCCAGGTCGCCAGTGACGCGGTACCAGGTCTGGTAGTCGCCAAACGCGGCATACCCTTCGCGGATTTTTTCGATGAAGTCCATTTCCTACCCTGCCCTGAAAAAATGATCAGGGACACGATAGTCTGCGGGCGAGATTTAGGTAACTAGCAAAACAGCTAGGTTTTGCCGGGGGATCAGTCTTCCAGCAGGCGGTAATGGGTGGCGCGGACCACCGCCTGCACGCGGTTCTTGGCGCCCAGTTTGTGCATCGCCGAGGCCAGGTGCAGGGTGACGACGGCCAGTGAGCGGCTCAGTTGCGTGGCGATTTCGGCGGCGGTCAGGCCGTCGGCGGCCCATTTGAGGCATTCGCGTTCACGTTTGGTCAGGTGAATGTGCGGGTAGGTGCGCAGCTCCTTGCCGAACAGCGGGTAGGCCGCTTCCTGCAAAGCGTGGGAAATCAGGCTGAAGTCCGACAAGGTCTGCTGCGCGTCCTGCAACACGGTAGGCGTTTTGCCAGTGCGCAAGCCGGTCAGTGACGCGAAGCCGCCACGGGGTAGATGCATCGGCACGCTGACGCCGCAGGTCAGTTGCTGGTCGTGCAGGTAGGATGAAACGGGGGCGTGGCAGGGGTCGATGATGGTTTGCAGGGCCGTGTCAGCCTTGGCTTCGTAGGACCACACGAACGGCGATACCGTGCGCAGGGCCAGGTGTTGCACCGGGTCGATCTGGTAGAAACCCTTGCTGCACCATAGTGCATGCCAATCGGTCGGCGTGTTACGCAGCTCCAGCACCGAGGGGGTGATCAACGCACCATTCTGGTCGATCGGCACCGGGGTGTAGTCGTATACCAGTGCATCGAAGCCCAACTGCTGGGCGAGGATAAAAGTGTTGTCCATCTGCTCATCCAGGCTCCTGCCCGGCATCAGACGATTATTGAAGGCAGTTAGCTTGGCCAGCATCCGTTCTGCTCCCGAATTCATTTGAATCTCCACTTCCTGCAAGTAGAATGCCACGCCCCGGCGAAGGACTGCCAGGCCAAACCTATAAGAAATACCAGGTTATGGACGCGCGGCATCCCCGGTAGTGTTGGCCTGATAAACGGCCGCTGCCCGCCAGGCCGAAACAACACAAGGAATGTATGCATGTGGCGTGAAATTGCCCCCGACCAGCAGTACAACGTGCAAGTCGATGGCCACAACCTCGTGGTCTACAGCTTCGGCGAAGGCGATGAGGTGCTCTTGTGTCTCAACGGCGGGCCGGGCCTGCCGTGTGACTACTTGCGCGACGCCCATGGCTGGCTCAAGGACCATGACCTGCGAGTGGTTGCATTCGACCAGCTTGGCACAGGCGCATCAGCCAGACCGACCGATGTTTCCCTGTGGGAAATCCGCCGTTATGTCGAAGAAGTCGAAACCGTACGCCAAGTCCTTGGCCTCGGCCGCGTGCACCTGCTCGGGCATTCCTGGGGCGGCTGGCTGGGCATCGAATACGCCATCCATTACCCCGACAGGCTGAAAAGCCTGATCCTCGAGAACACCGTCGGCGACATTCCGCATCTTTCTCAAGAACTCGAACGCCTGCGCGGCGCGCTGGGCAGTGAGACCGTGGCGATGATGCAACGCCACGAAGCCATGGGTACCCTGGATCACCCGCAATACCAGGCCGCGATCACCTTGCTCAACTATCGCCATGTGTGTCGTCTTGACGAATGGCCCGAGCCGGTCAAGCGCTCCCTCGGCGACTGGAACATGGGCCCCTACGAAACCATGCAGGGCCCCAACGAATTTCTCTACGTCGGCAACCTCAAGGACTGGAACCGCATCCCCGAGATGGCCGCTTTCAACATGCCGATCCTGATCACTACCGGCCAGCACGACGAACTCACCCCAGCCTGCGCCATGCGCATGAAGATGGCGGCCAGACACGCCGAACTGCATGTATTTCCCAACAGTAGCCATATGCCGTTCTATGAAGAGCCACAGGCTTATTTTCCGGTACTGTTGGACTTTCTCGCTCGCCACCGAGGCTGACCGATGAACCTGGCGCGCTACCGTTTTGTACTGTCCCGGCCGCTGCAATTGCTGCCGGTACTGTTTGGCATCAGCCTGATCACGTTTGTGCTGGTGCGCTCGATTCCTGGCGACCCGGCACGGGCCCTGCTGGGTTCGCGCAGCACGCCGGACGCCTTGCTGAAAATCCGCGCCCAGTACGGCCTCGACCAGCCTTTGTGGCAGCAGTATTTCTATTTCCTGAAGAACCTGCTCAAGGGCGATCTCGGCCAATCACTGCTGTACAAAGTCGACGCCTTGAAATTGATCGTCACCCGCATCGAACCCACCCTGGTGCTGGTGCTCGGCAGCGTGGTGCTGGCACTGCTGATCGCGGTGCCGCTGGCGACGTGGGCCGCGCGCAATAAAGGCGGGTGGGCGGACAACCTGATCCGCGTGTTCACCACCGTGGGCCTGGGCATGCCGGCGTTCTGGCTGGGCCTGATGCTGATCCTGCTGCTCAGTGTGCAATGGGGCCTGTTCCCGGTGTCCGGCTACGGTCGTACCTGGCTGGACAAGGCGCACCATATGGTCTTGCCGTGCCTGACCATCGCCCTGGCGCTGTCGGCGGTGCTGGTGCGCAACCTGCGGGCGAGCATGTTGATGGAGCTGCAGGCCGACCACGTCACTGCCGCGCGGGCCCGCGGGCTGTCGGAAGCAGCGGTGTTCCGTCGCCATGTGTTGCCCAATTCCCTGGTGCCGGCGGTCAACCTGCTGGCGGTGAATATTGGCTGGCTGATCAGCGGCACTGTCGTGATCGAAAGCCTGTTCGCCATTCCCGGCATCGGCCAGTTGCTGGTGCGCGGCATTTTTACCCGCGACTACATGGTGGTGCAGGGCGTGGCGATGGTGCTGGCGTGCGCGACGGTGGTGGTCAACTTTATCGCCGACGTGGTCACGGTGGCCCTCGACCCTCGGGTGAAAATGCAATGAGCAGCCGTCCTCTGATTGCTCCATGGCGCCTGCGTCTGCGGTTTGGCTTTCGCAATGGTCGCCTGACGGCCGCGTGGGGGCTTTTGGTCCTGCTGGTGTGGTTGGTCCTGGCGCTGTGCGCGCCGTGGATCGCGCCCTATGACCCGATCGCGCAGAACACCGACATCAGCTTGCTGGGGCCGAGCCTGGCCCATCCATTCGGTACGGATAACTACGGTCGAGACATCCTTTCGAGGGTGATCTGGGGCGCACGCGTCGACCTGCAGCTTGCCATCATCGGGGTGATTTTCCCGTTCATGATCGGCACGTTTGTCGGCGCGGTTTCCGGCTATATCGGCGGGCGCTTCGACAGTTTCTGCATGCGCGTGATCGATGTGATCCTGGCGTTCCCGTTCCTGGTGTTGATGCTGGCGATCATGGCTATCCTCGGTCCGGGTTTGAAGAGTTTTTATATCGCCATGGCGCTGGTGGGCTGGGTGTCGTATGCACGGCTGATCCGCTCACAGATCCTGGTGCTCAAGGAAAGCGACTTCGCCCTCGCGGCCAAGAGCCTGGGCTTTGGCCATGGGCGCATCCTGTTCCGGCATTTGCTGCCGAATGCGATGTTTGGCTCGATTGTGTTTTCCATGTCTGACGCGGTGCTGGTACTGCTCAACGGTGCCGCCGTGAGCTACCTGGGCCTGGGCGTGCAACCGCCGACGGCGGAGTGGGGGACGATGATTGCCGAAGGGCAGGCGTTTATCACCACGGCCTGGTGGATCTGCACCTTTCCGGGGTTGGCCATCGTGACCCTGGCCATGGGCTTCAGCCTGCTGGCCGATGGTGTGGCGCAAGTGCTGGGGGATCGCTCATGAGTCTGCTTCAAGTGCGGGATCTGAGTGTGATCGCCAATAACAGCGGGCGCGATGTGACCCTGGTCGACCGCGTGTCCTTCGACCTGGCCGAAGGCGAGATCCTCGGCCTGGTGGGCGAAAGCGGCTCGGGCAAGACCATGGCCTGCCGTGGCTTGATGCGCTTGTTGCCGTCACCCAACCTGCGCGTGCAGGGCGGTGCGGTACGCCTGGCGGGCCAGGACCTGCTGCAACTGGATGACGCCGGCATGCGCGCGGTGCGTGGCGGGCAGTTGGGCATGATTTTCCAGAACCCCAGCAGCCACCTCGACCCCTTGATGCGCATCGGCGATCAGATCGCCGAAGGCATCCGCCTGCATCAGGGTGCGTCGAAAAAACACGCGCGCCGACAAGCCATCGAAGTGTTGCGCCAGGTGGGCATTCCCGATCCCCAGGCACGGGTCGACAACTATCCCCATGAATTTTCCGGTGGCATGCGCCAGCGCGCGATGATCGCCGTGGCCCTGGGCTGCAACCCGAACGTATTGATTGCCGACGAGCCGACCACGGCGTTGGACGTGACCGTGCAGGCGCAGATCCTGCGCCTGTTGCTGGACCTGCGTGACCAGCGCGGCCTGTCGCTCATCATGATCACCCACGACCTCGGCGTGGTTGCGCAAACCTGCGATTCCATCGCCGTGATGTATGCCGGGCGCCTGTGCGAGCACGGCAGCAAGTACGACGTGCTCGCCCACCCGCAACACCCCTACACCGCGGGCCTGATTGATTGCCAGCCGGCCCACGGCAGTGGCCCTGGGTTGCTGCGTACCATCCCCGGCCAGCCGCCCTTGCTCGATGCATTACCCGGCGGCTGCCGCTTCAACCCGCGTTGCCCGCAGGTCGGCGCGTTGTGCACCGAACGGTTGCCCGAAGGCGCGCGCGTGGCCTGTCACTACCCGTTGGGAGCACGCCCATGAGCCTGTTGCAGATCAAGAACCTGGAGGTGCGGTTCGCCGCGTCCGGCACGGGGGTGTTCGGCCTGAACAAGCAGTGGGTGAGGGCGGTGAACGGTGTGTCGCTGAACCTGGCCGCCGGTGAAACCCTGGGGCTGGTGGGGGAGTCCGGCAGCGGCAAAAGCACCCTGGGCCGGGCGATCCTGCACCTCAACCCGATCACTGCCGGGCAGGTGCTGTTCGATGGCATCGACATGGCCCATGGCAGCGCGATCGACATCGCACGCCTGCGCCATGAAACGGCGATGATCTTCCAGGATCCCTACGCCGCGTTGAACCCGCGCCACACCATCGGCGAAACCATCGCCGAGGTGCTGCGGGTGCAGCGCAAAGTCCCGGCAGCGCGTATCCCGGCTCGCGTCAACGAACTGCTTGACCTGGTCGGCCTGCGCCCCGAACTGGCCAGTCGCAAACCCGGCGCCCTCAGTGGCGGCCAATGCCAGCGTGTCGGTATTGCCCGGGCGCTGGCGGTGGAGCCTCGCTTGATCATCGCCGATGAATGCGTGGCGGCCCTGGATGTATCGATCCAGGGCCAGATCATCAACCTGCTGTTGGAACTGCAACAGCGCATGAACCTGGCGATCCTGTTTATCGCCCACGATTTGGCCATCGTGCGGCGCCTGTGCGACCGCGTGGCGGTGATGTACCTGGGCAAGATCGTCGAGGAAGGGCCGGTGGAAGCGGTCTTCACCGCGCCGCGCCATCCGTATACCGCGGCGTTGATCGAGGCGATTCCGGAGATCGATCCGCACCGGCCTTTGCCGACGCAGCTGTTGCCTGGCGAGCCGCCGAGCCCGCTGAATTTGCCTACGGGCTGTGCCTTCCACCCGCGTTGCCGGTACGCCCGGACGATGTGTTCCGTGGTGTTGCCGCCTACCCATTCCCAGCACGAGCATCGATACAGTTGCGTGCTTGAAGAACCGTTGACCCTTCCTGCCCATCATGAACAAGGAGTTATGACATGCAATCGCGCCACTTGAAGTTGCTCGCCGCTGCTACGTTGACCGCGTGGTCCCTCACTGCCGGATTGGCGCAAGCCGCCGGCGTCCTCACCATCGGTTGCCGTGAAGACAGCACCACGTTCGACCCGATCAAAAGCGCGCAGAACCGCGATACCTGGGTATTTGCCAACGTCTACGACACCCTGGTGCGCGTGGACAACCTGGGGACCAAGATGGAGCCCGGCCTGGCTGAAAGCTGGGATATTTCCAAGGACGGCCTGACCTACACCTTCAAGCTGCGCGATGCGAAGTTCTCCGATGGCTCGGCGATCACCGCCGAGGATGCGGCGTTCAGCCTGTTGCGCATCCGCGATAACAAGGCTTCGTTGTGGGCTGATCCCTTCAACCTGATCGACACCGCCAAGGCGACGGACTCGAAAACCCTGGTTGTCACACTGAAGACCCCGGCAGTCGCCTTCCTGTCGCAACTGGCTTCGCCGACGGTGTCGATCCTGTCGGAAAAAGCCATGACAAAAATGGGTGAAGACGCCTACTCGGAAAATCCGGTGACCTCCGGCGCGTTTACCGTGGACGAATGGCGCAAGGGCGACCGGGTCATCCTGAAGAAGAACCCGAACTTCTGGCAGGCCAAGAAGGTCAGCCTGGATGGCGTGGAGTGGGTCTCCGTGACCGACGACAACACGCGGATGCGCATGGTGCAGAACAACGAGTTGGACACGGCGATCTTCGTACCGTTTTCCCGGGTTGAAGAGCTGAAGAAAGACAAGAACGTGGTGATCCACTCCGACCCGTCCACCCGTGAAGATCACCTGCTGATCAACCACGCCCACGGTCTGCTGGCCAAGCAGGAAGTACGCGAGGCGCTGGACATGGCCATCGACAAGCAGTCGCTGGTGAAAACCGCGACCTACGGTCAGGGCACTGTGGCCTATTCCTACATCCCGAAAGGCTCGTTGTTCCACTACGCCAACAACCTGCAACGCCCGTATGACCCGACCGCCGCCAAGAAACTGTTGGAAAAGGCTGGCGCGAAGGACTTGAAGCTCAACTATGTGGTCAACGCCGGCAACGAAGCCGACGAGCAGATCGCGGTGATCATCAAGGACCAGTTGGCCAAGGTCGGCGTGACCGCCAACCTGCAGAAGGTCGACCCGACCCAAAGCTGGCAGATGCTGGTGGACGGTGAGTACGATATTTCGGTGATGTACTGGACCAACGACATCCTCGACCCGGACCAGAAGACCACCTTCGTGCTGGGCCACGACACCAACCAGAACTACATGACCCGCTACAAGAACGACAAGGTCAAGGAGCTGGTGGCGGCGGCGCGCATCGAGGCTGACCCGGTCAAGCGTGAGCAGATGTATGTCGAATTGCAGAAACTGGCGAAACAGGATGTGAACTGGATCGACCTGTACTACAGCCCGTACATCAACATCTCACGCAAGAATGTGAGCAACTTCCTGCAAAACCCGTTGGGTCGTTTCACGCTTGAAGATGTCGTGAAAAACTAAGGCCCAGAGAACACCGCAATACAAATGTGGGAGGGGGCTTGCCCCCGATAGCGGTGGGTCAGTCACAGATACAGTGACTGACACTTTGCAATCGGGGGCAAGCCCCCTCCCACATTTGGTTTCACTGCGCGTCAAACGCCTGCCCATTGATGCCGGTACTGTCCGGCCCCATCAGGTACAGGTACACCGGCATGATCTCTTCCGGTGCCGGCCTTTCCATCGGGTTCTCCCCTGGATATGCCTGGGCCCGCATGCTGGTGCGCGTGCCGCCCGGGTTGATGCTGTTGGCTCTTACTGCAGCCACGTCTTCGAGCTCATCCGCCAGGGTCTGCATCAAGCCTTCAGTGGCGAATTTCGACACCCCGTAAGCCCCCCAATACGCCCGGCCCTTGCGCCCGACGCTGCTGGAGGTGAACACCACCGACGCATCCTGGGACAGCTTGAGCAGCGGCAACAACGTGCTGGTGAGCATGAACATCCCATTGACGTTGATGTGCATCACCCGCATGAAGTTCTCGCCGGACAGCTGCTCGATCGGCGTACGTGGGCCGATGATCGAGGCGTTGTGCAGCAGGCCATCGAGGTGGCCGAATTCTTTTTCGATCATCGCGGCCAGCTCATCGTATTGATGGGGCAGGGCGGTCTCCAGGTTGAAGGGGATCACCACCGGCTGCGGGTGGCCGGCCGCTTCGATCTCGTCATACACCTGGGCCAGGTTGGCTTCGGTCTTGCCCAGCAACAGCACGGTCGCGCCATGGGCGGCGTAGGTTTTCGCCGCCGCCGCACCAATTCCGCGACCGGCGCCGGTCACCAGGATCACCCGGCCTTTGAGCAGTTCTGGACGTGCAGAGTAATCAAACATAAAAAGCCTCGACAGAATTCAGCGGGTTACAAACACCCATCTTGAGCGCAGTGAAGATCCAAATGTGGGAGGGGGCTTGCCCCCGATAGTGGTATATCAGTCACCAAATGCAGTGACTGACACACTGCAATCGGGGGCAAGCCCCCTCCCACATTGGATATTCCTTAGTCAGTAGAGTGAGTGAGCCATCAGCAACTGCACAGTGCGTTATCCAGCACCGTGCGCAGTTCCAGCGGGTGGTCCACCACCACATCCGCGCCCCAATGGCGCGGGTTGTCGTCCGGGTGGATATAGCCATAGGTGACCGCCGCCGTGCGGGTGCCGGCGTCGCGGCCGGACTCGATGTCGCGCAGGTCATCCCCCACGAACAGCACGCTGGCCGGGTCCAGGCCGAGCATCTTGCACGCCAGGATCATCGGCTCCGGGTCCGGCTTGCTGTTTTTCACATGGTCCGGGCAGATCAGCAGCGCCGAGCGCTCGGCCAGGCCCAGTTGCTGCATGATCGGCTCGGCAAAGCGCAGTGGCTTGTTGGTGACCACGCCCCAGATCAGCTTGGCCTTCTCGATGTCTTCCAGAAGCTCGGCCATGCCGTCGAACAATGTGCTGTGGACCGCACAACCCTTCAGGTAACGCTCGAGGAATTCCAGGCGCAGCTCTTCAAAGCCGGGGGATTCCGGGTCCATCGAGAAGGTCACGGCCACCATCGCCCGTGCACCGCCGGAGATTTCATCGCGGATATGCTGTGGGTTGATCGGCGGCAGGTCGCGATCGGCGCGCATCGCCTGGCAGATGGCGATAAAGTCCGGCGCAGTGTCCAGCAGGGTACCGTCCATGTCGAAGAGAACCGCTCGCAACTTCACAGGCTTACTCCTCGCGCAGGGTCTGGATCATGTAGTTGACGTCAACGTCGCTGGCCAGTTTGTAGTGCTTGGTCAGCGGGTTGTAGGTCAGGCCGATGATGTCCTTGACGGTCAGCCCGGCCTGGCGGCTCCACGCACCCAGTTCGGACGGGCGGATGAATTTCTTGAAATCGTGGGTGCCGCGCGGCAGCAGCTTCATGATGTATTCGGCGCCGATGATCGCGAACAGGTAGGCCTTGGGGTTGCGGTTGATGGTGGAGAAGAACACCTGGCCGCCCGGCTTGACCATGCGGAAGCAGGCGCGGATCACCGACGATGGGTCTGGTACGTGCTCCAGCATTTCCAGGCAGGTGACCACGTCGAACTGCTCGGGCATTTCCTCGGCCAGGGCTTCGGCGGTGATCTGGCGATATTCCACGCTCACGCCGGATTCCAGCTGGTGCAACTGGGCCACGGCCAGCGGCGCTTCGCCCATGTCGATCCCCATCACGGTGGCGCCGCGCTGGGCCATGGCTTCGCTGAGGATGCCGCCGCCGCAACCGACGTCCAGCACCTTCTTGCCGGCCAGGTTGACGCGTTCGTCAATCCAGTTGACCCGCAACGGGTTGATGTCGTGCAGGGGTTTGAACTCGCTTTCGCGGTCCCACCAGCGGTGTGCCAGGGCTTCAAACTTGGCGATTTCGGCGTGGTCGACGTTGCTCATGGTGAATCCTCTAAATCTGATAAATCGGTTTGTCGGTCCTGAACACGCAGGTTCAGAGCCAGCGTTATTCGGTGTGCCCGCTGATGCGTTTTCCCCAGGCAATCGCCGTGGCGGTCAACTGTTGTTCATCCATGCGGGTGAGTTGCCGGTCGTCGAGCAACTGCTTGCCGGCGACCCAAAGGTGTTTCACGCAATCGCGTCCGGTGGCATATATAAGCTGTGAGACCGGATCGTAGATCGGTTGTTGCGCCAGCCCGGTCAGATCGAAGGCAACCATATCCGCCGCCTTGCCCACTTCCAGGGAGCCGATTTCGCTCTCCAGGCCCATGGCACGTGCACCGTTGAGCGTAGCCATGCGCAGCGCGCGGTGGGCGTCCAGGGCGGTGGCCGAACCCGCGACGGCCTTGGCCAGCATCGCGGCGGTACGGGTTTCACCCAGCAGGTCCAGGTCGTTGTTGCTGGCGGCGCCGTCGGTGCCGATGGCCACATTGACGCCCGCCTGCCATAGACGCTCCACCGGGCAGAAGCCACTGGCCAGTTTCAGGTTAGATTCCGGGCAATGGATCACGCTGGTGTTGCTTTCTACCAGCAAAGCCAGGTCGTCCTCGCTGATTTGGGTCATATGAACCGCCTGGAAGCGCGGGCCCAGCAAGCCCAGGCGTCCCAGGCGCGCCAATGGCCGCTCGCCGGTCTGTTCGACGGCCTGTTGTACCTCGAAAGCGGTTTCATGCACATGCATATGGATCGCGGCGTCCAGCTCTTCGGCGATGACCCGGATCTTTTCCAGGTTGGCATCGCACACCGTGTAGGGCGCGTGGGGGCCGAAGGTGATCTTGATGCGCGGATGGTGCTTGAGGTCGCCGAACAGCTCGATGCCCTGGCGGATCGCCTCATCGGCGGTGCCGGCGCCGGGAATCGGGAAGTCGAGGATCGGAATCGCGATCTGCGCACGCATGCCGCTGTTGTGCACGCAATCGCTGGCGACCTTGGGGTAGAAGTACATGTCCGAGAAGCAGGTGATACCGCCCTTGAGCTGCTCGGCAATGGCCAGGTCGGTGCCGTCACGCACGAAGGCCTCGTCGACCCACTTGGCTTCGGCGGGCCAGATGTGTTTTTCCAGCCAGGTCATCAGGGGCAGGTCATCGGCCAGGCCGCGAAACAGGCTCATCGCCGCATGCCCGTGGGCGTTGATCAGGCCCGGACTGAGCAGCATGCCCGGCAGTTCGCGCACTTCAGTGGCCGACAGCTTCAATGCCGCAGCCCGTGGACCGATAAAGGCGATACGCCCATTGCGGATGCCCACGCCATGGTCCTTGAGCACCACGCCGGCGGGTTCGACAGGTACCAGCCAGGTTGGCAGTAGCAATAAGTCGAGCGGGGCGGCAGTGGAGGTCATCGCAGGCTTCTTCCCGGGCAGCTATAAAAGAAGCGCGAAGTATACCCGAGCGTCCTGGCTGGCGGATCGCTATAATCGGCGGCTTTTGTTGATGAGTATGGGGTGATGGATGCGCGATCGACTGTTGGCAGCGGAGAAAGTGAAGGCCATCGATTGGCGTGATGGCACGCTGCACCTGCTCGATCAACGCGCCCTGTCGTCCCAGGAACGCTGGGTGGCCTGCTCCACGGTCGATGCAGTGGCTGCGGCCATTCGTGCCATGGTGGTGCGTGGCGCATCGGCCATCGGCATCAGCGCGGCCTATGGCCTGGTGCTCGCCGCTCGCGAGCGCATCGCCGAGGGCGGTGACTGGCAGGCCGCCTGGGAAGAGGACTACGCACTACTGGCCGATACCCGTCCGACCGCCTCGAACCTGTTCTGGGCGCTCAAGCGCATGCGCGATCGCCTGGATCGCGTCAAGAAGCACGCCGATCCGCTGGCGGTGCTGGAGGCCGAAGCGATCGCTATCCATGAAAGCGACCGGGAAGCCAACCTCGTCATGGCCCAGTTGGGCGTTGAGCGGATTCGCAAGCATCAGGGCAACGCCCAGGCGATCTTGACCCATGGCAACGCCGGCGCCTTGGCCACCGGCGGTGTCGGAACGGCCCTCGGGGTGATTCGCGCGGCCTTTCTGGAAGGCTTGGTCGAGCACGTCTACGCCAATGAAACCCGCCCATGGCTGCAAGGCTCGCGGCTGACCGCCTGGGAGCTGGCGGGCGAGGGGATCCCGGTCACCGTGAATGCCGACTCGGCCGGTGCGCATCTCCTCAAGACCAAGGGCATCACCTGGGTGATCGTCGGCGCCGATTGCATTGCCGCCAATGGCGATGTGATCAGCAAGATCGGCACTTATCAATTGGCAGTGTGCGCCATGCACCACGGCGTGCGTTTCATGGTGGTGGCGCCGAGTTCGAGCCTGGACTTGATGATGGCCACTGGTGACGATGTGGCCCTGGAGGAGCGCGATCCCGGTGAACTGCTGGAGGTCATGGGGCAGCGCTTGGAGGTCAATGCGTTTAATCCGGTATTTGATGTGACCCCGGCCGACCTGATCGATGTGATCGTGACTGAGAAGGGCGTGGTTGAGCGGCCGGATACGGCGAAATTGGCCAAGCTGATGTGCCGTAAGCGGCTGCATTGAAGGCTTTGGTGTCTGTGAAGTGGCTATCGGGGGCAAGCCCCCTGCCACATTTTGACTGTTCACAATTAACGTGTGGAATGGGCTTGCCCCCGATTGGCCCTGAAAGTCAATAAAACCCTCGGATCCACCCTCAAAAAAAAGCACCACCCCATCTCTGAGCCCCTCTCGGCCTCCTCAAGCCTGTCATCCGTCAAATTACTAGTATCCATGCGCATCAGGGGGATAGGTGCGTGGCGGCGATTGTGATAACATCCGGCGGTTTCCAGGGCCGCCCCCAGGGGTTGCCCATAACGTGCAGATCCGTGTCATAACTCGTTGATTTGTCGTAAGTCGTTGTCAGGCAGTGTGCCGGCGACGGCGAGCTTCGTTCGTCCCATATGGATGCGACGAGGTTTCACCCGAAAAAGGAATCAGGCTTCTCATGGGCGAACTGGCCAAAGAAATCCTCCCGGTCAATATCGAAGACGAGCTGAAACAGTCCTACCTCGACTACGCGATGAGCGTAATTGTCGGTCGGGCACTGCCTGATGCGCGCGATGGCTTGAAGCCCGTGCACCGGCGCGTGCTGTTCGCAATGAGCGAGCTGGGTAACGACTGGAACAAGCCGTACAAGAAATCTGCCCGTGTTGTCGGTGACGTGATCGGTAAGTATCACCCTCACGGCGACACTGCGGTGTACGACACCATCGTTCGGATGGCCCAGCCGTTTTCCCTGCGCTACCTGCTGGTAGACGGCCAGGGCAACTTCGGTTCGGTCGACGGCGACAACGCCGCGGCCATGCGATACACCGAAGTGCGCATGACCAAGCTGGCGCACGAGCTGCTGGCCGACCTGCATAAAGAAACCGTGGACTGGGTGCCGAACTACGACGGCACCGAAATGATCCCGGCGGTCATGCCGACCAAGATTCCCAACCTGCTGGTCAACGGTTCCAGCGGTATCGCCGTGGGCATGGCCACCAACATCCCGCCGCACAACCTCGGTGAAGTCATCGACGGTTGCCTGGCCCTCATCGACAACCCTGAGCTGACCGTCGATGAGCTGATGCAATACATCCCGGGCCCGGACTTCCCGACCGCCGCGATCATCAACGGTCGCGCCGGCATCATCGAAGCCTACCGCACCGGTCGCGGCCGTATTTACATGCGCGCCCGCTCGATCATCGAGGACATCGACAAGGTCGGTGGCCGCCAGCAGATCGTCATCACCGAACTCCCGTACCAGTTGAACAAGGCGCGTCTGATCGAGAAGATCGCCGAGCTGGTTAAAGAGAAGAAACTCGAAGGCATCACCGAGCTGCGCGACGAATCCGACAAAGACGGTATGCGCGTGGTGATCGAGCTGCGTCGTGGCGAAGTGCCTGAGGTGATCCTCAACAACCTCTACGCCCAGACCCAGCTGCAAAGCGTGTTTGGTATCAACGTGGTTGCACTGATCGACGGCCGCCCACGCATCCTGAACCTCAAGGACCTGCTGGAAGCCTTCGTACGTCACCGTCGCGAAGTGGTTACCCGCCGTACCGTGTTCGAGCTGCGTAAGGCCCGCGAGCGCGGCCACATCCTGGAAGGCCAGGCTGTAGCGCTGTCGAACATCGACCCGGTCATCGCCCTGATCAAGGCTTCGCCGACGCCGTCGGAAGCCAAGGAAGCGCTGATCAAGATGCCATGGGAATCCAGCGCCGTGGTGGCGATGGTTGAACGTGCCGGCGCCGACTCGTGCCGCCCGGAGACACTGGACCCGCAATACGGCCTGCGTGACGGCAAGTACTTCCTGTCGCCGGAACAGGCCCAGGCCATCCTGGAACTGCGCCTGCACCGCCTGACCGGCCTGGAACACGAGAAGCTGCTGGCCGAGTACCAGGAGATTCTCAACCAGATCGGCGAGCTGATCCGCATCCTCAACAGCGCCGTGCGCCTGATGGAAGTGATCCGCGAAGAGCTGGAAGTGATCCGCGCCGAATACGGCGACGTGCGCCGCACCGAAATCCTCGATGCCCGCCTCGACCTGACCCTGGGTGACATGATCCCGGAAGAAGAGCGCGTGGTGACCATCTCCCACGGTGGCTATGCCAAGACCCAGCCATTGGCTGCGTACCAGGCCCAGCGTCGTGGCGGTAAAGGTAAATCGGCTACTGGCGTGAAGGATGAGGACTACATCGCCCACCTGCTGGTCGCCAACAGCCACACCACGCTGCTGCTGTTCTCCAGCAAGGGCAAGGTGTACTGGCTCAAGACCTATGAAATCCCGGAAGCTTCCCGTGCTGCCCGTGGTCGTCCGTTGGTCAACCTGCTGCCGCTGGACAGTGATGAATACATCACCACCATGCTGCCGGTCGAGGAATACACCGAAGGTCACTTCATCTTCATGGCCACCGCCAAAGGCACCGTGAAGAAGACCCCGCTGGAATCCTTCAGCCGTCAGCGCAGCGTGGGCCTGATCGCCCTGGAGCTGGACGAAGGCGACGTGCTGATCAGCGCGGCCATCACCGATGGCGAGCGTGAAGTCATGCTGTTCTCCGACGGCGGCAAGGTCACCCGCTTCAAGGAATCCGACGTTCGCGCCATGGGCCGTACCGCCCGCGGTGTACGCGGCATGCGCCTGCCGGAAGGGCAGAAGCTGATTTCGATGCTGATCCCGGAAGAAGGCAGCCAGATCCTCACCGCTTCCGAGCGTGGCTATGGCAAGCGCACCGCCATCAGCGAGTTCCCGGAGTACAAGCGTGGCGGCCAGGGCGTTATCGCCATGGTCAGCAACGACCGCAACGGCCGTCTGGTCGGCGCGGTCCAGGTGCTCGATGGCGAGGAAATCATGCTGATTTCCGACCAGGGCACCCTGGTGCGTACCCGTGTGGCCGAAGTGTCGAGCCTGGGCCGTAACACCCAGGGTGTGACCTTGATCAAGCTGGCCAAGGACGAAAAACTGGTCGGCCTGGAGCGTGTCCAGGAACCATCGGAAGTCGAAGGCGAAGAGCTGGAAGGTGAGGAGTTCGAAGGCGAGGTGATCGCAGCCGGCGATGACAGCGTCGACGAGCCAACCCTCGATGCTGCCGCAGACGAAGAAGAACCGCAGGAATAAGCGGACACACAGGGGGCGGATGAAGATTCGCCCCCTTGTTGTTTGTCCCTTATGAAAGTATTGAAACCCGATTTATTGCACCACCCCACCAGATCAGAGTGAGATTGGATGTGAGCAAGAGAGCCTATAACTTCTGTGCCGGTCCCGCGGCGCTTCCTGAAGCAGTCCTGCAGCGCGCGCAGGGTGAACTCCTCGACTGGCATGGAAAAGGCCTCTCCGTGATGGAAATGAGCCATCGCAGTGATGAGTTCGTGTCCATTGCCACCAAGGCCGAGCAGGATCTGCGCGACTTGCTCGACATTCCATCCCACTACAAAGTGCTGTTCCTGCAAGGCGGCGCGAGCCAGCAGTTCGCCCAGATCCCGCTGAACCTGCTGCCGGAAGACGGCACGGCCGACTACATCGACACCGGCATCTGGGGGCAGAAGGCCATTGAAGAGGCTTCGCGCTACGGTCATGTCAATGTGGCCGGCACCGCCAAGCCCTACGACTACTTCGCCATTCCCGGTCAGAACGAATGGAAGCTGTCCAAGGACGCGGCCTACGTGCACTACGTCGCGAACGAAACCATTGGCGGCCTGGAGTTCGACTGGGTGCCGGACGTCGGCGACGTTCCGCTGGTGTGCGACATGTCCTCGGACATCCTCTCGCGGCCTATCGATGTGTCGCGCTACGGCATGATCTACGCCGGTGCGCAGAAGAACATCGGTCCGAGCGGCATCCTGGTCAATATCGTCCGTGAGGACCTGCTGGGTCGCGCCCGTTCACTGTGCCCGACCATGCTCAACTACAAGGTCGCGGCCGACAACGGCTCGATGTACAACACCCCGCCGGCCTTCGCCTGGTACCTGTCGGGCCTGGTGTTCGAGTGGCTGAAAGAGCAGGGCGGCGTGGCGGCCATGGGCAAGCTCAACGAAGAGAAGAAGCGCACCCTGTATGACTTCATCGACGCCAGCGGCCTGTATAGCAACCCGATCAACCTCACCGATCGCTCGTGGATGAACGTGCCGTTCCGCCTGGCCGATGACCGCCTGGACAAGCCATTCCTGGCCGGTGCCGACGCCCGTGGCCTGTTGAACCTCAAGGGCCACCGTTCGGTGGGTGGCATGCGCGCCTCCATCTACAACGCTGTCGACATCCATGCGATCAACGCGCTGGTTGCCTACATGGCAGAGTTTGAAAAGGAACACGGCTAATGTCTGAACAAGAACTCAAGGCCCTGCGTGTACGCATTGACAGCCTGGACGAGAAAGTCCTGGAGCTGATCAGTGAGCGTGCGCGCTGTGCCCAGGAAGTGGCACGGGTGAAGATGGAGTCCCTGGCGGAGGGCGAAGTGCCGGTGTTCTACCGGCCGGAGCGTGAAGCCCAGGTGCTCAAGCGCGTCATGGAGCGTAACAAGGGCCCGCTGGGCAACGAAGAGATGGCGCGGTTGTTCCGTGAAATCATGTCGTCGTGCCTGGCGCTCGAGCAGCCGCTGAAAGTGGCCTACCTCGGCCCGGAAGGCACCTTCACCCAGGCGGCGGCCATGAAGCACTTCGGCCACGCGGTGATCAGCAAGCCCATGGCGGCCATCGACGAGGTGTTCCGTGAGGTGGCGGCCGGCGCGGTGAACTTTGGCGTGGTGCCGGTGGAAAACTCCACCGAAGGGGCGGTCAACCACACGCTGGACAGCTTCCTTGAGCACGACATGGTGATCTGCGGCGAAGTCGAGCTGCGCATCCACCATCACCTGCTGGTGGGTGAGAACACCAAGACCGACAGTATCAGCCGCATCTATTCCCACGCCCAATCCCTGGCCCAGTGCCGCAAGTGGCTGGATGCGCATTACCCGAATGTGGAGCGCGTGGCGGTGTCCAGCAACGCCGAAGCGGCCAAGCGGGTCAAGGGTGAATGGAATTCGGCGGCGATCGCCGGTGATATGGCGGCAGGTCTGTATGGCCTGACGCGCCTGGCCGAGAAAATCGAGGATCGCCCGGACAACTCCACGCGTTTCCTGATGATCGGCAGCCAGGAAGTGCCGCCGACCGGCGACGACAAGACTTCGATCATCGTCTCCATGAGCAACAAGCCCGGCGCGCTGCATGAGCTGCTGGTGCCGTTCCACGACAACGGGATTGACCTGACGCGCATCGAGACGCGTCCTTCGCGCAGCGGTAAATGGACTTACGTGTTCTTTATCGACTTCATCGGCCACCACCGCGATCCGCTGGTCAAGGGCGTGCTGGAGAAGATCAGTCAGGAAGCCGTGGCACTCAAGGTGCTGGGCTCTTACCCGAAAGCGGTTTTGTGAGGCTTTAACATGAGTGGCAACTTCCTCGCCCTGGCCCAGCCGGGCGTGCAACAACTGTCGCCTTACGTTCCGGGCAAGCCTGTGGACGAGCTGGCGCGTGAGTTGAACCTGGACCCCTCCAAGATCGTCAAGCTGGCGAGTAACGAGAACCCACTGGGCCCAAGCCCCAAGGTATTGGCGGCGATTCGCGAAGAATTGGCCGAGCTGACCCGTTACCCGGACGGCAATGGCTTCGCCCTCAAGTCCCTGCTGGCAGAAACATGCCGGGTCGAGCTGAACCAGGTCACCCTGGGCAACGGTTCCAATGACATCCTCGAGCTGGTCGGGCGTGCCTACCTGGCGCCGGGCCTGAACGCCGTGTTCAGCGAGCACGCGTTTGCGGTCTACCCGATCGTCACCCAGGCGGTCGGTGCCGACGCCCGTGTGATTCCTGCCAAGGACTGGGGCCACGACCTGCCGGCCATGCTGGCCGCCATCGACGCCCAGACCCGCGTCGTGTTTATCGCCAACCCGAACAACCCGACCGGCACCTGGTTCGATGCGCAGGCGCTCAACGACTTCCTGCAGGACGTGCCTGAGCATGTGCTGGTGGTGTTGGACGAGGCCTACATCGAGTACGCCGAAGGCAGCGACCTGCCGAACGGCCTGGATTTCCTGGCGGCCTACCCGAGCCTGCTGGTGTCGCGCACCTTCTCCAAGGCCTATGGCCTGGCGTCGCTGCGGGTCGGCTATGGCTTGTCGACAGCGGTGGTGGCCGATGTGCTGAACCGCGTGCGCCAACCGTTCAACGTCAACAGCCTCGCCCTGGCGGCAGCCTGTGCGGCGGTGAAGGATGCCGAGTACCTGGAAGAAGGTCGCCGCATCAACGCAAGCGGCATGCTGCAGTTGCAGGATGGCTTCCGTGCGTTGGGCCTGGGCTGGATTCCCTCCAAGGGCAACTTCATCTGTGTCGACCTTGGTCAAGTGGCCGCCCCGGTATTCCAGGGGCTGCTGCGCGAAGGTGTGATCGTGCGGCCGGTGGCCAACTACGGCATGCCGAACCACCTGCGGATCACCATCGGCTTGCCGGCTGAAAACAGTCGCTTCCTGGAGGCGCTGGCCAAGGTCCTGGCTCGTGGTTGATGTCACTGCATTGCAACCTGCCGTGCCTATGATCGGTCGCCTGGTGGTGGTCGGCCTGGGCTTGATCGGTGGCTCCTTCGCCAAAGGCCTGCGCGAAAGCGGGCTGTGCGGCGAAGTGGTCGGTGTGGACCTGGACCCGCAATCGCGCAAGCTGGCGGTGGAGTTGGGTGTGGTGGATCGCTGCGAGGCGGACCTGGCGCTGGCGTGTCAGGGAGCTGACGTCATCCAGCTTGCGGTGCCGATCCTGGCGATGGAGAAACTGCTGGCGGTATTGGCCGGCATGGACCTGGGCCAGGCGATCCTGACCGACGTCGGCAGTGCCAAGGGCAATGTGGTGCGGGCGGCGCAGCAGGCCTTTGGTGGCATGCCGTCGCGCTTTGTGCCGGGCCATCCGATTGCCGGTTCCGAGCAGAGCGGGGTGGAAGCGTCCAATGCGCAGCTGTTCCGCCGCCATAAAGTGATCCTGACGCCGCTGGAGCAAACCGATCCGGCCGCGCTGGCGGTGGTGGATCGTCTCTGGCGTGAGCTGGGGGCGGATGTGGAACATATGCAGGTCGAGCGCCACGACGAAGTGCTGGCGGCGACCAGCCATTTGCCCCATCTGTTGGCATTCGGCCTGGTGGACTCCCTGGCCAAGCGCAACGAAAACCTCGAGATTTTCCGTTATGCCGCCGGCGGCTTTCGCGACTTCACACGGATTGCCGGCAGCGATCCGGTGATGTGGCACGACATCTTTCTCGCCAATCGCGAAGCGGTGTTGCGCACCCTGGACACCTTCCGCAGTGACCTCGACGCCTTGCGCGACGCGGTCGATGCCGGGGATGGCCATCAATTATTGGGCGTGTTCACCCGTGCGCGGGTGGCGCGTGAGCATTTCAGCAAGATCCTGGCTCGCCGGGCCTATATGGAAACCGCTGTGAACGCCGATGACCTGACTTTCCTTGCCAACCCGGGCGGCCGCCTGAGCGGGCGTATCCGGGTGCCGGGTGACAAGTCGATCTCCCATCGCTCGATCATGCTCGGCTCGTTGGCCGAGGGCGTGACGGAGGTGGAAGGGTTCCTTGAGGGTGAAGATGCCCTTGCGACCCTGCAGGCGTTTCGCGACATGGGCGTGGTGATTGAAGGGCCGCACCATGGGCGCGTGACCATTCATGGTGTGGGCTTGCACGGCTTGAAGCCGGCGCCGGGGCCGATCTACCTGGGCAATTCCGGTACGTCCATGCGACTGCTGTCCGGTTTGTTGGCGGCCCAACGCTTTGACAGTGTGTTGACCGGCGATGCTTCCCTGTCCAGGCGCCCGATGAACCGCGTGGCCAAGCCATTGCGGGACATGGGGGCGGTGATCGAGACCGGGCCGGAAGGGCGTCCGCCGCTGACCATTCGTGGCGGCCAGGCGCTCAAAGGCATGAGCTATGCAATGCCGATGGCCAGTGCCCAGGTCAAATCCTGTCTGTTGCTGGCGGGGCTGTATGCCGAAGGTCAAACTGCGGTGACCGAGCCTGCGCCGACCCGTGACCATACCGAGCGTATGTTGCGCGGTTTTGGTTACCCGGTTGCGGTGGAAGGCGCTACCGCATCGGTGGAATCGGGTCATGTACTGACGGCTGCCCATATTGAAGTGCCGGGGGATATCTCCTCTTCGGCATTCTTCCTGGTGGCGGCTTCGATTGCCGAAGGCTCCGAGTTGTTGCTGGAGCATGTCGGCATCAACCCGACCCGCACCGGGGTGATCGATATCCTGCGGTTGATGGGGGCCGATATCACCTTGGAAAACCCGCGCGAAGTGGGTGGCGAGCCTGTCGCTGACCTGCGGGTGCGGGCAGCTGTATTGAAGGGTGTCGAGATTCCGGAAGCGCTGGTGCCCCTGGCTATTGATGAATTCCCGGTGTTGTTCGTCGCGGCCGCCTGCGCTGAAGGCCGGACCATTTTGCGGGGCGCCGAAGAGTTGCGCGTGAAGGAGTCCGACCGTATCCAGGTCATGGCCGACGGTCTGCAGGTGTTGGGGGTGAAGTGTGAACCGACCGCCGATGGGATTATCATTGACGGTGGCCTGATGGGCGGTGGTGAAGTCCATGCCCATGGCGATCACCGGATTGCCATGGCCTTCAGCGTGGCTTCCCTGCGGGCGGCTGCGCCGATTCGTATCCATGACTGCGCCAATGTTGCTACGTCTTTTCCGAACTTTCTTACACTGTGTGCCCAAGTCGGCATCCGTGTTGCCCAAGAGGCTCAATTGTGAATATCAAAGCACCGGTGATTACCATCGACGGGCCAAGCGGCTCGGGCAAAGGCACGATCGCCGGCATCCTGGCCAAGCGCCTGGGCTGGTGCCTGCTGGATTCCGGCGCGTTGTACCGCCTGCTGGCGTTTGCCGCACGCAACCATGGCGTCGACCTGACCAACGAAGAATCCCTGAAGCTGCTGGCCGCGCATCTCGATGTGCAATTCGTCGGCGCGACGGAAGGTCATCCCCAGCGCATCATCCTGGAAGGGGACGATGTGACCGATGACCTGCGTAACGAGCAGGTCGGCTCCTGGGCCTCCCAGGTTGCTGCGCTGCCGGCGGTGCGTGATGCGCTGTTGCAGCGTCAGCGGGCTTTCCAGGAGCCGCCGGGGCTGGTGGCCGATGGCCGCGACATGGGCACGGTGGTGTTTCCCGAGGCGCCGCTGAAGATTTTCCTGACCGCCAGCGCCGAGGAGCGGGCTCGCCGCCGCTACTTGCAGTTGAAGGGCAAAGTCGATGGTGTTAGTCTGTCGAGTCTGCTAGATGAGATCCGTGCACGCGATGAGCGTGATACCCAGCGCGCAGTAGCCCCGCTCAAGCCGGCGGCTGATGCCATACAGCTGGATTCCACGGAGTTGTCCATCGAGCAGGTGCTGGAACGCATCTTGAGTGAAATCGCCATTCGCGATATCGCCGGGTGATCAAGAAGGCCGCAGGGGACCAGTCATAGTCCTGCGGTGGCTTCTTTTAACTGAAACTGACCCACACCGTCTGGGGTGTGGAGATGGGCGTATTCTTCGCCCTTATCAACAGGAATTAAAATGAGCGAAAGCTTTGCGGAACTCTTTGAAGAAAGCCTAAAAACCCTGAACCTTCAGGCAGGCTCCATCATCACCGGTGTTATCGTTGATATCGATTACCAAGCTCGCTGGGTAACCGTTCACGCTGGTCTGAAGTCTGAAGCTCTGATCCCGCTGGAACAGTTCTACAACGATGCTGGTGATCTGACAATCAATGTCGGTGACGAAGTTCACGTTGCTCTGGACTCGGTTGAAGACGGTTTCGGTGAAACCAAGCTGTCCCGTGAAAAAGCCAAGCGCGCTGAATGCTGGATTGTTCTCGAAGCAGCCTTCGCAGCTGAAGAAGTGGTCAAGGGCGTTATCAACGGTAAGGTTAAAGGCGGCTTCACTGTCGACGTTAACGGCATCCGTGCGTTCCTGCCAGGTTCTTTGGTCGACGTTCGTCCTGTGCGCGACACCACGCACCTGGAAGGCAAAGAACTCGAATTCAAGGTCATCAAACTCGACCAGAAGCGCAACAACGTTGTCGTTTCCCGTCGCAGCGTCCTGGAAGCAGAGAACTCCGCCGAGCGTGAAGCTCTGCTGGAATCCCTGCAGGAAGGCCAACAAGTCAAAGGTATCGTCAAGAACCTCACCGATTACGGCGCATTCGTCGATCTGGGTGGCGTCGATGGCCTGCTGCACATTACCGACATGGCTTGGAAGCGTATCAAGCATCCTTCCGAAATCGTCAATGTTGGCGACGAGATCGATGTCAAGGTTCTGAAATACGATCGCGAGCGCAACCGTGTTTCCCTGGGCCTGAAGCAACTGGGTGAAGATCCATGGGTCGCTATCAAAGCCCGTTACCCAGAAAGCACTCGCGTCACCGCGCGTGTTACCAACCTGACCGACTACGGCTGCTTCGCTGAGCTGGAAGAAGGCGTTGAAGGCCTGGTACACGTTTCCGAAATGGACTGGACCAACAAGAACATCCACCCTTCGAAAGTCGTACAAGTCGGCGACGAAGTGGAAGTCATGGTTCTGGATATCGACGAAGAGCGTCGTCGTATCTCCCTGGGCATCAAGCAGTGCAAATCTAACCCATGGGAAGATTTCTCTGGCCAGTTCAACAAGGGCGATAAAATCTCCGGCACCATCAAGTCGATCACCGATTTCGGTATCTTCATTGGTCTGGACGGCGGCATCGACGGCCTGGTTCACTTGTCCGACATCTCCTGGAACGAAGTTGGCGAAGAAGCTGTTCGTCGTTTCAAGAAGGGCGACGAGCTGGACACCGTTATCCTGTCGGTTGACCCAGAGCGCGAGCGCATCTCCCTGGGTATCAAGCAACTGGAAAGCGATCCGTTCTCCGAGTACGTTCAAGAGAACGACAAAGGCGCAATCGTTAAAGGCACTGTGAAAGAAGTTGACGCCAAAGGCGCCATCATCGTTCTGGCCGACGATATCGAAGCGACTCTGAAAGCCTCCGAAATCAGCCGTGACCGCGTTGAAGACGCGCGCAACGTTCTGAAAGAAGGCCAGGAAGTAGAAGCCAAGATCATCAGCGTCGATCGCAAGAGCCGCGTGATCCAGCTGTCCATCAAGTCGAAAGACGAAGTGGAAGAGAAAGAAGCCATCCAGAGCCTGAAATCGGCTCCGGAAGCTGCAACAGGCGAGACCACCATGGCCTCCCTGCTGCGCGAAGCAATGGCTAAACAGAACTAAGTTCTGTAAGGCTGTTAAAAAGGGCGACTTCGGTCGCCCTTTTTTGTGCCTGAAATTCGTTGAATCAACACGCAAGAACCAAGGCAGACGCCTTGGTGTCAGAGCTGAATAGAGTATTGATAAAGGCGCTCCCGTGTTTTTAAGGATTTCGATGAACAGGCTTATCGTGGTGTTCGCAGTGGTAATGCTTGCAGGCTGTTCCATTACCAGCGCCAAAACTCACGCGAGGCGCGGTGTCAGCGGCATTGAGGTCGATTGCTCGGGGTTGGGCAACAACTGGGATAAGTGCGAGAAACGCGCCGCCCGCGAATGCAGGATGCAGGGCTATAAGGTCATCACCAGGTCCAGCGACGCCAAGGACGAAGAGGGTGATTACTTGTTCGGTTGGAACCCTGCAGGAGCGGTCACTCGTACCATGCTCGTGATCTGCAATTGAGAGTGTGGGTCGCTCATGGCGGGCGTTATTCAAACGGCAGATAAGTTGGTAGATGGGCTGTTCAAATTCATCAAGTCATGCTAAAACCTTCGAAGCGCTTTTCCTAGCTGCTTGAAAAAGAAGGGAAAAATATGACGAAGTCGGAGTTGATCGAACGAATTGTCACCCATCAAGGGCTGCTTTCATCCAAGGATGTGGAGCTGGCTATCAAGACCATGCTTGAGCAAATGTCCCAGTGCCTCGCGACCGGGGATCGAATTGAGATCCGTGGGTTTGGCAGTTTTTCGCTGCACTACCGCGCGCCAAGGGTAGGGCGGAATCCTAAGACTGGGCAGTCGGTGAGCCTGGATGGGAAATTTGTGCCTCATTTCAAGCCGGGGAAGGAATTGCGGGATCGGGTGAATGAGGATGAGGAGGAGGGGGTCTGAGACGTTTTGGGTTGGGAGGGGCTTATGCGTAGGTTTAAGCACGTTTTGATAGCGTTCGTTGTGCTGGTTTTAACATTTCTCATAATTGCATTTGTCTTGGAGAACCAGCGAAGTACGTCATTGTCGTTTTTTGGCTGGTCTACGGCTGAGCTTCCAGTGTCAGTGTTCATGGCGCTGTCATTAATGCTCGGTTTGATCGTTGGGCCGGTGCTCTGTTTAATTGCGCGTATCAAGAGATCTGATCGAAAAAACTAGTCATTTTCGTTGTCGGTGGGAGGAGTCAGGCAGTTCTGTAGTCTCCTATTCAAAAGACTGTGCAGCAGACGTCTCTGTGGATTTTCTTCGAGTTGGCAGGCCTTTTTGTTTTGCGATCAAGATGAGGGTGCGAGCTTGCGCACAATCTATTTGTGTTCGTTTTTGACTTTAAGGATGTAGAGCTTAAAATACTCATCAATTTCGTCACCCCCTTCATCTTTAACTGCACAACACAACGCTGATTTTCAGTCTGCATGCTGGCAAGCTTCGACGTTTTCCTTGAGCCCATTAACTCTTATCTGTAGCGTGTTTTCAGGGGGGAGTCGAGGGGGCTTGTCGGTCTGCTGGTCTTGAGGTGAGTTGCCGGCTAGAAGCTTGTCGTGCTGTGCGGATTGCCCTAGGACTCATTATGTTCAGCGGAAAAACGCTCCTTATCACTGGCGGTACCGGCTCATTCGGTAACGCAGTGCTTAAACGCTTCCTTGGCAGCGATATCGCTGAAATTCGCATCTTCAGCCGCGATGAGAAGAAGCAAGACGATATGCGTAAGCGCTATGCTAATGCCAAGCTGAAATTCTATATTGGCGATGTGCGCGATTATCAGAGTGTGCTCACTGCCACCCGTGGAGTGGACTACATTTTCCACGCAGCAGCGCTCAAACAGGTCCCATCCTGCGAGTTTCACCCAATGGAGGCAGTCAAGACCAATGTCATTGGCACCGAAAATGTTCTTGAAGCTGCAATCCAGAACGCAGTCAAGCGTGTGGTTTGCTTGAGTACGGACAAGGCGGTCTATCCCATCAATGCCATGGGTATATCCAAGGCTATGATGGAAAAGGTAATGGTTGCCAAATCCCGTAATGTCGATGATAAAAGAACCGTTATTTGTGGCACTCGTTACGGTAACGTCATGGCTTCGCGTGGCTCGGTGATTCCCTTGTTCATCGAGCAAATCCGTTCAGAACAGGCATTAACCCTGACTGATCCGAATATGACTCGGTTCATGATGACACTGGCGGACGCCGTCGATTTGGTGTTGTACGCATTCGCGCATGGCCGTAACGGTGATCTTTTCGTGCAAAAAGCACCTGCGGCAACCGTCGAGACTTTGGCCAAGGCACTGACCGCTATGGTTGGTAAGCCCGAGCACCCTATTCAAGTCATTGGCACGCGTCACGGCGAGAAGTTGTTCGAGGCGCTTTTGAGTCGCGAAGAAATGGCGTGCGCTGAAGATAAGGGCGACTACTATCGTATTCCGCCAGATTTACGTGACCTGAACTACTCCAAGTTTGTGGAGCTTGGTGAAGAGAAAATCTCTCGTACGGAAGACTATAACTCCCACAATACCGAAAGGTTGGATGTGGCAGGTATGCAGCGCCTCTTGCTCAAACTTGAGTTTATGCAGGCTATCCAACGTGGCGAGCATGCTACGCCGGAGGAGTAAGTAATGAAGGTATTGGTCACAGGGGCTAATGGTTTTGTTGGTAAGAATCTGATAGCGCACTTGAGCGAGCGTAAAGATATCGAGGTAGTGCCCTTTACCCGAGATAACAGCATCGCCCAGTTACCTCTCATGGTGGCCGAATCCGATTTTATTTTTCACTTGGCAGGGGTCAATCGACCGCTATTGCCGCAAGAGTTCAAAACTGGAAACACCGATTTGACTCTTGCTCTTTGCGAAGCAATTAAGGTGAGCGGCAAGCCAATACCTGTTCTTTACACGTCGTCGATCCAAGCTGATCGAGATAATCCATATGGCGTCAGCAAACTCGCTGCTGAGCAGTTATTGCAGGATCTACACACCAGTCACGGTTCTCGCATTCAGGTGCTGCGTTTACCCAATGTATTTGGTAAATGGGCACGTCCCGATTACAACTCAGCTGTCGCAACTTTTTGCCATAACATCACTCGGGGCTTGCCGGTTCAGATCAATGACCCTAAGTCAGTGATCAGCCTGGTCTACATCGATGATGTTATTGATTGTTTCGTCAGTGCTATGGACGGCGGATCATTCGCTGACTCAAATCCGCAGGTAAGTCCGGTATACAGCATTACCGTAGGGGAGTTGGCGGATCAGTTGCATACCTTCCGTAAAAGCCGTGACACGTTGATCAGTGAAGCTGTTGGCACAGGGCTAGTGCGGGCACTCTATTCGACCTACGTGAGCTACCTGCCTGTCGAACAGTTCGCTTATGACGTTCCTAAGTACGGAGACCCACGTGGCGTTTTTGTGGAAATGTTGAAGACCAAAGACAGTGGGCAGTTCTCTTACTTTACCGCTTATCCTGGCATCACACGCGGCGGCCATTACCACCACAGCAAAACCGAAAAATTCCTGGTAATCAAAGGCCTGGCCTGTTTCCGTTTTCGCCATATCATTTCTGGCGACTTTTACGAATTATTCACTAGCGGCGATGAGCCTCGGATCGTAGAGACTGTACCTGGTTGGACTCACGATATTACCAACGTAGGTGATGACGAAATGATCGTAATGCTTTGGGCAAACGAGATTTTCGACCGCGAGCGACCGGATACTTTTGCTCTGCCGGTTGGAACTCAAGCCTGAAGTCAAGGTGTGAAGCCGATGGTTAGGTTGATGATCCAGACGTTTATGAATTTGGAAGAGTGTTGAGATGAAAAAGCTAAAAGTCGTCACGGTTGTGGGCACACGCCCCGAGATCATTCGCTTGTCGCGAGTGATGGCGAAGCTGGACGAGCACTGTGAGCATATCCTCGTACATACCGGGCAAAATTATGATTACGAGCTAAACGAGATTTTTTTCCAAGATCTTGGCATCCGTAAGCCCGATCACTTTCTCAACGCAGCAGGCGCAAGTGGTGCACAGACTATCGGTAACGTGATTATTGCCGTAGATCGCGTCCTGGAACACGAGCAGCCAGAAGCTCTATTGGTGCTTGGTGACACCAACAGTTGCATGGCGGTCATTCCAGCCAAGCGTCGTAAAATCCCGACGTTCCACATGGAAGCCGGTAATCGTTGTTTTGATATGCGCGTGCCGGAAGAGATTAACCGGCGCATCGTTGACCATACGGCGGATATAAACCTGACCTATAGCAGTATTGCCCGCGATTATTTACTGCGTGAAGGTCTGCCGCCGGATATGGTGATCAAAACCGGGAGCCCCATGTACGAGGTGCTCAATTATTACCGCGAGGGAATCGAAGCTTCGAGCGTATTGGAGCGTCTTGGCCTGGACGCAGGCAAATTTTTTGTCGTGAGTGCTCACCGTGAGGAGAACATCGATTCGGACAAGAACTTCCTAAAGCTGGTAGACGTCCTTAACACTGTTGCAGCCCATTACGAACTGCCGGTAATTGTGACCACCCACCCGCGTACTCAAAAGCGGGTAGACGCAATGGGCGTCATTTTTCACAAGAACGTGCAACTGCTCAAGCCACTGGGTTTCAAGGATTACAACAAACTGCAGTTGACCTCCAAAGCCGTGCTGTCAGATAGCGGCACCATTAATGAAGAATCGTCGATCCTCAATTTTACGGCGCTGAACATACGTGAAGCCCACGAACGGCCTGAAGGCATGGAGGAGGCGGCGGTGATGATGGTTGGCCTAGAAGTGGACCGTGTCATGCAAGCCTTGCAACTCCTGGAACGTCAAGGGAGTGGTCACGAGCGCACGCTTCGCCTCGTATCGGATTACAGCATGCCGAATGTTGCCGAAAAAGTGGTGAGGATTATCCACAGCTATCGTGATTACGTTATGCGTACAGTATGGAAGCAATATTGATTGGATAGGTTCGCTCAAGAAAAGCCGCTGAAGATTCTGGTGGTCACTCAGTATTTTTGGCCGGAAAACATGCGAATCAACAACATGGTCGAAGGGTTTATCGCCATGGGGCACGAGGTGACTGTGCTCACCGGCGTGCCCAACTATCCGGAAGGCAAGGTCTATGCTGATTTCCGTGGGGACCCTGCGCAGTTCTCTAATTATCGAGGTGCTCGGGTTGTGCGCGTGCCGATGCTGGCGCGAGGCAGGCGCAGCATCACCCTGGCCTTGAACTACTTTTCTTTTTTTACGAGTGCCTCAATAGTCGGCAGCTATAAGCTGCGCGGTCAGTCATTCGACTCAATCTTCGTGTATGCCGTATCTCCTATTATGGCGGCAATTCCCGCACTGGTGATTGGGCGCCTGAAAAAAGTGCCGGTATTTGTGTGGGTCTTGGATTTGTGGCCGGAAACCTTGAGTGCGGTCGGCATTATCAAACATCCGAAATTGCTTGGCATGGTCGGCAAGGTGGTGTCCTGGATCTACAATCGCACCGACTACCTATTGTTGCAGTCACGTGCCTTTGATGAAAACGTCAGAAAGTACTGTACCCGCTCGATTTCGGCCGATCGCCTTGTGTACTTCCCAAGTTGGGCCGAGGACGACTTTGCCGGGGAGGTACAAGTAGCCTCCGAACTGCTTCAACGTGATGAGTCCGTCTTCACTATCTTGTTCGCCGGCAACCTTGGCGAGGCTCAGGACTTCCCGGCAATACTGGAAGTGGCCAAAGCACTCAAGGGAGATCTTCAGGTCCGATGGGTGATTGTAGGAGATGGCCGGGCCAGTGAATGGCTTACCAAGCACATATCTGAACATCAGATGAGCAATGTCTTGTTGTTGGGGCGTCATCCACTCGAAAAAATGCCTGCACTTTTCTCTGTGGCGGACGCATTGCTGGTGTCATTAAAAACCAACGAGGTTTTTGAAAGGACTATCCCAGGCAAAGTTCAGGCCTATCTGGCCTCGGGCAAGCCCATTATTGCGATGATTGATGGTGAGGCCGCTAGAGTGGTTGTTGAGTCAGGTGCCGGTATGGCCTGTGGTTCAGGCGATGCCCGAGGGCTGGCCGAAATCGTGCGCACCATGGGCACTTTAACTGCCCCAGAGCTTGAGCGTATGGGGCTGTCTGGTAGGGATTACTACCTTGAACATTTCTCCAAAGCCAAGTTGTTCGAGCGTCTTGAGTCGCTTTTCAGAAAAGCCACTTTGAGACAGGGCAATAAATCATGAGAATTATGTTGTTGACAGGTGCATCTGGTTTTGTCGGGCGAGCCGTGCTTGATCGTGTAGTACAGGATAGGCGCTTCGAGCCGGTCATTGCTGTCCGTAAAGCCCTTTCCGATTTACCCGGTACGACGAGGATGGTGAAGATAAACGCGATTGATGCCGCGTGTGACTGGAGTGAGGCAGTAACCGATTGTGCTGTTGTGGTTCACTGTGCAGCGCGCGTCCATGTGATGAGTGACGCTAGTGCTGATCCATTAGCGGAGTTTCGCAAGGTTAACGTCGACGGGACACTGCAACTCGCCAGGCAGGCTGCACAGGCGGGAGCCAAGCGCTTTATCTTTGTCAGTTCGATCAAGGTCAATGGTGAAGGCACGCGACGGGGCGCGCCTTACACCGCTGATGCAGAGCCTGCTCCGGTGGATCCTTATGGCATCTCCAAGATGGAGGCTGAACAGGCTCTTAGGCTATTGGCTGCGCAGACAGGAATGGAGGTTGTCATCATCCGTCCGACACTTGTCTACGGACCAGGAGTGAAGGCCAACTTTCTCAATATGATGCGCTGGTTGAGTAAAGGTGTACCTCTGCCCTTTGGGGCCATCCATAACCAGCGCAGTCTGGTCGCCTTGGATAATCTTGTGGACCTTATCCTGACGTGCGCCGAGCACCCATTGGCCGCGAATGAGACGTTTCTGGTCAGTGACGGTGAGGATCTTTCTACCACTCAGTTGTTGCGTAGAATGGCTGCTGCACTGGGGACTCCGGCACGCTTATTACCGGTGCCAGCATGGATATTGGAGTGCGGGGCCTCGTTGCTGGGGCGCAAAGCACTTTCTCAGCGCCTCTGTGGCTCGCTGCAGGTCGATATTGGTAAAACCCAGAAACTTCTGGGCTGGGTCGCGCCTGTGAGTGTTGATCAAGCTTTGTTAAAGGCTGCTCAGCATTTTTTGCACGTTAAAAAGTAGGCAAATAGGCGATTTTCGAATAACCCTACCGGCTTGAATTGGCTCGGCGACGAGTGATGCATCTCTTTTTGCCAGCATTCTGTTTCAGGAACTGATCGTACATGTCCATTTGGTTGGTGTTCGCAACGGTGCTTATAGCGTCGTTATTTTTGACTTGGGTTCTACGCCGCTATGCGTTGACACGCAGCCTGATGGATATACCCAACTGTCGCAGTTCTCACTCGGTGCCTACGCCACGAGGTGGTGGTGTCGCCATTGTCGTTACTTACCTGGTGGCATTGGGTGTGATGGTATCTATGGGGCTTATAGGTTGGGCTACTGCACTGCCTTTGCTGGGCAGTGGATTATTGATTGCCTTGGTCGGTTTTCTCGATGATCACGGGCATGTCGCTGCGCGTTGGCGTTTACTAGCGCATTTTGCAGCGGCGGCATGGGCACTGTTATGGATGGGGGGGTTACCCACATTAAACGTTGCGGGGGTTGATCTGAGCCTTGGTTGGCTTGGACACCTGTTGGCGGCCATGTACTTGGTCTGGATGCTCAATCTCTATAACTTCATGGACGGAATCGACGGCATCGCCAGCATTGAGGCAGTTTGTGCTTGCACAGGGGCGAGCTTGGTCTATTGGCTGGCTGGGCACGACGCACTCATAATGGCTCCTGGCCTACTGGCAATTGCAGTGCTGGGTTTCTTATATTGGAATTTTCCGCCCGCGCGCATCTTTATGGGAGACGCCGGCAGCGGGTTTCTAGGTGTCGTGATTGGAGTGTTTTCTTTACAGGCCGCATGGGTGGCCAATGAGTTGCTTTGGGTTTGGTTGATTTTGCTGGGCGTATTTATCGTTGATGCGACCTTTACTTTGGGCCGGCGTTTACTGCGTGGAGACAAAATCTACGAGGCCCACCGCAGTCATGCATATCAGTATGCTGCACGTAAAGTTGGGCGTCATATGCCAGTTACAATCACCGTTATGCTCATCAATTTACTCTGGCTGCTCCCGATTGCTGTGTGTGTCGGCATGGGGTTTAACGGGCTTATTGGCCTGGTGATAGCGTATGTGCCGTTGGTGATATTAGCCGTGAAGTTTCATGCCGGTGAATTGGAAACGCCTTCATAATAGGTGCCGGCTGCGATTTTAAATAGATGAGCTATACGTAGGGTGCTGGTTTTTGAGTCGTTACTAGGGACTGAGGTAATTCAAAGGGTTATGGATAAGATAAGAGCATATCTGGTGGGAATGTCCCGCCGGCAAAAACGGTTTCTCCAGGTAGCGACTGACATCCTGTTGATTTGGTTCGCCCTATGGATGGCGTTCGTCATACGCTTGGGAATTGACGAGCTAAGCAATCCATTTGTAGTCCACCTTTGGTTGTTTCTCAGTGCGCCAGTGATAGCGATTCCCTTGTTTGTGCGGCTCGGAATGTATCGTGCGGTGATGCGTTACTTCGGTAATGATGCACTTATTACAATAATAAAGGCTGTTACTCTTTCGGCGTTGGTACTGGCATTAGCCGTGTATGTGTACAGCAACCACCAAACTGTAGTCCCACGCTCGATAGTGTTCAATTACTGGTGGTTGAGCATGGTTATGATCGGTGGCCTGCGTTTAGCCATGCGTCAATATTTTCTTGGGGATTGGTTCGCGGCCGCACAGCACGTTCCTTTCACTAGTCGTGAGGATGGCTTGCCCAAAGTGGCCATCTATGGCGCGGGCGCCGCTGGCAACCAACTTGTTGCTGCTTTAAGAATGGGGCGACTTATGCGTCCTGTAGCCTTTATCGATGATGATGCCAGTATCTCCGATCGTGTGATTTCCGGGTTGCAGGTATACAAACCAAAAAATATTCAACGCATGATTGATGAGACGGGAGTGGGGGAGGTTCTCTTGGCCATTCCTTCTTGTTCTCGTGCCAGGCGTCGTGAAATTTTAAGTTACCTCGAAAGGTTTCCATTCCATGTACGGAGCGTGCCTGGTTTTATGGATCTTGCGAGTGGTTTGGTCAAAGTTGATGATATTCAAGAGGTGGATATTGCCGATCTACTCGGTCGCGATTCTGTCCCTCCCCAAGAAGACCTGCTCGCACACTGCATTAAAGGCCAGGTTGTTATGGTTACCGGTGCAGGAGGGTCTATTGGCTCCGAACTATGCCGGCAAATTTTATCTTTAGGACCTACATCGCTGATTCTGTTTGATCATAGTGAGTTTAATCTCTATAGCATCTTGTCAGAGCTGGAGCAGCGGGTAATAAGGGAATCCAGATCAATAAAATTGCTCCCCATTCTCGGCTCTGTGCGAAACCAGGAGAAGCTCCTTGATGTGATGAAACGCTGGAGTGTGGTCACGGTGTATCATGCTGCAGCTTATAAGCATGTGCCGATGGTAGAACATAATATTGCGGAAGGTATTCTAAATAATGTGATTGGCACCCTCAACACTGCTCAGGCGGCTCTGGAGGCTGGGGTCGCCAATTTTGTTTTGATCTCGACGGACAAGGCTGTCAGACCCACGAATATTATGGGCAGTACCAAAAGACTCGCAGAGCTGACATTACAAGCTTTGAGTAAAGAAGTTGCGCCGGTACTTTTTGGCGATTCGAGTAACGTATCAAGGGTTAATAAAACTCGGTTTACGATGGTTCGATTCGGAAATGTATTGGGGTCTTCGGGGTCTGTGATTCCACTATTCTACAAGCAAATTAAATCTGGCGGACCTCTAACGGTAACCCATCCAAAAATCACGCGTTATTTCATGACGATCCCTGAGGCAGCTCAATTGGTTATCCAAGCGGGTTCTATGGGAATGGGAGGGGATGTGTTTGTCCTGGATATGGGTGAGCCCGTAAAAATTGTGGAACTGGCAGAAAAGATGATCCACCTATCGGGATTAAGTGTTAGTTCAGATAAAAATCCGCACGGCGATATCGCCATCGAATTCACCGGGCTGCGCCCAGGAGAAAAGCTGTATGAGGAGCTTCTCATTGGTGATGACGTCGTTGCAACAAGACACCCAATGATCATGAGTGCAAATGAAGACTATCTCTCTTGGGAAACCCTCAAAAATAAACTGAGCGAACTGATCAGTGCTGTGAACGATGATAATTATTTACTGGTGCGTCAGTTATTGCGTGAGTCCGTCAGTGGATATTCCCCTGACGGAGAGATTGTCGATTGGGTGCATGAGCAGCAGCGTAGGCGACGAGAGCCATAATCACGGGATGCTTCGCCGGTTGCTAAGCCTTTAGATTACTTATTCTGCGGTAGCAAGGAGACAAACAACTCACGATTCTGAATGATTGATTCAGGAGCGCATAACTTGTGCTCAGAGAAGTCGAGAATATGCCTGCGCTTTTCTTGTTTTTCTTGAGGTGTTGTCTTGGAAAATGCATCTATCACCCGTGCAAATGACTGGGGCGTGCCAAGCGGTAAAACCCAGCCGAGATTATCTTGTTCAAGCGAACGCCAAGGAGTTCTATCACTTAGTAGAACAGGCGTTCCAGCGCTAATCGACTCGGCGATCACATGGCCATAGTTTTCCCCCTGTGTGGGAAAGAGGAATAGATCGTACGCAGAGAATATTTCTCTAACATCATCAGGCATTACTGTTCCGCAGTAGTTGTATTGGATGTGATCTGGTAGGGACGAAAGTAACTGTTCGCAGTGCGCCCAATAAGGTAAATCTTCCTTCGGGCCATAAATATCAAATTGGAGGCTGCATGTAGTCTCTGCAAGTATGCTTATAGCAAAATCGAGATTTTTCATGGGCGATATTCTCGATAGAAAAATAACGCGCAAAGAGCTTTCTTCTGTTTGATGCGGGGGTTGGAGGTTGAGCGAAGCTGGCGACGGTGAATTAACAGATGGTAAGTCTGAGGCGATTTTTATCTCGCTCTTATCAATGCCTAGTGCTTTTTCAATATCGTTCGCTTCAAATTCACTGGACGCCTGGAAAGTTAAATTTTTACTCAGGCGCAAAAATTGAGAAATGGCAATGTAGAGTTTCTTCTTGATTTTTTTTATTTCTAAAGCTGCTGAAGAAAACTCTCCCCTGGGGGCAAGAACGAAAGGTGTCGAATGATCACGCGATAAATAACGGTATAGAAGTGGGAAGATAGTAAATCTGCAATCAAAAAAACTATTCAAATATACGATGTCATGAGGTGTGGATTTTATTATTTTACGGATGCCTAAAAGGTTGAGCTTTTCTGCAGGTAGGTAATAGACATAGGCGTTTCCTTGGCGCTGCCAAACTTCGTGCTGGATGCTATGGTAGGGTATTGTATCGCCCAAGTCATGATTACGAGTGACGATCCAGAACTCAAGAGAATCATCTAGATGAGCAACCATATTTTCTATTGTGCGGACGGGGCCGCCACCTTTATAGCCCGGTACATAATAGGAAGAAAATGTTAATATTTTTAACTTGTTCATGTTAGGTCCGAGATAGTTATACACTTTAATAAAGAATTGCTAATGAAATTGTTTTCTAGGAAAATGTATTTTTTGGGAAAGATAAATGGCGAAAAGTCCGAGTGAGCATAGAAAAAAATAAAATAATAAACCTGGTACGTTTATACCCATTTGGGCCACGGCAGTAGATATTATACTTGCCCACAGAGCAGTTAAAAAAGCGTTTGAGAAGATTTTGTGAACTATAAGCTCACTAACCAGTACGGTATATGTGATTAAGAACATGCAAGATATTACAATTAGCGTGCTGCCTGATAAGTAGAAAAGTGAAATAGGACCAGGTAAGCTAGCAAATAAGAACTTTTCTGAATCTGAAAATCTATAATCTGAGTTTGCGATATTTTGAAATTGCGTAGTTTTTCCAATTTCTACTTTTTCAGTTAGAACTGAAAGGAAAAGTGTTCGATCTTTTTGCTTGTAGGCAGATGTTGCCATTAGCCCCTCTAGGCCAATCCATCGATCCACAGAAAACTTTGAAAGCTTTAGTATGCTATTTTTGAAAAGACTTATTTCAAAGTTTATAGAGGGCTTTTGAACCAGCCCGGAATAATGATAATCGCGAATGGAATTAACTAGCGGAAATGTGGCGGCGTATAGTGCGAGCGCGCAGATTAGTATTAAGGCAGAGGATTTTAAGTTGAGATTTTTTGTTAGTTTTCGATTTAAGAAAGTTGCCATAAAAATTGGTATGATATGAAAAACAAAGAGTCCTCTACTCAGCAAGGAAATAGATGAGAAAGTTGCTTCAAATAAAGATAATAATACAATGTAAATATTTGCTTTGGCTAGGGAGAACTCCCACCACAATAAAGTGGCTATGGCCATAGCGAAACCAGTAGACATTAGCCAGGAAAAAATTGCATTCAGAGGCCAGATTATAGTCTTCGGGACTATTCCTATTTGTTGGAATGAAAAATAAATATTTATTACCGAAAGTATGATTATTGATGAAATGAGTATAATCCAAAGGGGGAGTTTTAATTTTTTGTAAAAGGTTGGCGGTAATGGAGGGGTTTCTATAATTAAAGTAGACTGGTTTTTATTTGCAAAATTATAAAAATAGCGAGCAGCCAAAACGCCTATTACACCACAAGAGGCTACAAGCAATATATTGTCCCATTCGTCGCCTGATCCGTTGAATTGGCCGATGGGCTCGACATAGTCATACTTAAATAATAAATGAAGTGTGGCTTTCAACCAAAATCCTAGCCATAACATGACTGATAAAAAAGTATATCCATAACTAACCTTTGAAAATAGTCCTGACAGCAGTAGAGCTAAGAATATAAGGGAGAAAAAAATATAACTATACTGGTCGCCAGGGTATTCAAAGGTGGCTAAAAGAAATAATGTTGACCACGAAAGCACCAGAAAAAATATAAAAATGTATTTTGCTTTTTTGCATGCAAGGAGGTGGAGAGAGAAGATCTTAAGTGCGTTCATAATTAGAAGTCTCTATATTTAGAAAGAGGTTTTTATCTAAAATTTAGAAAGACCAGCGCCCGTCGTGCTCCAATAAAAAACTTTCCTTCCGGACGAATTCTAAAAAAGCACAATATTTTTATTGTGACCATAGATTTTTTTGAAGGTACAATTGAGAAATTATTACACAGCTTTTTCCAGCGCTCAGCTAAATTTGGGTGATCTGCCGCGATCCTGATGTACATTCTAAATGCGTTTTTGAATATCATCTCGTGGGTTTCTTTTTCGGAGTGCTGTAAGACATAAGTAAGCGCCATGTCGACATCCTCAACGGAGACCTTGTACCCACTGTTATAAATGTTCACAACTGAGCTAACACATGAAGTGTCACATCCCCATTGCGTTAGCAAGTGATTCCAATAATTTTCCTGAATGCCTCTTGATAAATTCAATTGCCGCAAAGCAGAGGAGGTGGAAATTTGAGTGGTGTGAACTCGATATTTAAGCAGAACCTCGGGTACGTTAGCCATCTTCCAGCCGCAAATTGCCGCACGAACCCAGAGATCATAATCTTCCGCCTTATCCCACTTGTGTCTATATTGTAGTCGCTTGACAAAGTCGGCGCGCATCATGACTGTGGGATGTGCAAAAGGTGATATGAAGAGTAAAGCTATCTTAATTGCACTGTCGGATTCCGGCAGTTTGACAATGCGTTTATCAGTCGTACCAAATCGTTTAACCCAACTTCCAACGATGTCGGCACCTGAGTAGTTTAAATACTCTAATTGCTTTTCAAATCTCGTCGATATTGCGATATCATCTTGGTCCATACGCGCAATCCACGTGCCTGTAGCTAGAGCGATGGATTCGTTGAGTGTATTAGCGAGGCCAGCATTCACTCTGCTAGAAAGTCTAATGCGGCGATCTATTTTTTCGTACTCTCGTAAGATGCTGAGTGAATTATCCGTTGAACCATCATCAATGATTATCAGCTCGAAATTAGACACGGTCTGATTTAATACTGAATCGATCGCGGATGCCAGGTGCGCAGCACCGTTATATACCGGAAGAATCACTGAAATAAGTGGTGCAGTATTGCATTCATCAGAATTCATGACGGTGCTTCCATAGCCAATCTCTGGTTGTTAAAAGGCCATCTAGAAAATGAACTTTAGGGCCCCAGCCTGTGTGGCTCTTGAGCTTTTGAGAATTGAGAATATTTGTACTCACATCAAAGCCCCGCTTTGGTAAATGTTCAACCTTGATATCGCAATCGATATCTTTCATTATAGGTCTCATTTTTTCAATTACATCCATATTACTGAGGCCCACTTCTGATCCTAGATTGTAAATCTCCGACAGTTTACCGTTTTCCAACGCATGAAATATTCCGGAGGCTACATCACTGACGTAGAGGTAGTCTCGCACGCTTCCAGCCTGGCCAAAAACTTTGATAGCAGAACCTTTTATTGATGAGGCGATTGCAGTGGCTATAAAGCCTTGACCGATGAACGGACGTTGACCAGTACCATATGCATTTGCAGGGCGAACACAGGTGAACCGAAGATTATGGGTCATAGCATAAAGAAAAGCATAACTTTCCAACGTAAGCTTCGTCACACCGTAAGGTGATATCGGTTTTGTGGGATGCTCTTCACTTATAGGCAGAGATAGCGCTTCACCGTACACCGTCCCGCCTGAGGAAACGAGTACCAGCTTTAATCCACGGCGAGCGACCTCTGCAAACAACTGCACAGTAGCTGGGAGGTTTTGCTCCAAATCAGCTAATGGGTTTTCAAAAGATGTATTGGGTACTGTCGCATAAGCGAGATGGATCACCTCCTGGTGCGTATTCAATATGTTGCAAATAAGATTCTTATGGGCAAAATCTCCGGCTATATACTTAGCCCCTAGGGGAACCTCATAGCGCGGCTTAGCGCTTCGCCCAAGGACCGTCACGTTTCGCCCTGACGCCACCAGTTGTGCAACAAGAAAGTGACCGATGTAGCCTCCACCCCCAATAACGAGTGTGGTTAGACCTGGCGAGAATTTACTGATCATAGGCTGATCCAGGTCGGCGGGATAAGATCATCTATATGATTATTAGTGTTGAACCAGCTTTTCGGTGTAATGACGATTTTGTCATTATTCGCATTTAGCCAAGCTCCCCACCAACTGAATGAACTGTTCGCAATGATGTTGTGTTTGCAGAGACTCATAAGTCTCATGTCGTTGTAGCTTGCTGCCCCATTGTTATGATCTACGTAACAGTGAGGGTGCTCTATTTTTAAATGTTCTTTGACCCAGTTTATATCATCTGAAAAAATGAAAAATGTTGGCGGTTTATTCATGTGAGTAAAATGGCTTATGGCAGCCTGGTAGTAATCCAAAGAGCATGCGCTATATGCTGAGTTATTCACATAGTCGCCTCTTCGTATATGTAGGCTCACCGCCTCTGTATTGCTGATTAAGTTTGAAATGCGCGAATTTTCATTGTTCATAGGTAGCTTGAATGAAAAATCTTTTCGGATAATAGATTCAATATTTTTAAAGTAGCGTTCGCTCTGCCAGTATCCACTCAGATAGGTGTTGTCCGATAAATCCTGAAAACCCCGCCAGTATTGAAATGATGGTTCAATACTCAATGTGGTTTTGCGTAACCAAGCAAGACGGGGACGGTGCAGAATACTACGAACGACAGCGGGGGCTTGCCAACCGAGAATTTTTTGTATGTCCGAGTTGCTAGCTGTTTTAAAGTCGGCGCTAAATATTTTATTGAGCTCAAAGCCTTGATGTAGGGCGTATGATTCAAAAGAAGTAACGTCAAGGAATAATCCTGTATTTTTTTCGACAGACAGTGCTCTGGCAGCTGCATATTGAAACATCTGGTTGCCTAGGCCGCCTATAATATGTGCAATGATCATATTTAAAATTTCCTCAATTGCACACTAAGCAGTCTTAGCGTCGCGGGATTATTCCACAGCATCATGAACAGTATAGTTGCGACGATAAAAGATATGCCAATGCTATAGCCTAGTGCCGTAACCCAACTGGAAGCCACAGGTGCATAGTTTACCAGGCAGGCCAAGGACATCATTATTAGAAATGATATAAGAATTCGGGGTTTGTCGAGTTTAAATTTCACTTGGTTGTACATCGTTACAGTCATAGTAATAAGCATCATGATAGCTCCTAGTATTAGAGCTGCTCCCGCCCAGCTTATATCAAGCTGTCGATCACCTGCGTTAATGATCCCACCTAAAATTATAGCGGCACCGACCGCATAAGGCGCTGCTAGATGAATTGTTTTTCTTCTGACGTGTGCTGCATTACCGAGCACATTTCCAAGTGCTCTGCAGAGCTCAACTATCGATCCAACGGCTACAAATATCCATGCGTCGGCATATTCCGCGGCGACCAATAGTTTTAGTAAAAACGGAGATATTGCAATTGTCAGGCCCGCAAGAAGTAGGTAGAGCGGTGTAAGGGTATTTAAAAGGTCTGAAACGGCTAGTTCAATTTCGGTACTATTGGAGTTTTCGCTGACTCTACGGTAGAAAAATGGATACAAGAACTGTATTGCGAGTGATTCGGCCAGAGCCCATATTTGACCCGCCAACTGTAAGCCAATAGCGAAATAGCCAAGTTTTTTAAGTCCCCAGTAGTATTCAATAGCGAAGCGATAACCTGACAATTGAATCCACATCAAGCCTGCAGCAAGTGATAACGGTATACAGTATTTTAGAATTTCATGTTTGGTAAGTAAAAATACAGCCGTGTTCTTTTCATATTCATCCTTTGGAGTTTTTCTAAGGAGTTCATATCTCGCGCCCATCGCTCCTAGAAGTAAGCCAATTGCTTGGCCTGTGAACCATGAGATTGCAGAAGGCCAGATTTTTACCAGCAGCACAGAGGCAATTAAACTAGTTGTCGATGACACTATCGACCAACTTACTGATTGGTTTCGGAAACCAAGCATGTTCAGCATAGGAATTAGGGTCGCATTCCATGTTGCAGCTAGAACCATGGTGAATACCGCTAGCATGGTTAGTAGGGCGATATATGGTGTGCCTGCGTTAAATGCTTCCAGTGATACAATTGAACCTATACAAGACGATAAAGTTACGAAAGTGCGAAACGATTTTAGTCGTGGAATTAAAGTGTTGTCGTCCCACCACTTATGAGTATGCAGGTTTATATGTTGTCCAACAGGATTTATTAAGAATAGTCCGCATAACATCTGAATAGTAATTAAAATTGCAAGCTCTCCATATTGTTCTGGAGAGAGGTACGAAGTGACGGCCTTGATTGATATCAGAGCTATTACAGTCGAAGCAAGGCGGCCCGTACTTATAACTAGAAGTTCACTTTTATAGGCCAAGATCTTTTACTATTGTTTTGACAATAGTTTCCGTAAAAAAGTCTGTGCCGAAAGGAGTTGCGGAGTCACTATCCAAGAAACGTTCTATACGCCTCTGGTAGTTGGTGAATTCTTCATTTGTAATGTTTTCTAAGTAATTGTATAGCGCAGGCATATCTTTGAATTTTCTGCGGTCTATGAAGCAGTCTTCTGGGATGTAGTCTGAAATATTACTTGCTCCCCAGTAAATAGGAATGCAGCCTGAAAAAAAGCAATCGAATATTTTTTCTGTAATATAGCCAGGTAAATCTCTCACGTTTTCATAACAAATAGAAAAACGAGTGTTTTTAAGTGTTTCATGCTTGCTGCATATTTTCCCTCGATAACTCGGGAAAGGGCGAAACTTTACAAGTTTAGTGAAGGAATTCCAAAAGCGACGTTCTATAGCTCCTCTTATTCCACCTTTTGCTGCAGGGATATTCCATCCCCCACCGTATAAATGAAAATTTTCGGGTGCGTTTTTTTCAAACCATCGAATAGCCTTAACACGCTCTTTATATAGATCGCGGCTGTCATGGATAGTCAGTGCTCTATTGCTGGATATTAAGCAACAGAAAATCGGCCTTGATAAAAAACCGTCAGGTTGCAAGCTTTTTATCCGGTTTGGAAAGTTAATTTTTATAAATTTTTTGTCGTCTATTAAATTGTCATTCCATGTGAATACTTTATGATAATTATCTAGGTTTTCAGGTCTTCCGTTTTCTACACGAATCTGTGGGGTTTCCAGCATTAATAAATAGCGAGTGGCGGATGAGTACGCTGGATGTACATCAAAATCCAAACTAAACTTTATTTTTGTTATGTCTGACAAGTCTAAAGTGTTGATCTCAATGCCGTACTCAAAAAATTTTTTACGCATTTGGTAGAAAGGATAAAAACTGTCGTCGCGATTGGACTTGTTTGTTAAGTCAAATATCGCGTTATTTTTAAGTCCGTTGCCTGCGAAGGCAGAATAGATCATTGTCATTGACTTTGTGTATCCTTTATTTTCCAGTTCTCCCAAACAAACTCATAATTCCATGTTTCGATGTGGGTTGAGTTTAATTTCTTACGCAGTGCATTTCTTTTTTCTTCTGCATTTTCGACGAAATTATGAAACTGAATTTGCAGATTGGTTATGTTGTCAGTGTAATTCGAGTCAATCATCGCATCGAGAACCTCAAATTCTCCCCCCTCGATATTTATTTTCATAAGGTCGATACTGTCGACGCCCAGCTCTCTAATGCACGGGATGATGGAGCGAATTTCAACACGCTCCATTTTTCCGCTTGTATGTGGTGATTGGAAGCTTGAAGCGTTTTCCGCTAAACCTATATCCATCCATGTGTCGATTGCTGAAAGACCGTATTTAAAGCAGTGGATTTTTCCATTACCCTTAAATCGATCAACACATATCTGAAAAAACTCCGATACAGGTTCAAATATGTACACAGTGCAACCGTACTTTTCATGTATGTCAGCGGCAAAATCTCCGTGGTATCCACCAAGATCAAAAACCACACTCGATGGGGTGAGGGGGTAGTCTAATCTCAGCGTCATATCCCCCTTGTCCTTGAACCATCTATGAACCTCAACTAAAAACTTTTCTTTCTTTACGTGTAACTTGTAAAGATGATGGATTTTATTTTTTATTTTTTTAGTCAGTTTCATTTTGTTGTCAGCTATTTGATTGAGGTAAGTGCTGTAAATGCTTCAGAGATATCAAAGTGGTGATTGCCTACAAATAACCCGAATCGGTCAATATGCTCAGCATTTTTCAGGTCACCGTGTACTTCTGAGTCGAAATATTTAACCACTTCATTTTTTGCAAAATTTCCGGCTACAATTGGTCGACACTCAAAGCCGAGGTCAGTAAGTTTTTCTACGAGATATTTGCGCGTCAACTTACTGCCTGGGCGAATCACTAGGCTAAACCCGAACCAGCTGGACTCTCCAATCTCTCGTTGGATAATAATGTCTGGGTGGTCTGTCATTGCGGCCTGTAGCAGCAATCCATTTTTACGCCGCTCTTCGATCAGGCTAGGCAAGCGTTTTACTTGCTCAACGCCCAGCGCACCCTCAAGCTCCAGAGGACGGACGTTATATCCCGGCAGCACAAAGCGGAACGACTCCTCAAATGGATCATCGCTTTTATCGCTGCACACCAGGTTTTGCTTGGGCAAATTGCGAGTCCAGCCGTGCGCTCTAAGCGACAGCAAGATCTGATACAACTCCTCATCGTCGGTTACGATCAAGCCTCCCTCCATCGTTGAGATGTGATGACTGAAGAAGGAGCTGAAGCTGCCCATTACGCCGAATGTACCGGCCTGTTTGCCGTTATAAGTTGCGCCCATGGATTCGCAGTTGTCTTCAATCAGCACGACTTTCCGATCGCCGATGATTTCTTGAATACGCCCAAAATCGTTTGGATTACCAAGTAAATTGACCGCCATGATTGCACGGGTTTTATCCGTTACAGCAAGCTCGAGCTGTTCGAGATCGTAGTTGAGCGTGTGGAGGTCGATGTCTACAAATTTGATCTTCAGACCATACTGGTAAAGTGGGTAGTAGGTAGTGCTCCATGAAACTGCAGGAACAATAATCTCATCGCCTCTTTGTAGCTTGATGGAGGCGTTTTGCGTGTAAAACAGTGCCGCGACAATCAACAGGTTGGCCGACGATCCGGAGTTCACCATCACACAATGCTTACTGCCTACAAATTCCGCAAAGTCCCGTTCAAATGCCTTGACCTGCTCACCCATTGTAAACATGCCGGTGGCGATGACGCGCTGCATCGCTTCAAGCTCTTCCTTCTCCCATGAGGAGGTAGCCAGCGGAAATTTAATGCTCATTGTTGATGCTCCAGATAATAGCTATAAGTCTTTTCAATACCTTCTTGCAAACTATGTCGCGGCTTCCATCCCCACGATATTTGGCGCTCGATGTTCACAAGTTTTCGCGCCATGCCCACAGGTTTAGTAAGGTCGTGCTCGAACGTCCCTTCATAGCCCATTACTGTGGCTGCAGTGCGGTAGTAGTCATTTATTGAGTGGTCGTTACCCAGACCTATATTCATATAGCGAGGGACCGACTCAAAATGCTTAATTGCGTGTATTAGTGCATCTGCCAAATCGCCCCCATACATGAACTCGCGTCTGGCAGAACCATCTCCCCACACATCGACTGAGGGCGCCCCCGTTTTCTTCGCTATATGGAGTTTGTGAATAATAGCCGGTAACAAGTGTGAGTGAGCAGGATCGAATTTGTCAAAACGTCCGAAGATATTGCAGGGGATCAGCGTCTTATATTGAAGTCCTTGATCTTCACGTGAAATATAGTCGCACAGTCGCGCTGTCACTATTTTGGCCAAGGCATAGCCTTCATTGGTCGGCTCCAGTTCTCCCGTCAGCACCATATCTTCGCTGAGCGATCCGGTATGGTTGCGAGGGTACATGCAGGAGCTACCGAGATTGATCAGGCGGGGCACGCCTGCGAGCTGTGCTGCGCTGACGACGTTGCGACCTATATCAAGGTTGTCTCGAAGGAAGTTCACAGGCTCCCTGACGTTCGCTTGGATCCCTCCTACCTTTCCTGCCGCGTGAATGATGAAGTCAGGCTTATGCCGCTCAACGTAAGCCTGCACCGCGAGAAAATCTCGCAGGTCCAGCTCGCTGCTGCGCGGAGCTAATACTTCAAACTCGCCAATCTCGGGATGGTCGAGCAAGTTGCGCCCTACCATTCCTCCTCCGCCTGTCAACAGTATTCGTTTCGTGCTCATTGGATGGGTAGCCAACTCAATTATTCGTTATAGCTGAACGTCGTGTAGCCGTGTTGATTGACAAGCTCATCACGCTCCGCGCTTTTAAGGTCCTCGCGCACCATCTCACTGACGAGTTCTTCGAATGTGATTTTTGGCGTCCAACCCAACTTCGTTTTCGCTTTGGTTGCATCTCCCAGCAGTGTTTCCACTTCAGTTGGGCGGAAGTATCTTGGGTCTACTGCCACGATGCATTTACCATCCTCGCTGTACCCTTTTTCGTCTACGCCCGAGCCTTGCCAGGTAATATTAATGCCTAGTTCGCTGGCCGCTGCGTTAACGAAATCACGGACGCTGTATTGCACGCCTGTTGCAATAACAAAGTCTTCGGGGGTTTCTTGTTGCAGCATCAGCCATTGCATTTCTACGTAGTCTTTTGCGTGACCCCAGTCCCGCAAAGAATCCATATTGCCCAGGTACAGGCATTCTTGAAGGCCGAGTTTTATCCGAGCAAGTGCGCGAGTGATCTTGCGCGTGACGAAGGTTTCGCCTCGAATCGGACTTTCGTGGTTAAAAAGTATTCCGTTGCAGGCGTAGATCCCGTAAGCCTCTCGATAATTGACGGTGATCCAGTAGGCATATAGCTTCGCAACGGCGTAGGGGCTGCGTGGGTAGAAAGGCGTGGTTTCTTTCTGTGGCGTTTCTTGCACGAGGCCGTAAAGCTCGGAAGTGGACGCCTGATAGAAACGGGTCTTTTTTTCCAAGCCAAGAATTCGGATGGCTTCAAGAATACGCAGCGCACCGAGGGCATCGGAGTTGGCAGTATATTCAGGCTCTTCAAAAGAGACCGCTACGTGGCTTTGCGCTGCCAAATTGTAAATTTCGTCCGGTTGCACTTTTTGGATAATGCGCGTCAGGCTGGACGAGTCGGTCATATCTCCGTGGTGCAAGAAAAAAGGCAGGCCCTTGTCATGTACGTCATGGAATAGATGATCGATGCGAGCGGTGTTGAACAACGAGCTCCGGCGCTTCATGCCGTGTACTTCGTAGCCCTTGCTCAACAATAATTCAGCAAGATAGGCGCCATCTTGTCCAGTTACGCCTGTGATGAGTGCTTTCTTAATCATTTGCTCTTCCATAATTGTCTTCGAATCTAACGATATCGTTTTCACCCAGATAACTACCGGATTGGACTTCTATTATCTCAAGTTCAACCATTCCCGGGTTCTTCAGGCGATGGATTTCCCCGATGGGGATGTACGTGGATTGGTTTTCGGTCAAAATAAAAGTGTCAGCGCCGCGTGTCACTTCGGCCGTCCCTTTTACAACGATCCAGTGTTCGGCTCGGTGATGGTGTTTTTGCAGTGACAACGAGGCGCCTGGTTTCACACCAATTCTTTTGACCTGAAAGCGATCGCCCGTATCAATACTGTCGTACCAACCCCAGGGTCGCGAAACTTTTCGATGGGTGATCGCCTGACTGCAGTTTTCTTTTTCCAGTTGCAGGACGACGTTTTTAACGTGTTCTACGTGATCTCTGTGGGTTATCAGGACTGCATCCGGGGTATCGATAATCAACAGGTTTTCAGTGCCTAATGCGACGACTGGTCGGTGTGGCGCGTGGATGAACGTGTTTCGGGATTGGCTTATTCGACCTTGGCCGTGGATTCTGTTACCGAATTCATCGGCTTCGGTCATTTCAGCCAGCGCATTCCAGCTACCTACGTCACTCCATTGCCCGCTGAATGGAGCTACTACTACATGGTCATGGTGCTCCATTACGGCGTAGTCAATGCTTTCTGCACGGCAGGTCGCAAAACTCGAAGCAGCAGGGCGGATAAAAGATGTTCCACCTGCGAGCCGTTCTGACGTTGCCTCATCGAAGGATGCTCGGCAGACCTCCAGAATGTCCGGTGCATGGCGTTCCATCGCATCAATCAGTACTGTGCCTTTGCACAGGAAAATCCCTGCATTCCACAAGACATCGCCCCGCAGGAGCAAGGTCTGCGCGGTGGCAGCATCGGGCTTTTCTATAAAACGTTCGACGCGGCTACACCCATCCTTTTGAGCAAGGCCTTGCTGGATATAACCATAAGCGGTCGAGGGAAAGCTCGGCAGTACGCCATAGGTGACAATTGCTCCGCCTTGGGCGTGAGCAACGCCAAGCCGCACGGTTCTTGCGAAAGCTTCCGCATCCGGAATGTGGTGATCAGCTGGGCAAAACAGCAGTAAGTCTCGCCCTTCTTTCACACTGCTCAGCGCTGCAAGTGTCATGGCGGCTGCCGTGTTCCGAGCAGACGGCTCCAGAATCACTGCGCCCTTCAACTGTGTCGAGTGAAGGCCCTCAGAGACTAGAAACCGGTGATCTTCAGAAGCGACTAACAGCACATGATCCGCGAGGAGAGATACGCGTTCCAGTGTCAGTTGTAGCAGGCTTTTCTCCCCGATTAGAGGTACAAACTGTTTTGGAAAACTTTTGCGTGACAACGGCCATAGCCGAGATCCAGAGCCGCCACAGAGAATAACCGGGGTGATTGAGTTAGATGTCATCAGTGGTCTACTTGAACAAAAAGCCTAAAAAGCCAGTAAATGGCATTACCTACGTGGATCTCGACGAATTGAAATATCTATAAAGATATCTAGCGGCGTTGATATGCTTGGTCTTTTTGTGGTAGCTGCCTGGCTCCACGCCGTAAGAGCTTTTCAGTTTCATACAAGTCAAAAAATCCTTTTCGCCGGACGTTTGTGAAACCCTCTAAGGGCGAGTTGCCAGTTTTTTGACTAACTCTATATTGCCATCAGGTACGCTAACCTAATAGTTTACCTTATGCTTGGCGTGCTTCAAGTTTTACCTCATGCAAGGACTCTGACGTCATTTTTTAGCTGTTTTTTTTGGAGGCTTACAGTTTTCGATTGGCGGTGACTGCATTGATCTGTGGGGCGGATGTCCGCTATGACCCTACCCATCACATACTTTGTAACCTCGTCATTTTTGACATGGCTCTGTAGTCACCTAAGTTAGAAAAGCAGCCTCGGAAAGCTGCTTTTCTCTCACACTGTCATGGAGCGTCACCAATGCAAAACACCTACCTCACCTCCCTAATCTTCGCCTTCCTCACGACCCTTTCAGTCACCACCACCGCAGCCCCGTCCATCAAACCCGAAGCTCCAACCCCTATCACCGCCCAGATGACCAAGGTCGAGCAGTCCACCAAGGTCAACCTGAACACTGCCGACGCCGAAACCCTGCGTCGTGACCTCTTCGGTATCGGTGCCGCTAAAGCCCAGGCGATCATCGCCTATCGCGAAAGCAATGGTCCGTTCACGGCGGTGGATGAGTTGTTGGAAGTGAAGGGGATTGGCAAGGCGCTGCTGGAAAAGAATCGCGATAGGCTGGCCATCAACTGATTCATCCAGGAGGCCGGTCATTGATCGGCCTTTTTGCCCTCCGGGTTCTGCGTTTTCAAGCGTTCGCGCACCACGGCCATGATCTGTCTTGCCAATTGAGGGTCTTCAACACTCCTGGCCAGTACCAATGCGCCCACCAGTGTCGACATCATCACCAGGCTCTCTGCATCGCAACGCTCCTCTCCCAATGCCGTTTCTATTTGCTTGAGCCTTGCGTTGAGTACCTGGTCTGTAGTCGCACTGGGCTGGCCTCGGAGCCCCAGTTCTGAGGACATCGTTGGCAGTGGGCAGCCCTGGTCCGGGGAGGTCAGGTGCCATTCCGACAGGTAACTGTCGATAAACGCGCCCAGCGGCTGCTCCTGGCTGAACAGCATGTCGCAATGGGCGTCCAGGTCTGCGGCGGCCGCCTGCAGGGCTGTCTCCACCAGTTCGCCCTTGGATTTGAAATGCGCGTAAAAGCCGCCATGGGTCAGGTTCAAGGCTTTCATCAGTGGCTGCAGGCCGGTGGCGTCGATGCCGTCGCGGCGAAAGCGCGCAGAGGCTTCCTTGATGATGCGTTGGTGGGTTTGGGCTTTGTGGTTTTGTGAATAACGCATGGGGCAGCCTCGGTTACAGGCGGGCATTTTAACCAACTTGACCTTTTTTACACACTCGTCGGCATGCAGTGCGTTGGCATGAAATGTGATTACATCTAGACGGAAGATTGTTCAACAATCGTGAGGTGGTCATGACGCTCAGTTTGTCTTTAGCCGACCAGATTGCCCTGGAGCTGCGTGCCGACATTATTGCGGGGCGGTTATTGCCAGGCATGGCATTGGTCGAGGTGGATCTGGTCAAGGCCTACAGTGCGTCGCGCAATACGATTCGCGAAGCCTTGCACCGTCTGGGGCAGGAGGGGTTGACCCGTTATGTGCGTAACAAGGGCGTCATGGTGCGGCGGTTGGAGCGGGAGGAAGTCCGCGACCTGTTTGTAGTCCGCCGTACCCTGGAGTTGCAGGCCATCGCCGGAAGCGAGGCCTTGACGCCCGAGCAATCCGAGCGCCTGCAAAACGCCATTGACGCCACCACCCTGGCCCGTGAGCGCGAGGATTGGCGTGCGGTGGCCACCCACAGTTTGCTGTTCCATCAGCACATCGTCGGGTTGATGGGCAGCCCGTTGTTCGATGAGTTTTTTGCCCAGGTCATCGCCCAGTTGCGCCTGGTGTTTTGCGCCGCGCCTGATGAGCAACGTTTCCAGTCGCCCTGGCTGGAGCGTGACCGTGAGATTTATCAATGGCTTGTCGAGCAGGACAAACCGGCGGCAGGGGAGGCGATGAGCCTGTACCTGGATGATTCGGAACACCTGTCCTTGGCCCTGTTTACCCACCCCTGATCGAGGATCTGCATCATGTACAAAGACTATCCGGCCGCTTATCAGGTCAGCAAGGGTTTGGCGTTGCAGGTCGACGCGGCATTTTACGAGCGCATTCGTGACCGAAAAGATCAGCGCAGCTTGATCGAGCAGTTCGAGGTACCGATTCGCACGGGCAGGGCGTGGAAGGTGCCCGCCGGGCATGTGTTTCGTGTCACCACGCCCGTGGGCCCGCAGGTGGGGGACTTCAATGTGTGGAACGCCAATGACCCCCGCGAACGTCTTTGGGCTGCACGTACCCGTCAGTTGCAGGGGGCGCATGTGAGCACTCATGACCGGCTATGGTCGAATCTGCCATTTCTAAGGCCACTGGTGACCATCACCGATGACAGCCTGGCCAGTTACGGCATCGATGAGCACGGCGGGCGTCTGCATGACTTGCTGGGGACACGGTGCGATCCCTATGTGAACCGCATGCTCACCGGCGAGGATTTCCATCACCATTGCCACTCCAACCTGACCCGCGCGGTATTACCCCATGGTCTGACGGAATTCGATGTGCATGACGTGCTGAATATTTTCCAGTGCACGGGCCTCAATCACGACGACATGTATTTCATGAAAGCCTGCCCGGCGCAGAAGGGCGATTACCTGGAGTTCTTTGCCGAGATTGATTTGCTCTGCGCGCTGTCGACGTGCCCGGGCGGGGATTTGTCGCTGCCGATGTGGGGCCCGGATGCGCAGGACCCGCTGACGGTGTGCCGTCCGTTGGGGGTTGAGATCTATCGGCTGGAGGACGAGTTGCTGGACGGCTGGAGCCAGCCGGAGCGTGCTGCCTATAAAGGGCAGCACGGGTTGCAGATTGCCAAGGCGGATTGGGAGTAAGCGGTCCTAGCGGTCCTGCGCGTCCTTGGCGTCCGCCTGGGCGTTGCGTTCGGCCACGCGTTTGCGTTGTTCGTCGGTGAGTTCCACCTTGTTGGCGCTGTCACGCAGCATCATCAGCCCTCCGACGATCGACCCGATCGCAACCACCATAATCAACCACGCATACCACGGCATAAGGCTCTCCTTGAGGCAGATTACCGTCGGAGAATTTTCCCACGGCAATAACTACTTTGAGTGACGGGCTTTCTGAGTAGTTCAGTGTAGGCCCGTTCTGCCTTGAAACCTTAGAGCCCGGTCAACATTGCGTCTGCCGGCGCATCGGCACGATCCTGTGCGGTCATCTGGAAGTAGATGAAACCCACGGCCATAAAACCGAGGAAGATCAGCCCGATCAGCGTGTTGAACCACGCCATGGCCACCAGGCAGACCACGGCCAGCGCCAGCGCAATGCCGGGCACGATCGGATAACCCGGCGCGCGGAAGGTACGTTCCAGCAGCGGCTCGGTCTTACGCAGTTTGAACAGGCTGAGCATGCTCATGATGTACATCACGATGGCACCGAACACCGCCATGGTGATCATCGCCGCGGTCAATGTCATGCCACCCAGGTTGATCAGGCCATCGCTGTAGATGGCGGCGATGCCGACCACGCCACCGGCGATGATTGCCCTGTGTGGTGTCTGAAAACGCGATAATTTGGCGAGGAAGGAGGGCAGGTAACCGGCGCGGGCCAGGGCGAAGAACTGGCGCGAGTAGCCCAGGATAATGCCGTGGAAGCTCGCCACCAGGCCGAACAGGCCGATCCAGACCAGCATGTGCAGCCAGCCGGAGTTGTCGCCCACCACGGTTTTCATCGCCTGCGGCAGTGGATCGTTGATGTTCGACAGGGTGCGCCAGTCGCCCACGCCGCCGGCGAAGAACATCACGCCCATGGCCAGGATCACCAGGGTCAGGATGCCGCTGATGTAGGCCTTTGGAATGGTGCGCTTCGGATCTTTCGCTTCCTCGGCCGCCATGGCTGCGCCTTCGATGGCCAGGAAGAACCAGATGGCAAACGGAATCGCCGCAAACATCCCGGCAATCGCCGGGGCGCCGAAGGTATCGGAACCGGCCCAACCGTTCAGGGCAAAGTTGCTGAAGCTGAACGCGGGCGCGACCACACCCATGAACACCAGCAGCTCGGCGACGGCGAGCACGCACACCACCAGCTCGAAGGTCGCGGCGAGTTTTACGCCGAGAATATTCAGCCCCATGAACACGATGTAGGCACCGACGGCCGCATGCTTGGGGTCCAGGGCCGGGAACTGCACATTCAGATACGCGCCGATCGCCAGGGCGATGGCAGGCGGGGCGAAGACAAATTCGATCAGGGTGGCGAGGCCTGCGATCAAGCCGCCTTTCTCCCCAAAGGCGCGACGACTGTAGGCAAACGGCCCGCCTGCGTGAGGAATGGCGGTAGTCAGCTCGGTGAAACTGAAGATAAAGCAGGTGTACATCGCGGCGACCATCAGCGAGGTCACCAGGAAGCCCAAGGTCCCGGCCACGCCCCAGCCGTAGCTCCAGCCGAAGTATTCCCCGGAAATCACCAGCCCGACGGCAATGCCCCATAAATGCAGGGTGCCCAAGGTGGGTTTGAGTTGTGTGTTCATTGTGCTGCGCTCCCTGAACGGTTTGGAATGATTCAAGGTGTTGCAGCGGCCATGCCAGCCTGAGAATGATTGTCGTAAAGCGGCGCAACTGTCGTGTGGGGGATGGTTTGGCGTTTGAAATTTGCCGGCGTCGCACCAGTTAGGTGCGGCGGTGACGGTGCCGGCGCTATCGGGAGCAAGCCCCCTGCCATAGGTTGACTGGCGCTCGGCATGACAACGCGGTCAAGTGTGGGAGGGGACTTGCTCCCGATAGCCCCCGCCCAGACACCAAATACCCCCCTGTAAACCCCGCATAAACCCACTCTTTACGCCATCTTTACGCCCCGCCCACCCCGTCGCTCTCGTTCCTTTACGCCACTCCTGCGGACAATTGCCCCACACGCGGCACTCGCCGCTAAACGGAGAGACTTCCATGAGCGTTCTGGACGGGGTGTCACTGCTATTGGCCGTGGCGCTGTTCATTTATCTGCTGGTTGCGCTGTTACGCGCGGATCGGAACTAGGAGCTGGCCATGCACAGTTATGACTATTGGCTGATCATTGCCTTCTTTGCCGTGGTACTGGTGCCGGCGCCGTTCCTGGGGCGGTTCTACTACAAGGTGATGGAAGGCCAGCGCACGTGGCTGAGTCCGGTGCTGGGGCCTGTCGAAAAAGCCTGTTATCGCCTGTCGGGGGTGGATGAACATCAGGAACAAAGCTGGCAGAAATACATGCTGGCCTTGCTCGCGTTCAACCTCGCGGGTTTTTTGCTGTTGTTCGCGATCCTGCTGTTCCAGGACTATCTCCCACTGAACCCGCAGAAATTGCCGGGCCAGGAATGGACCCTGGCCTTTAATACCGCGGTCAGTTTCATGACTAACACCAACTGGCAGTCCTACAGCGGTGAGGCGTCCCTGAGCTACCTCAGCCAGATGGCTGGCCTGACCGTGCAGAACTTCGTCAGTGCGGCCACCGGCCTGGCCGTCCTGGTCGCGCTGTGCCGTGGGATCGGGCGCAAATCCGCCAGGACCCTGGGTAACTTCTGGGTCGACATGACCCGCGCCACGCTCTACGGCCTGCTGCCGTTGTGCCTGGTGCTGGCGCTGTTCCTGGTATGGCAGGGCGTACCGCAAACCTTCGCGCACTATGTGGATGCCGTGACCCTGCAAGGCGTGGATCAAGTGATCCCCCTGGGTCCGGCAGCCAGCCAGATTGCGATCAAGCAACTGGGCACCAACGGCGGCGGCTTCTTCGGCGTCAACTCGGCGCACCCGTTTGAAGACCCGACCGCCTGGGCCAACCTGTTCGAAGTGGCCTCGATCATTCTGATCCCGGTGGCGTTGGTATTCACCTTCGGTCACTACGTGAAAGACCTGCGCCAGAGCCGCGCGATCCTCGGCTGCATGCTGGCGCTGTTCCTAATCGGCGGCGCCACTTCCCTGTGGTCCGAATACCAGCCCAACCCGACCTTGAACAACCCGGCCGTCGAGCAGACCGCGCCGCTGGAAGGCAAGGAAGCGCGCTTCGGCACCACCGGCACGGTGTTGTGGTCGGTGACCACCACCGCGGCGTCCAACGGTTCGGTGAACGGCATGCAAGACAGCCTCAACCCCCTCAGCGGGATGGTGGCGCTGGTCAACATGATGGTCGGCGAAGTGATCTTCGGCGGCGTCGGCGCCGGTATGTACGGCATGTTGCTCAACGTGTTGATCGCGGTGTTCCTGGCCGGCCTGATGATCGGCCGCACCCCGGAATACCTGGGCAAGAAACTCCAGGCCAAGGAAGTGCAGTTGCTGGTCGTGACCCTGTTGGTGATGCCGGTGGGTGTGCTGGTACTGGGTGCCATCGCCGCGAGCCTGCCCGGCCCTGCCGGCGCGATCAGCAACCCTGGCCCTCACGGTTTCAGCCAGTTGCTGTACGCCTACACCTCGGCCAGCGCCAACAACGGCTCGGCGTTCGGCGGTTTCAGTGCCAACACACCGTTCCATAACCTGATGCTGGGCCTGGGCATGTTGATCGGCCGCTTCGGCTATATCCTCCCGGTACTGGCCCTGGCCGGCAGCCTGGCGATGAAGAAGACCGCACCGATTGGCCAGAACAGCTTCCCGACCCATGGTCCGCTGTTCGTGACCCTGTTGACCGTGACTATTTTGCTGGTGGGCGGCCTGACTTTCCTGCCGACGCTGGCGCTGGGGCCCATCGCTGAACACTTGAGCATGGGCTTCTAAAAAGGGGATATGAACATGAATATGCCTGCAAAAAACGCGGCCCCGGTCAACACCCAGGAACCCGCCAAAACCGCCGTCTCGGCCCTGTGGCGCCCGGCGCTGGTCCAGGCGTTCGTCAAGCTGGACCCGCGCCAGCTGCAACGCTCGCCGGTGATGCTGGTGGTCGAGCTGACCGCCATCCTCACCACCGTGCTGTGCTTTGTGCCCGACACCGCCGTACCGACGTATGTGGCCGTGCAAATCGCGGTGTGGCTGTGGTTCACCGTGCTGTTCGCCAACTTCGCCGAAGCCTTGGCCGAAGGACGCGGCAAGGCCCGTGCCGACAGCCTCAAGGCCGGCAGCGAAGGCCTGAGCGCGCGGCGTAAGGAAGCCGATGGCAGCTTCAAGGTCGTGCCGGCCACCAGTCTGCGTAAAGGTGATGTGGTGCGTGTGGCCGCCGGGGAAATGATCCCCGGCGACGGCGAGGTCATCGAAGGCATCGCAGCGGTCAACGAAGCGGCGATCACCGGCGAATCCGCACCGGTGATCCGCGAGTCCGGCGGCGATCGCTCGGCCGTCACCGGCAACACGCGGCTGGTGTCGGACTGGCTGCTGATCCGCATCACCGCCAATCCCGGCGAGTCCACCCTGGACCGCATGATCGCCCTGGTCGAAGGCGCCAAGCGTCAGAAAACCCCCAACGAAGTCGCGCTGGATATCCTGCTGATCGGCCTGACCCTGATCTTCCTCCTGGTGGTCGTGACCTTGCAGCCGTTCGCCCACTTCGCCAATGGCAGCTTGCCCCTGGTGTTTTTGGTCGCACTGCTGGTGACGCTGATTCCTACCACCATCGGCGGCTTGTTGTCGGCCATCGGTATTGCCGGTATGGACCGTCTGGTGCGCCTTAATGTGATCGCGAAGTCTGGTCGTGCCGTGGAGGCGGCCGGTGACGTGCATGTGTTGCTGCTGGACAAGACCGGCACCATCACTTTTGGTAACCGTCGGTGTGCGGCGGTGGTTGCGGCGCCTGGCGTCAGCGGCAAGGAAGTGGCCGAAGGTGCGTTGTTTGCCTCTTTGGCCGATGACACGGCAGAAGGCAAATCCATCGTCGAATACCTGCGGGCTCTGCACCCGCAGGCCGAGCCATCCCTGGATGAACTGACCGCGGTACCGTTCAGCGCCGAAACCCGCTTGTCCGGTGTCGACTACCAGGGCCGCGTGTTCCGCAAAGGCGCAGTGGATTCGTTGCTGGCGTTTATCGGCCAGCCACGTGGCGACCTGCAACCGGCATTGGCACGGGAAATCGACAAGATCGCCCAGAGCGGCGGCACACCCTTGCTGGTGTGTGCCGACGGCAAATTGCTCGGTGCGATCCACCTCAAGGACGTGGTCAAGCCCGGTATCCGCGAACGTTTCGCCGAGCTGCGCAAGCTGGGGATTCGCACGGTGATGGTCACCGGTGACAACCCGCTGACGGCCGCTGCGATTGCTGCCGAAGCCGGTGTGGATGACGTGCTGGCCGAAGCGACCCCGGAGAAAAAACTCGCGCGCATCCGTCACGAGCAAAACGACGGCCGCCTGGTGGCGATGTGCGGTGACGGTGCCAACGACGCCCCGGCACTGGCCCAGGCGGACGTCGGCATGGCGATGAACGACGGCACCCAGGCCGCCCGCGAGGCCGCCAACATGGTCGACCTCGACAGCGACCCCACCAAGCTGCTGGACGTGGTGCAGATCGGCAAGGAGTTGCTGGTGACCCGTGGCGCGTTGACCACCTTTTCCATCGCCAACGACGTGGCCAAGTACTTCGCGATCCTGCCGGCGTTGTTCGCCTCGATCTACCCGCAGTTGGGCCTGCTCAACGTGATGCATTTGCAGAGCCCCCAGAGCGCGATTCTCTCGGCCATCGTGTTCAACGCGCTGATCATCGTGGTGCTGATTCCCCTGGCGCTGCGCGGTGTGCGTGTGCAGGCCGCGAGTGCGGCGGCGTTGCTGCGGCGCAACCTGCTGATCTATGGCCTGGGCGGGTTGCTGGTGCCGTTCGTGGGCATCAAGGCGATCGACATGCTGCTGACCGCGCTGCACCTGGTGTGACCCGATGCCTGTGGGCGCCACCCCGGTGCCCACAGGTTGCAAAGACCGAATTGAGGAATTTGAAATGTCCAACATAATCCGCCCGGCCCTGAGCCTGCTGGTGCTCATGACCCTGATCACCGGCGTGGCCTACCCACTGGTGGTGACCGGCGTCGCCCAAGTCGCTTTCCCGGACCAGGCCAACGGCAGCCTGGTGCGCGATGCCAGCGGCAAGGTGCGTGGCTCCAGCCTGATCGCCCAGGACTTTACCGGTGACAGCTGGTTCCATCCGCGCCCTTCGGCGGGGGCCTTTGCGACGGTTTCCAGCAGCGCCAGTAACCTCGGCCCCAGCAACCCGGCCTTGGCCAACCGCGTGTTCGATGACGCGAACAAACAGTTGGTGCCCGGCCAGGGCCCGGTGCCTTTGGTGTCGCTGACTACCTCCGGCAGCGGTCTTGATCCACACTTGCCACCCCAGGCGATTGCCTATCAACTGGCACGGGTGGCTGCCGCGCGAAATGTGCCGGTGTCGACCCTGCAACGGTTGCTGGATGAACATATCGAAAGCCCCCTGGTGGGGCCGCCGGTGGTGAATGTGCTGGCGCTGAACATGGCCCTGGAAAAACTCTGAACCCTGTGGGAGGGGGCTTGCCCCCGATAGCAGAGTGTCAGTCAACACAGGTATCGACTGAACCACCGCTATCGGGGGCAAGCCCCCTCCCACATTGGATTTTCTCTGGGTCTGAACAATTGAAGGAAACCCCAGCATGAGCGACTCCGGCCGCGCCGATGCCCTGCTAGCCGATCTACCCCGGGACGGCCGTGGCCGGCTCAAAGTTTTCCTCGGCGCCGCGCCGGGTGTGGGCAAGACCTACGCCATGCTCCAGGCTGCCCATACCCAACTGCGCCAGGGCGTCAAACTGATCGCCGGCGTGGTTGAAACCCACGGCCGCGCCGAGACCGAAGCCTTGCTCAGCGGCCTGCCGCAACAACCGCTGTTGCGCAGCGAATACCGTGGCGTGATGCTCGAAGAAATGGACCTCGACGGCCTGCTCGCCGCCAAGCCCAAGCTGGTGCTGGTGGACGAACTGGCCCACAGCAACGCCCCCGGCAGCCGCCATGAAAAGCGCTGGCAAGACATTCAGGAACTGCTCGCCGCCGGCATCAACGTGTTTACCACGGTCAACGTCCAGCACCTGGAAAGCCTGAATGACCAGGTCCGCGGCATCACCGGTGTGCAGGTCCGCGAAACCCTGCCGGATTGGGTGCTGCAGGAAGCCGACGAACTGCTGCTGATCGACCTGCCGTCCCGCGAACTGCTCGAGCGTCTGCGCGACGGCAAGGTGTATGTGCCAGAGCAGGCCCGCGCCGCCATCGATGCGTTCTTCACCCAGACCAACCTGATGGCCTTGCGCGAGCTGGCGATGCAGACCGCCGCCGCCCATGTCGACGACGATTTGGCCCAGGGCTATCGCCAGCTCGGCCAGGCGGCGCCGGCGGTGCGCGGTCGTCTGTTGGTGGGCGTGGATGGCGATGCGCAGGCCGAACGCCTGGTGCGCCATGCCAGTCGCGTCGCCCAGCGCCGGCATTTGCCGTGGAGCCTGGTGCATATCGACAACGGCCGTGCGCGGGATGAGCAGGCCCGCCTGCGCCTGCAAAACGCCCAGCAACTGGCCGAGCGCCTTGGCGGCGAAGTGGTGCTGCTGCGGGCGGGGGAGGTGGCCAAGACCTTGATCCAGCATGCCGCCGAACGCCGTGCCAGCCTGCTGTTGGTGGGGCAGTCGCGAATGCGTTGGCGGCGTCGCCTGTTCGGTGGCGGTTTGGCGGCGCGCCTGTTGCGTAATGCCCGGGGCTTGGAAATCAACGTCCTCGACAGCGACGATGTGCCCGCAGCCCCACGCCTGCCGGATGTGCGCGGCCTGGTGTGGTTCGATTACGCCTTGGCTGTGGTTGCGACTGTCGTCGCCGCCGCTGTGGCCTGGGCCGTGGCAAGCGCGCTGCCGTTGCCGAATATCTCGCTGGTGTTTCTTGCCGCCGTGTTGCTGGTGGCGGTGCGCAGCAGCCTGGGGCCGTCCCTGGTGTGTGCGGCGTTGTCGTTCCTGACCTATGACTTCCTGTTTATCCCGCCGAATTTCTCCTTCGCCATCCAGCGCGAAGAGGACGTGCTGACGCTGTTGTTCTTCCTGCTGATGGCGGCGCTCACCGGCAATCTTGCCGCACGCCAGCGCCGTCAGTTGCAGGCATTGCGCGACACCCAGGAAGAAACCGGCGAACTGCTCGACCTGTCGCGCAAACTCACCGCCGCCACCGACCGCCAGGCGGTGATCAGTGCCGCCGCCCACCATCTGGAAGGTTGGAGCGACCTGGATCTGTGCCTGGTCAATCGCGACGGCCAGGGTGGATGGAAGGTCGAGACCGGCGGCCCGCTGACCTTCACCGAAGCCGAGCGTGCTGCGGCCGATTGGGCCTGGCAGCATGACCAGCCGGCAGGTATGGGCACCGGCACCCTGCCGTTCGGGCGCTGGTGGTGGTGGCCGTTGTCGGGCGAAGAAGGCCCGCTCGGGTTGCTCGGCGTCAGTGCCAAGCCTGGCCTGGAATTGAGCGGCCAACGCCGTCGCTTGCTCACCGCCTTGAGCCAGCCCCTGGCCCAGGCCCTGGCGCGGGCGCAGTTGGCCCAGGAGCTGGAATCCGCCCGTTTGCATGGCGAAACCGAGCAACTGCGCAGCGCTTTGCTGGCGTCGGTGTCCCACGATTTGCGCACACCGTTGACCTCCATGCGCGGCAGTATCGACAGCCTGCTGGCGCTCGGCGAAGCCATCCCCCTGGAGGATCGTCGCGAGCTGCTCGAAGGCACCCGCGATGAGGCCGAGCGCCTGGACCGCTATATCCAGAACCTGCTGGACATGACGCGACTGGGCCATGGCGCGCTGAAGCTGGCGCGGGACTGGGTGTCGCCCGGCGATATTGTCGGCAGTGCGCTCGGGCGCTTGCGCGCGGTGCTGGCACCGCTGCAGGTGAGCACCGATGTGCCGGCGGAGTTGCCGCTGCTCTATGTCCATGCTGCGTTGATCGAACAGGCACTGGTCAATGTATTGGAAAACGCCGCGCGCTTTTCACCGCCCCACGGTCGATTGCAACTGAGCGCCGGCGTCTCGGATAACCGATTGTTTTTCGCCGTGGCGGATGAGGGGCCCGGTATTCCTGAGGATGAGCGGGCGAAGATCTTCGACATGTTCTACACCGCCGCACGCGGTGATCGAGGCGGGCAGGGCACCGGCCTCGGCCTGGCGATCTGCCAGGGCATGGTCGGCGCCCATGGTGGGCATATCAGCGTGGCCGATGGCATTGAGGGGCGCGGTACCTGTATCACGCTGTTCCTGCCGTTGCCGACACAGCCTGGCCTGGAAGGCGAGGCGTGAGCTACCCTGTTTTCTCTACGGATGTTGATTGGACGCCATGAGCCAGACCGCGACGATTTTAGTCATTGATGACGAACCGCAGATCCGCAAATTCCTGCGCATCAGCCTGGCCTCCCAGGGCTACAAAGTGATCGAGGCCGGTACCGGCAACGAAGGCCTGGCCCAGGCGGCGTTGAGCAAACCCGACTTGCTGGTGCTCGACCTGGGCCTGCCGGACATGGACGGCCAGCAGGTGTTGCGCGAGTTTCGTGAGTGGTCGACGGTACCGGTGCTGGTGCTGTCGGTGCGGGCCAGCGAAGGGCAGAAAGTCGAAGCCCTCGACGGTGGCGCCAATGATTATGTCACCAAGCCCTTCGGCATCCAGGAGTTCCTGGCCCGCGTGCGCGCCTTGTTGCGCCAGGCGCCGGTGGGCGAGACCCAGGAAGCGGCGCTGCAGTTTGGCCCCTTGACGGTGGACCTGGCCTATCGCCGCGTGCTGCTGGACGGCGCCGAGGTGGCACTGACCCGCAAGGAATACGCGGTGCTGGCACAACTGGCGCGGCATCCGGGACGGGTGATCACCCAACAGCAACTGCTCAAGGACATCTGGGGCCCGACCCACACCGACGACAGTCACTACCTGCGGATTGTGGTGGGGCATCTGCGCCAGAAGCTGGCGGACGATCCGACCCAGCCGAGGTTTATCGTGACCGAGGCTGGAGTGGGGTATCGATTATTGAGTGCCTGAGGCGATCTGTCAGCCTCTCTGTGGTTCTGTGGTTCTGTGGTTCTGTGGTTCTGTGGATTCTGTGGATTCTGTGGTGAGCGGGCTTGCCCCGCGCTGGGCTGCGTAGCAGCCCCAAAACCAGGCCCAAAGGAGTACCTGACACTGCGCGCTCCTCATTGAGTGGGGCCGCTGCGCAGCCCAACGCGGGGCAAGCCCGCTCACCACGGCTCTAGCGACACAGCTGTCTCAGCGCTGCTCACTCTCATAGCGATCCAGGGTATCACTGGCAATTTCCCGCCCAAGTGCGATCAACTCCGGCGCCTTGTAGAACTCGAAAAACCGGCACACCCGCTTCGGCACGTTGATCAGTACATCCGGCGGGTAGCCCGCGATCTTGTATTGCGCCAGCGAAGTCTGCATCACCTCGAAACTCTGGTTGATCAGATCCAGCAATGACGCCGGCCCGACGTTATCGATGATGAATGAACCGGTGGCCGACTTCGGCGCCCCCGGCTTTTCCGGAGCGGCGGCAGGTTGCTGGGATTCGGGTTCGGCCGACTCCAGCCACGGATTGATCTCGGCCGCCTGGGCCTGCAAGGCTTCCTGCTCAAGTTTCATCAACTGCTCGGCCTGCTTGCGGCGAAACGGCAGGTGCGACCCCAGTGATTTCGCCAGGCTGTTGAAGCGGCTCTTGAATGCCGGCGGGCGCTGGATCACCGGCAACTGGTAGTGTTTCTGGTTGGTGGCGTTGAGGTTGACCGCGATGATCAAGTCACAATGGCTCGACACCACCGGCACGATCGGCAGCGGGTTGAGCAGGCCGCCGTCCACCAGCATGCGGTTGCCTTGCATCACCGGGGTGAACAGGCTGGGAATCGCCGCCGAGGCGCGCATGGCCTGGTGCAGGCAGCCTTCCTGGAACCAGATTTCCTGTTGGTTGGTCAGGTCGGTGGCAACGGCGGTGTAGGGGATGCGCAGCTCTTCAATATTGATCTCGCCGACGATCTTGCGGATTTGCCCGAAGACCTTTTCGCCACGAATCGCCCCAAGGCGGAAACTCACGTCCACCAGGCGCAGCACGTCGAGGTAGTCGAGGCTTTCAATCCAGTTTCGATACTCGTCCAGTTTGCCGGCGGCGTAGATCCCGCCCACCACGGCCCCCATGGAGCAACCGGCGATACAGGCGATGTCGTAGCCGCGCCGTTCGATTTCCTCGATCACCCCGATATGGGCGTAGCCCCGGGCCCCGCCGGAACCCAACACCAAGGCAACACGTTTCTTCATGGTCGATGTCCTTCATAAACGGGGGCCCACAATGCGCCTATTGTGGGGGCCGCTTCAATCTTGGTTGCGCCTGGCAATATTTTTCAAGAATAGCGCCCAGGCTCGGGTATGCTCTGGCAATAGGTACTACCGATTTCAGGCTAAGGACAAGGCACTTTTTCTTGTAGGCAACGTCTACAGCGTACGACTGTTTTTCTTTATTTTGAGGTGTCATCGATGAAAGCCTGGATGTGTGTGCCTGTGATCATGTTGGCCCTGGCGGGTTGTGCCGGGAAAACCGCATACCGCGACAGCTGTGGCTCGCAATTGGATGCCGCCTGGAAAGAGCTCGACCTGGCCAAGGCCGAAGGTTTTGCCGGCACCGTCAGCTACTCCAAGGCTTTGTCGTTGTTGACTGGCGCCAAGACCCAGCAGCAATTCGAGGCGTTTGAAGGCTGCGCCAACAAGGCCGAAAAAGCGCGGTTCTATATTCGTGAGTCGCGCGCCGGGCGTTAACGTGCAGAGCAGAGTGGGATTTTTCATCTGAGAGTGAGGGCAGGATGTCAGCTTTGGTCGATCAGTTAGTCGCTCAGGTCATTGGCCTGGAAGTAGGGTTACTGAGCTGCCAGGCTCGCCTCGCTGCAGTCACCGATGATGAAGCCCTGCATGATCTGCGCACCACCGTGCGCCGCCTGCGCAGTCTGTTGCGTCCTTTGCGCGGGCTGCCGGGTGTGGAACAGCTTGAATTGGCCGCCGGCACGGTCGGCCAGTTGACGACGCCGCTGCGCGACCGAGAGGTGCTGGCGGCGTATTTGCATCAGCATGGTTATCACGAGGCCGCTGATCGACGCCTGCGCCTGCAACCCGACGCCTATCGCCAGGTGGCGCAAGGCCCGGAAGTTGCCCATCTGCTGCTGATCCTTGATGCATTCCCGCGCTTTATCCGCGCCTCGGAGCACCAGAAATTGCTCAAGGGTTTGCGACCGCGCATTGAGAAGCGCCTGGCCAGGCAATGGCAGAAACTCGATCAAGCGCTGAAAGACCCAGACCATGATCGCCACCGTTTGCGCTTGTTGATCAAGCGTGTGCGCTATGCCGCCGAGGCTTACCCCCAGCTGGATAAGTTGCCCGCCAATGCCCTGCCACGCCTGAAGAAAGCCCAAGCGGCACTGGGTGATTGGCATGACTGCTGGCAATGGTTGGCCCAGGCCGAACATCAAGCCGATCTGCAGCCCTGTGTTGCGATTTGGCATCGCACCATGGCCAAGGCCGAAGGGCAGGCGGATCGCGTGCTGGACAAACTCAGCGCGGATTGTTTCTAAATCGGTCCGGCTTTTGGCCGGAATAAGCGCTGTACCTTGGCTGCGCGCTGGTTAAGATCGCCCATCTGTTTCTTTTGATGTGAGGTCGCCATGCGCTTTAGTGATTTGCTCGACGCCGCCCGAAGCAACCCGCTGGATGTCACCATTCCCGCTGAATGGGCCCAGGGCCGCGCCACGTTCGGTGGCCTGGTTGCTGCGTTGCAATACGAAGCCTTGCGCGCCCAGGTGCCGACGGACCGCCCATTGCGCTCGCTTGCGATCACCTTCGTTGGCCCGGTCGCGCCCGATGTACCCGCCAGCTATCAAGTCGAAGTGTTGCGTGAAGGCAAGGCGGTCAGCCAGTTGCTCGGCCGTGTTGTGCAGAACGGTGAGGTCGCGACCCTGGTACAGGCAAGTTTTGGCGCATCCCGCGAGTCGGAAATCGATGTGGCCAGCGAGCCGCCGCCGACGTTCAAGCACTGGGATGAGTGCCAGGAACTGCCCTATATCAAAGGCGTCACGCCTGAGTTCATGCGCCACCTGGCGATGCGCTGGAGCGTTGGCGGTTTGCCGTTTACCGGGAATAAATCCCGCGAGATGGGCGGGTGGGTTCGCTTGCGCGGGGATGTGAAGGAAGAACCGCTGACCGAAGCGCATATCCTCGCCCTGGTCGATGCCTGGCCCCCGGCGTTGCTGCCGCACCTGAAAAAGCCCGCTCCGGGCAGCACCCTGACCTGGACCATCGAATTCATCCAGCCGTTGCAGGAATTGACGACCCTGGACTGGTGCCAGTACCACGTCAGCATCGAACATGCGCGCGACGGCTACGGTCACGCCGCCGCCGCGCTGTGGAGCCCAACCGGTGCGTTGATCGCCCTCAGCCGCCAGACCGTGGTGGTATTCGCCTGATCGTCAGTGACGGTGGCGCAGCCGCCAGGCACGCCACCAGCCACCGCTCAACACAAAGCGCGGGAACGTCAGGAACTGCTCGACCACCAGGCGCTGTACTGCGTCTTTACGATCACTGAACGGCTCACCGGCCTCGGCTTCCAGGCTATGGCCATGACGCTGCAACGCCAGGCCAGCGAGGATGCCGACTACGCCAATGGCGAAACTGGCCAGGCTCAGGCTGAACACTCCGGACACAATCAACAGAAACCCGATGATAAACAACGGCACGGCAATCAGGTGCAACGCCAGGTTGGTCGGGTGCTGATGGTTTTGCGGGTAGTTACGCCATTGCCAGGCGGGGAGATTGGGATGACGTTTGCCCATGATGGTGAACCCTCTGTCCGTTGAAATAACATGGGGAGAGTTTAGGTGGGGGTGGGCGGGTGGGCGAATTGGGGTTGGCTATAGCGCTCATAGTTTCTGTTATGTAAATCATCTAACCCTTTCTCCCATCTATTCTACAAAACTTATGCTGGCCAGCTATGATCTCCTGGTTCAGGACAATTTATATAAACTGACGGCCCAGCCATAGACAGCCACTTTGATTTAAATTCAATAGAGGCATTTTCTGATTTTGCGTTGAAAATAAAGTGCTCGTTTTCTCGCGTTATTTTCGCAATGAAAATTTCCCGGCGAGGAAGATTGGTTATCTGCAGGTTACTTATTGCGTTACAGGTTAGTCCAATCCTGCATGTGTTGTATCCTTTGTTCTCCCATTTTGGAGGTAAAAAATCTGGAAAGTCTGGTATGTCAAAACCAATGCTGAGAGAAGGTTGGTCGTTTTCTATCGTCAGAGAGTGTATATAAATCTCGCGAATTTCAATTGGACGACTGAACAATTTATTAAAAAATATGGTTCCTTCAAGATCATTCCAATGCTTCATTTTTTATCCTTAAATGGGTAGTGGTCTTTTGTTCCCGGGACTTTGCCGGTTCGCGGTGTATCAATTGGGCGTAGGTTGAAGTGAGAGCCTTGATCGCCTGCTCCGTTTTGAGCACCGAAATTATGCCCTGCTGAATGGTCTTGTATTAGTATTTTGGAACCATCGGCTCTCGTATATTGGTAGACCCTCGTCTTAATCGGTTTTCCAGAATTATCTAAAATTGTTTTTTCATTTATATCTGACATTTTCACAGTGTTGTATTGTTTTTTTGCGCCAGAGCCAGCGTCGATAAATACATCGGGTTGTTGCGATGTCGGTATATTGGCGTCTCTTTTTGCTTCGCGGAATGCTCCTTTACGAGATACATAAGGTGCGTGAGGTTCAACAGGTATTGCGCAGGTTGGATTTTTCTTTACTACGCCGGTGCAACGGGCATTCAGTCCGAGTGGATCTACCCAACCCGTAGGGTTAGGCACGTACTGGTACGCGTTGATCCCACCCGCCAACTTCACCGGATCAGGCGTCAGGTAACACCCAATATCCGGATTGTAGTAGCGATGGCGGTTGTAGTGCAGTCCGCTTTCCTGATCGAAGTACTGACCCCGGAAACGCAGCGGGTTGTAGATTGTGCCTTTGTCGAGTCGGCTGATCTGGCCGTAGGCGCGGTAGTGGGCGGACCAGACGATTTCGCCCTCTGGGTCTGTCAGTTCCTGTGGCGTGCCGAGGTGGTCGAGTTGGTAGTGGTAGGGCTTGGTATCTTTTGGGCCGAATCCTTCCAGCAGGGCGAGTGGCCTAAAACTATCGGGTTCATAGAGATAACTGCGATGGCGATCCGCATGGTGCTCGGCAATCAGCCTGTCGCCTTGCCAGAAAAACTCCGTGGTGATGCCGTCCACGGTTTTGCTGATGCGCCGCCCAAACGGGTCGTAGCGGTAACTGGCGGTTTGGCCGTTGGGTTGGGTGATGCCGATCAGCCGATGCTGGCAGTCGTAGCGGTATTCGGTGACGAGTGCGTGCCCACGGCCACGCCGTTCGCGGATCAGGTTGCCGAAGGCGTCATAGTCGTAGTGGCGGTCGCCCTGGATCATCAGGCGGTTGCCGGCGACGATATCGGGGCCGGGGCGGTCTTGCATGAGCAGGTTGCCGGCCGGGGTGTGGCCGAAGCGTTCCTGCAGGTCTTGGGAGTGGTCGGCGCGGGTGAGGCGGCCTAACGGGTCGTAATGGTAGTGGTGTTCGCCTTTGCGCGTATCGAGCAGGCGGGTGAGGTTGCCGGTTTTGTCGTAGTCGTATTGGCGTTGGTAGAGGTGGTCTTGTTGCTGGGTGATTGCGTGGGCGTGCA